>NZ_JBFUFU010000002.1:0-310131 GCF_056403275.1 Mycobacterium sp. P2_H7 | reverse complement strand
GGGGTCAAAGCCGCGTTAGCGTGGGACACGAAGGCCTCCTGGTTAGTGAAGCGGTTCCTAGACAGCTCCACTTCACAACCGGAGGCCTTCACCTGTCACACAGGCTCACCGACAACTAACCGGACAACGTCCCTGGACATCACAACTAGCCGGTCAGCGCCGCGGTGATCGGGGTACCGCCGGACACCAGTTCGAAGGTCCGTCCCGCGGAGCCCGGCGTGTCCAGCACCGCCAGCAGAACCGCGGCCACGTCCTCGCGCGGGATCGCGCCCCGGCCTGTCGACTCGGCGACGTGCACGGTCCCGGTGCCCGGTTCGTCGGTGAGCCGACCCGGGCGCACGATGGTCGTCCGCAATGCGGTGCGGGCCGAAACATTGGCGTCCGCATCGGATTTGGCCCGGATGTAGGCGCGGTACACCTCGTCGTAGCCGGCATCCAGGCTGCGGTCATCGGCGGAGATCGCCGACACCATCACGTAGCGCTGCACCCTGGCGGCTTCGGCAGCGTCGGCGAGCAGCACCGCCGCATCGTGGTCGACGGTCTGCTTGCGTCCGGCACCACTGCCCGGCCCGGCACCGGCGGCGAACACCACCGCGTCGGCGCCGTGGACCGCGGCGGTGACCTGTTCGACAGTCGCCCGCTCCAGGTCGAGCACGACGGCCAGGGCGCCCACGGCTTCCAGGTCGGCGCGATGGTCGGGATTGCGGATCAGTCCGCTCACCGTGTCACCGCGGTCGGCGAGCAGGCGTTCCAGGATGAGGGCGATCTTGCCGTGTCCACCGGCGATGACGACATGCATGAAACAAGACTGCCAGGATGTCGGCATGGCAGTCGTCACGGACCCCAACGGGACGCAGTGGTCGGTGCACCGGCGATGGTGGCCTTTCCCCGATCTCAGCGATGTCATCGACCTCCATTGGTTCAGCCTGTTGGTCGCCGCGCCGTTCCTGCTGCTGTGGCCGTTCTGGCTGCTGACCAAGGGTCTCGGGGGGCGATGGCGCATCGTCATCGAACGCGGCGGCCACGAGGTGGAGACCGAGTTGGTACGCGGCTGGCGGCGGTCCGGCGCGCGGATCGACGAGCACGCGCTGGGGGTGGCGCAGGGTTGGCGATCCGGGCACTACTCGATCTGATGGCGGGCGTGTCCCTGTCCGGAGGTGACACACCCGCCGGTTACCCTAATCGAACACGTGTTCTGTTCGGCGAAGGGATTGGCGTGCGGGTAATGGGAGTCGATCCCGGGTTGACGCGCTGCGGCCTGTCGGTCATCGAGACCGGTCGGGGCAGGCACGTCATCGCCCTCGATGTCGACGTGGTGCGCACCCCCGCGGACAGCCCGCTGCACAAGCGGCTGCTCACCATCAGTGACGCCGTCGAATACTGGATGGACACCCACCGACCCGACGTCATCGCCATCGAGCGGGTGTTCGCCAACCAGAACGCCAACACCGCGATGGGCACCGCGCAGGCCGGTGGGGTCATCGCCCTGGCGGCCGCCAAGCGCGATATCGACGTGCACTTCCACACCCCCAGTGAGGTGAAGGCCGCGGTGACCGGAAACGGCAGGGCGGATAAGGCGCAGGTCACCACCATGGTCACCAAAATCCTTGCCCTGCAACAGAAACCGACACCTGCCGACGCCGCGGATGCACTCGCGCTGGCCATCTGCCACTGCTGGCGCGCACCGATGATCGCGCGGATGGCCGAGGCGGAGGCCAAGGCCGCCGAGGCCAAACGCACCTATCAGGCCCGGCTGAAGGCGGCCCGGGCATGATCGCCTCGGTGCGCGGCGAGGTGATCGACATCGCGCTGGATCACGCGGTCATCGAGGCCGCCGGTGTCGGCTACAAGGTGATGGCCACCCCGTCCACGCTGGCGACCTTGCGCCGCGGCGACGAGACCCGGTTGATCACCGCGATGATCGTGCGTGAGGACTCGATGACGCTGTACGGCTTCGTCGACGGCGAGGCCCGGGACCTGTTCTCCACGCTGCTGGGGGTATCCGGCGTCGGACCCAAGATCGCGCTGGCCACCCTCGCCGTCTACGACGCCCAGGCGCTGCGCCAAGCGCTCGCCGACGGCGATGTCAACGCGCTGATCCGGGTGCCCGGCATCGGCAAGCGCGGTGCCGAACGCATGGTGCTGGAGCTGCGCGACAAGATCGGCGCGGTCGCCGGTGCGGGCCCGGTGACCGCCGGCGGGTTCGGTATTCGCGGCCCTGTCGTGGAAGCCCTTGTCGGGCTTGGTTTTGCCGCCAAGCAGGCCGAGGAGGCCACCGACAAGGTGCTCGCCGACGACCCGGAGGCCACCACGTCCAGTGCGCTGCGCGCCGCGCTGTCGATGCTGGGTAAGAAGTGATGGGCAGATTCACCGAGGAGTCCGGCGAAGAACCCGAGCGAGACGTCTCACCCGCACTGACCGTCGGCGAAGGCGATGTCGACGCGAGTCTGCGGCCCAAGTCGCTGCAGGAGTTCATCGGCCAGCACCGGGTGCGCGAACAGCTACAGCTCGTCCTCGAGGGAGCCAAGAACCGCGGCGGCACACCGGATCACATCCTGCTGTCCGGTCCACCCGGCCTGGGCAAGACATCGTTGGCGATGATCATCGCCGCCGAGCTCGGCGCGGCGCTGCGCGTCACCTCGGGTCCCGCGCTGGAACGCGCGGGCGACCTCGCGGCGATGCTGTCCAACCTGGTCGAGGGTGACGTGCTGTTCATCGACGAGATCCATCGGATCGCCCGGCCCGCCGAGGAGATGCTCTACCTCGCGATGGAGGACTTCCGGGTGGACGTCGTCGTCGGCAAAGGCCCTGGCGCCACCTCGATTCCGCTCGACGTCGCGCCGTTCACCCTGGTGGGTGCCACCACCCGATCCGGAGCGCTGACCGGGCCGCTGCGCGACAGGTTCGGCTTCACCGCGCACATGGATTTCTACGAGCCCGCGGACCTGGAGCGGGTCCTGGCCCGCTCGGCTGGGATCCTGGGTATCGAACTCGGGGTCGAGGCCGGTTCGGAGGTGGCGCGGCGCTCCCGGGGAACACCCCGGATCGCCAACCGCCTGCTGCGACGCGTGCGCGACTACGCCGAGGTGCGCGCCGACGGGGTGATCACCCGCGACATCGCCAAGTTGGCGCTGGAGGTCTACGACGTCGACGAGCTCGGCCTGGACCGGCTGGACCGTGCCGTGTTGTCGGCGCTGACCCGCAGCTTCGGCGGCGGGCCGGTCGGGGTGTCCACCCTGGCCGTCGCGGTGGGGGAGGAAGCGACCACCGTGGAAGAGGTCTGCGAGCCGTTCCTGGTGCGGGCCGGCATGATCGCCCGGACCCCGCGCGGCCGGGTGGCGACACCGCAGGCGTGGACACACCTGGGCCTGCAACCTCCGGTCGCCGGACTGGGCGGCGTCGGACTGTTTGAATAGACGGCATGCTGACCGCCGGTGTGATCGTCGCGGGCCTTGCCGCGCTGCTGCACGTGTACATCTTCGTGATGGAATCGCTGACCTGGACCTCGGCCCGGACCAGGGCGACCTTCGGTATCTCCGCGGAAGAAGCGGCGGCCACCAAGGAGCTCGCCTTCAACCAGGGGTTCTACAACTTGTTCCTGGCGATCATGGCGGGGATCGGTATCGCGTTCCTGCTGTCCGGCTGCACGGCCGTCGGTGCCGCGCTGATCTTCGCCGGGGTCGGCTCGATGTTGGCGGCGGCGCTGGTCCTGCTGCTGTCGTCCCCGGACAAGGCGCGTGCCGCCGTCACGCAGGGCGTGTTCCCGCTGATCGCGGTGGTGCTGCTGGCGGTGGCGCTGGCATAGCGCTCCGATGGTCCGGCAGCGCGTCCAGATCGCAGCAGTGAATCCGGTTTCCGCCCGCCCGCTTTGCCGTGTACATGGCGGTGTCGGCCATCTCGATCAGCTGCTCCAGCAGTAGCCGGATGTCGGTGTCGTCCGCCGATCGGGCGCAGGCTGCACCGACACTGATGGTCACGCCGTGTGGCAGGTGGTCGACCTCGGCGCGGACCCGCTCGGCCAGGGCCCGCAGTCCACCACCGCCCACCGCCGCGGCGACCAGGAACTCCTCGCCGCCCACCCGGGCGGTGATCGCCGCTTTGCCGGCCGCCCGTCGCAGCGCGGCAGCGACGGCGATCAGCACCCGGTCCCCGGCCGCATGCCCGGCGGTATCGTTGATGCGCTTGAAGTTGTCCAGATCTGCCAGCACCACGCCGACGCGGGTGGCGCGGTGATGCCGGGCGCGGGTGACCATGTCGGCGGCCCCCCGGTAGAAACCGCGCCGGTTGTGCAGCCCGGTCAGTGCGTCGACGTCGGACTGGACCGCGCCGGTACCCAGCATCTGCACCATGATCTGGCCGACGGCGGGGACGGTGATGATGCCGACCAGCACGATGATCGCCTTGCTCACCCCGCCCATCAGGTCACCGTGCGCGGCGATCTTCGCCGCGCAACCGGTGACTGCCACCAGAGCGATCGTCGTGATCAACGCGAGGTACGGACTGGTGTGGGTGAACGCCACCAGACCGGCGATGGCCGCGAAGATGCTGCAGCCGATCAGCCCGGACTGCGGGTCCGGCTCGGCCAGGCAGGCCGCACCGACGCAGATCGCCGACCCGATGGCGAACACCCGGGACTGGGTGCGGGTGGGCCATCGGATCAACCACATCGCCGCCATGACCAGACACAACCCGGAGGCGGTGATCATGACGACCATGGCGAGCACGCCGACCGGGCCGCCGCGGCTCAGCTGCATCAGGATGGGGATCAGGCTGAGCACCGCGAGCGTCATGGCGAGAAATATCCGGATGGGGCGTTGCTGGCCTTGTGAGTCCAGGTAATCGGACAGCCAGTCGTAGTGGTCGGGCTGTCGCCACCACCTGCGGATCCAGTTCACTGTTAGCTCGTCTGTCGGCGATCGGGTTTGGGGCGGGCAATCCCCGGAGTCCGACATGGAGAAAGCGCGTCGCCACGGATCCTACCCAGACGCACACCGGTTTGCTGAGAGTTATTCCTGGACTGCCAGGATTCACCAACTCGGCTAACGGGTATCCCGGCGCATCGGGAATGAGGAGGAGATATGACCGAGACTGTGGTTCCGGCCCGCACCGGACGGCTCGCGATCCCGCGCAGCCGGGGCGCTGCGAGCGGATTTCTCTTGGTGGTGCTGGGTGCGTGGGGTGCGCTGGCGCCGTTCATCGGCCCCTACCTGGACTTCGCCTACACCCCGGCCCAGGCGTGGACCTGGACCGCAGCCCGCGGCTGGCTCGAGGTGCTACCCGGCGTCGTGGCGGTGCTCGGTGGTCTGATGCTGCTGATGTCGGGCAACCGCGCGACGGCGATGCTCGGCGGTTGGCTGGGCGTGGCGGCCGGCGTCTGGTTCGTCATCGGCAGGTCGTTCACCGCGACGCTGGCGCTGGGCGATATCGGCGCCCCGACGACATCGCTCAACTCGAACGGCGTGCTGCTGCTGGAGTTGGCGTTCTTCACCGGGCTGGGCACCCTCATCGCCGTGCTGGCCGCGATGGCCGTGGGCCGGTTGTCGGTGCGCAGCGTTCGCGACGCAAGTTATGCGCGGCGCCCGGTGGCCACGGAGATCGATGAGCCCGACGAGGTGCTCGAGCCGCGCCGCCGTCGCTCGTTCTGGCATCGGCGCACGCCGGTCCCGCACTGAGGTCAGCGCGGGCGGACCGCCTGGGTGCTCAACTGCACCTGGTTCCCGCCTGCGCGCTTGGCGTCGTACATGGCACCGTCGGCGGCTTCCACCAGGCGATCGAGCAACGCGCGCACCTCGGCATCGGTGATGCCGCCCACCTGTGCCGTGGCCACGCCGACGCTGACGGTGATCGACTCGGGTAGCGCGGCCACATCGTGGCGCACCCGGTCGGCGAGCGCCACCGCTACGCCGTCGGCGATGTTCCCGGCGATGACGAACTCCTCGCCGCCGAAGCGTGCCGCGATGTTGTCGCCGTCGGCATGCCTGCGCAAGATGTCGCTGACGGCGATGAGCAGCTTGTCGCCTGCGGTGTGGCCGTGGGTGTCGTTGATCCGCTTGAAACCGTCCAGGTCGACCAGCACCAGGCTGATGGTCGTCCCGGCGTCACGCGCCCCGAGCACCAGGTCATAGGCGGCCCGGTAGAAGCCTCGCCGGTTGCGCACCCCGGTGAGCGCGTCGATGTCGGACTCGGCCGCGTCGCTGCCCAGCAGATGGACCACCACCTGGACCGAGCACGGTACGGCCAGGACGCTGACCAGTACCACCAGGAACTTTCCCGCCGCGGCGGCCGGATCACCCGCCGCGGCCACCCGCGCCGCACTGATGACGGTGGTGGTGAGTGCCAGCACGAAGACCGCCACCAGGTAGGGACTGGTGTGGAAGAACGCCACGTATCCGGCCAGGGCCGCGAACACCGCACAACCGAGCATGCCGGCCGCCGGGTTCTGGTCGAGCATGCAGAACGCCGCGATACACAGCGCGGCGATCAGCGCGAAGGCTTTGGACTGGGCCGCGGTGGGCCACCGGCGTGCCCATATCACCGCGAGGCCGACGTTCACCGCGGCGACCGCCCACGACAGCGCCGACGGGATCCCGGCCGCCGGTCCGTCCGGGCTCAGATGCATGAGAAGTGGTGCAGCGCAGAGCAACAGGATGACGGCCATCATCATGAAACGGGTCAGCCCGCGCAGCCCCCGGACCTCGAGGTAGCTCGAGAGCCAGTCGTAGTGGTCCGGCTGGTGCCACCACGACTGCAGCGCAGTCATGTATTCCCTCAATAGGTCATCCGTCGGTCAGGCTCGAGTGTTTCGACGGATGCTACTCAACGGACGGGCGAGGCTGTGAACACCGTCACATGTCAGAGCTTCTTGAGCGCCTCCGCCAGCACGTCGAGGCCCTCGTTCAGGAGGTCATCGGAGATGGCCAGCGGGGGCAGGAAGCGCAGCACGTTCCCGTAAGTGCCGCAAGACAATACGATGACGCCTTGGGTATGGGCGCTGGCGCACAGCGCCTTGGTCAGCTCGGCGTCGGGCTCGGTGGTGCCCGACTTGACCAGCTCGACGGCGATCATCGCGCCGCGGCCCCGCACGTCGCCGATGCGGTCGTCGTCGGCTTGGATCCGGCCCAACCGCTCCTTCATCAGGGTCTCGATCTCGGCGGCGCGGTTCACCAGACCGTCGGCTTCGATGGTCTCGATGGTCGCCAGGGCGGCCGCGCAGGCCACCGGGTTGCCGCCGTAGGTGCCACCGAGCCCGGAGACGTGCGGAGCGTCCATGATCTCGGCGCGCCCGGTGACCGCGGACAGCGGCATGCCGTCGGCGATGCCCTTGGCGGTGACGATCAGGTCCGGATCGATGCCCTCGTGCTCGCAGGCGAACATCTTGCCGGTGCGGGCGAAGCCCGTCTGCACCTCGTCGGCGATGAACACGACGTTGTTCTTGCGGCACCAATCCAGCAGGGTGGCCAGGAAGCCCTCGGCGGGAACGATGAAACCGCCCTCACCCTGGATCGGCTCGATGATGACGGCCGCCAGGTTGTCCGCGCCGACCTGCTTGTCGATCACGCTGATGGCCCGCTTGGCGGCCAGCTCGCCGTCGGTGGCCAGGTCCTTGCCGAACTCGGCGTCGCGGAACGGATAGGACAGGGGGGCGCGGTACACCTCGGGCGCGAACGGGCCGAAACCGTGCTTGTAGGGCATGGACTTGGCCGTCAGCGCCATCGTCAGGTTGGTGCGGCCGTGATACGCGTGGTCGAACGCGACGACGGCCTGTTTGCGCGTGTAGGCCCGGGCGATCTTGACGGCGTTCTCGACGGCCTCCGAGCCGGAGTTGAACAGCGCCGAGCGCTTGTCCCCGGCGACGGGGGTCAGCCGGTTCAATTGCTCGCAGACGGCCACGTACTCCTCGTAGGGCGTCACCATGAAGCAGGTGTGGGTGAATCGCGCGGCCTGGCCGGCCACGGCGTCGACGACGCGCGGCGAGGCATTGCCGATGGTGGTGACCGCGATACCCGAACCCAGGTCGATGAGCCGGTTGCCGTCGATGTCCTCGAGAATGCCGCCGGCGGCGCGCGCGGTGTAGACCGGCATGGTGGTGCCGACGCCGCGGGACACCGCGGCATTCTTGCGCTCGATCAGGGCCGACGACTTCGGGCCGGGGATGGTGGTGGCGAGATGACGGGTCTGCTCGACGGCAGTCACGGTTGACTCCTGCTCGGTGTGCACGGCGGGGATGACACGCGATCCGAGCCTAATCCGCCGACTGCCCACGCGGGTGAAAACAGAAGTTGAACAGCTATGTGACTTCGGATCGAGTATCGCGGGCACTATCTTGCCACTATTTCCGTCGTATTCAAGGCGCCGGACGAACGGAATGCGACCCTGGACGGCGCTGCGGCTGCGATTCGGCCGGTTGGGTAGGGCGTCGCGGTTTCCCGAGGCGGTGATGGCACACTGGGTTCCGACGAGGCGCCGCGACCGAGGTTGCACAGCCATGCCCGCGCAACAACCACGAAAGACAGCTGTTTCATGGATCTGGTCGTATTTCTACCGCTCATCCTCATCATGGGCGCGTTCATGTACTTCGCCTCGCGCAAGCAAAAGAAAGCCATGCAGGCCACCATCGACCTGCACGAGTCGCTGACCGTGGGGGACCGGGTCCACACCACGTCCGGTATGCAGGGCACCATCACCGGCATCTCCGCCGACAACGTCGAGCTGGAGATCGCCCCCGGCGTGGTCACCACCTGGATGAAGCTGGCGGTCCGCGATCGCATCGAGGACGCCGCCGACGACGATGACTATGCCGATGACGACGCCGACGGCGATGACCTCGAATACGCCGACGAGCAGTCCAGCGCCGTGGAGCTGACGGATCGTCCGGCACCCAAGACGGACGGCAACTGACCGCAACGGGCTCAGGCTCAGCGCGTACCCTCCCCGTAACACTCGCCCCGTGTAGATCGCTTTTCAAGGAGACCCAACAACCGTGGCATCGACTTCGGCGCCGGTGCATCCTGCCCGGTACCTGGCGCTTTTTCTGATCCTTCTGGTCGGCGTCTACCTTCTCGTCTTCCTCACCGGCGACAAGCAGGCCGACCCGAAGCTGGGTATCGACCTGCAGGGCGGCACCCGCGTCACGCTGACCGCACGTACCCCGGACGGCTCCGAGCCGTCGCGGGAGTCGCTGATGCAGGCGCAGGAGATCATCAGCTCGCGCGTGAACGGTCTCGGTGTGTCCGGGTCCGAGGTGGTCATCGACGGCAACAACCTCGTCATCACCGTGCCGGGCAGCGACGGCAGCGAGGCGCGCAACCTCGGGCAGACCGCGCGGCTCTACATCCGCCCCGTCATCCACGCGATCCCCGCGCAGGGCGCGGGACAGCCGCCGCAGGGCGCGCCCGGTGCCCCTCCGGGCGCGCCGCCGGGAATGCCCGGAGCCCCGCCCGGAATGCCTGGGGGCAGTGGCCTGCCCGCGTTGGCCCCCGCCGAACCCGAAGCGCCGATCCGTCCGCCGGGTCAGCCCGCCACCGGTGCGCCCGAAGCACCCGCCCCGGCCGAGCCTGCTCCCGCCGCTCCGCCCGCGCAGCCGCGGCCGTACCCGCTGGAGCCCGCGCCGACACCCGCCCCGCCGCCCGGCGAACCCGCCGCCCCCGGCGCACCCGCTCCCGGTGCTCCGGCGCCCGGAGCCCCCGCGGCCCCCGGTGGCCCGGCCCCCGCGCCCCCGCCGCCCGGGTCCAAAGCCGATCTGGCCCAGCGCATCTCCGACGAGAAGCAGCTACGCCAGAGCACCGACCAGAGCATCCAGCTGCTGGCCCTGCAGTTCCAGGCCACCCGCTGCAACGACGAGGACGTGCTGGCGGGTAACGACGACCCGAACCTGCCGTTGGTGACCTGCTCGACCGACCACACCACCGTGTACCTGCTGGACAAGTCGATCATGAGTGGCGAGCAGATCGAGAGCGCCAGTTCGGGTCTGGATCAGCAGCGCGGCGACTACGTCGTCGACGTGCAGTTCAAGCCCGAGGGCGCGAAGATCTGGGCGGACTTCACCGCGGCCAACGTCGGTACCCAGACCGCGTTCACCCTCGACTCCCAGGTGGTCAGCGCCCCCGAGATCCAGGAGGCGATCCCCGGCGGCCGCACCCAGATCACCGGCCGCTTCACCCAGGATTCCGGTCGTGAACTTGCCAACGTGCTGAAGTACGGTTCGCTTCCGCTGTCCTTTGAGTCCTCGGAGGCCGAAACCGTTTCCGCCACACTCGGTCTGACGTCGCTGCGGGCGGGCCTCATCGCCGGTGCCGTCGGTCTGGCGCTGGTGCTGGTGTACGCACTGTTGTATTACCGTGTGCTCGGCTTGCTGACGGCACTCTCGCTCGTGGCTTCTGGCGCAATGGTTTTCGCGCTACTGGTGCTACTGGGCAGATACATCAACTACACCCTGGACCTGGCCGGTATCGCCGGTCTGATCATCGGTATCGGTACCACCGCCGACTCGTTCGTGGTGTTCTTCGAACGTATCAAGGACGAGATCCGCGAAGGCCGCTCCTACCGGTCGGCCGTCCCGCGCGGTTGGGCGCGTGCCCGCAAGACCATCCTGTCGGGTAACGCGGTGACGTTCCTGGCCGCGGCCGTGCTCTACGTGCTGGCGGTCGGCCAGGTGAAGGGTTTCGCCTTCACCCTGGGCCTGACGACCATCCTGGACGTCCTGGTGGTCTTCCTGGTCACGTGGCCGCTGGTGTACCTGACGACCAAATCGGCGACGCTGTCCAAGCCGGCATTCAACGGCCTCGGCGCGGTGCAGCAGATCGCTCGTGAGCGGCGTGCCGCGCACACCACGGGACGGGGATGACTTGATGTCCGCCAAACACAGCACTGACACGACCGACATCGAGGATTCCGGCGCCGTCGAGGCACCTGCACTCGACGCGACCGAGTCGTCCACCCTGCCGCACCACAGTTTCTTCGTCCGGCTCTACACCGGTACCGGTGCCTTCGAGGTCATCGGCAAGCGCAAGATGTGGTTCATCATCAGCGGCGTCATCGTCGCGGTGGCTCTCGGCGCGATGCTGATCCGCGGCTTCACCTTCGGCATCGACTTCGAGGGCGGCACGAAGGTGTCCATGCCCGTCGACGGGGTCAAGGCGCAGGCCACCGCCGAACAGGTCGAGACGGTGTTCAGCCAGACCCTCGGCAAGGCCCCGGAAACGGTGGTCATCGTCGGCAACGGCGCGGCGGCCACCGCGCAGATCCGCACCGAGACGCTGAGCAACGCCGACACCGAGAAGCTGCGCGTCGCGTTGTTCGACGCGTTCGAGCCCAAGGGCTCCGACGGCAAGGCCAGCAAGCAGGCCATCAGTGACTCGGCCGTGTCGTCGACCTGGGGTGGCCAGATCACCAAGAAGGCGCTCATCGCGCTGGTGGTGTTCCTGGTGATCGTCTCGATCTACATCACCGTGCGCTACGAGCGATATATGGCCATCGCGGCGCTGGCGGCCATGTTCTTCGACATCATCGTGACTGCCGGGGTGTACGCCCTGGTCGGCTTCGAGGTCACTCCCGCCACCGTCATCGGTCTGCTCACGATTCTCGGTTTCTCGATCTATGACACCGTCATCGTGTTCGACAAGGTCGAGGAGAACACCCACGGGTTCGAGCACACCACCCGGCGCACCTTCGCCGAACAGGCCAACCTCGCGGTGAACCAGACGTTCATGCGGTCGATCAACACCAGCCTCATCTCGCTGTTGCCGATCCTGGCGCTCATCGTGGTGGCGGTCTGGCTGCTCGGCGTGGGCACCCTCAAGGACCTGGCGCTGGTGCAGCTGGTCGGCATCATCGTCGGTACCTATTCGTCGATCTACTTCGCCACCCCGCTGTTGGTGACGATGCGCGAGCGCACCGACCTGGTGCGCACGCACACCAAGCGGGTACTACGCCGGCGCACCACGGCCGCCAAGGCGGGCGCGGTCACCGAGGTGGGCGCGGGAACGGAGATCGAGGACTCCGTCGAAGCCGTCGAAAACACCGTCAGTACCCCCGCCCCGGACAAGCCCGCTCCCGGTGCGCGCCCGGCCCGGCCGAACCGACCGTCGGGCAAGCGGCGTCGCTAGTGCGCGGGCGGGCGATCGCACGGACCGGTGCGGCGGTTGCCGCGCTGGCAATGGTGGTGTCGGCCTGTTCGGCCGGTGCTGACCACGTCATCGACTATGCCGTCGACGGACGGCTGATCAGCTACAACACCAATACCGTCGCGGGCGCCGCATCGGGTGGGCCCCAGGCGTTCGCGCGCGTGCAGACGGGCTTCACCTACCGCGGGCCCGACGGTCAGATCATCGGCGACCGTGACTACGGCAGCGTCGCGGTGGTCAGCCGGGCCCCGCTGGTGCTGGACTACGAGATCAACGCCAATGCCGTGTACTCCGACGGCAAGCCGATCACCTGCGACGACATGGTGCTGGCCTGGGCCGCGCAGTCCGGGCGGAATCCCGGTTTCGACGCGGCCAGCACCGCCGGCTACCGCGATGTCGCCACGGTGGACTGCGCGCCGGGTGCGAAGAAGGCCAGGGTCACGTTCGCCCAAGATCGCGGCGTCGTCGACTACGGGCAGCTGTTCGGGGCGACATCCCTGATGCCCTCGCACGTGATCGCCGATGAGCTCGGGCTCGGCGACGGCGCGGTGACCACGGCGCTGCAGACCGGTGACGCCCCGGCCATCGACCGCATCGCGACAACCTGGAACACCCTGTGGAACCTCGGGCCCGACATCGACGTGAAGAAGTTCCCGTCGTCGGGGCCGTACAAGATCGAGTCGGTGACCAAGGACGGCGCCGTGGCGCTCACCGCGAACGACAAGTGGTGGGGCGCCAAGCCCGTCGCGCAGCGGGTGACGGTGTGGCCCAGGGGAGCCGACATCCAGGACCGGGTGAACCGCGGATCGTTCGACGTGGTCGACATCTCCAGCGGATCGTCGGGCACGCTGAATCTGCCCGCCGGGTACACCCGCACCGATACGCCGTCCGCCGGGATCGAGCAGCTGATCTTCTCCGCGCAGGGGCCGCTGGCGGCGCCGCCCGCCCGGCGCGCCCTGGCGCTGTGCACGCCGCGGGACACCATCGCAGGCAACGCCGAGGTCCCGATCGCCAACGCCCGGCTCAGCCCGACCGCCGACGACGCGCTGTCAGCCGCCGAAAGTGCCGGTGAGGCAGGGCAGTTCAGTGTCGCCAATGCGGACGCCGCCCGCGCCGCGCTGAACAATCAGCCGTTGTCGGTGCGGATCGGCTACCAGACCCCCAACGCCAGGATCGCCGCGACGGTCGGGGCGATCGCGCAGTCCTGCGCGGCGGCCGGTATCACCGTGACCGACGAGTCCGGCGATGCGGTCGGCCCGCAGAGCTTGCGGGACAACAACATCGACGTCCTTATCGGCAGCACGGGTGGCGCGGTCGGCAGCGGCTCCACCGGATCGTCGGCGCTGGACGCCTACGACCTGCGCTTCGGCAACGGCAACAACCTGTCCGGTTACGCCAACGAGCGCATCGACGGCATCATCGATGCGCTGGCGGTGACGGCGGACCCCAAGGAGCTGAGCAGGCTGCTGGGGGAGGCGGGGCCCATCTTGTGGGGCGATATTCCGACCCTGCCGCTGTACCGTCAGCAGCGCACGCTGCTGACGTCCAAACGAGTGACGGCGGTGCAGGCCAATCCGACCCGATGGGGTGCGGGATGGAACATGGACCGCTGGGTCTTGGAAGGGTGAGCAGGTTGATGCATGTCTGACGCTGCAGCGGTGATCGCCGAACTGACCCGCAACGTGGCCGACTTCCCGCAACCCGGGGTGCAGTTCAAGGACCTCACGCCGGTGCTGGCCGACGCGCGCGGTCTGGCGATCGTCACCGATGCGCTGGCCGAGGTGGCCGACGGCGCCGACCTGATCGCCGGGATCGACGCTCGGGGCTTCCTGCTCGGGGCGGCCGTCGCACTGAAACTCGGTACCGGTGTGCTGGCGGTGCGCAAGGGCGGCAAACTGCCGCCGCCGGTGCACGCCGAGCACTATGAGCTGGAATACGGGTCGGCGACGCTGGAGATCCCCGCCGACGGCATCGAGATGACGGGGCGCCGGGTGCTCGTCATCGACGACGTGCTGGCCACCGGTGGCACGCTGGCCGCCGCCGCGCGTCTGCTGGAGCGCAGCGGCGCCCATGTGATCGGTGCGGGCGTCGTGCTGGAACTGACAGGTCTGGACGGCCGTGCCGCCGTGCAACCGTTGAGGGTCACCAGCCTGACCACGGTGTGAACGGAGTGGGGGATATCCTCTAACTCGAGGAGGTGATCGTGCCCGACGAACCCACAACCGGCCAGGTCGTCCAGTCTGCGCCGCAACCGGGTGACACCGCGGCACTGGACACCTCGAAGATCAGCGCCTCGCGCCGGGTCCGCGCCCGGCTGGCCCGCCGCATGACGGCGCAGCGCAGCCTGGTCAACCCCGTGCTGGAGCCGTTGGTCGCGGTACACCGCGAATTCCATCCGAAGGCCGATCTGGCGGTTCTGCAGCGGGCCTACGATGTGGCCGAGTTGCGGCACGCCGACCAGTTGCGCCGGTCCGGCGATCCGTACATCACCCATCCGCTGGCCGTCGCCAACATCCTGGCCGAGCTCGGTATGGACACCACCACGCTGGTGGCCGCGCTGCTGCACGACACCGTCGAGGACACCGGTTACTCGCTGGAAGCGCTGACCACCGACTTCGGCAGCGAGGTCGGCCATCTGGTCGACGGGGTGACCAAGCTGGACAAGGTCGCACTGGGCACCGCCGCCGAGGGCGAGACCATCCGCAAGATGATCATCGCGATGGCCCGGGATCCCCGGGTGCTGGTGATCAAGGTCGCCGACCGGCTGCACAACATGCGCACGATGCGCTTCCTGCCGCCGGAGAAGCAGGCCCGCAAGGCCCGTGAGACGCTGGAAGTCATTGCACCCCTTGCTCATCGACTGGGTATGGCGACGGTCAAGTGGGAGCTCGAAGATCTGTCCTTCGCCATCCTGCACCCCAAGCGCTATGAGGAGATCGTGCGGTTGGTGGCCGACCGGGCGCCGTCGCGGGACACCTATCTGGCCAAGGTGCGCGCCGAGATCGGTACCGCGCTGTCGGCGATGAAGATCAGCGCCAAGGTCGAGGGCCGGCCCAAGCACTACTGGTCGATCTATCAGAAGATGATCGTCAAGGGCCGCGATTTCGACGACATCCACGACCTGGTGGGTGTGCGCATCCTGTGCGACGACATGCGCGACTGTTACGCCGCAGTCGGCGTGGTGCACTCGCTGTGGCAGCCGATGGCCGGCCGCTTCAAGGACTACATCGCCCAGCCGCGCTACGGCGTCTACCAGTCCCTGCACACCACGGTGGTCGGGCCCGAAGGCAAGCCGCTGGAGGTGCAGATCCGCACCAACGAGATGCACGACACCGCCGAGTTCGGCATCGCCGCGCACTGGCGGTACAAAGAAGCCAAGGGCCGCAACGGTTTACCGGCCGGTCTTGCCACCGCCGAGATCGACGAGATGGCCTGGATGCGTCAGCTTCTGGACTGGCAGCGGGAAGCCGCCGACCCCGGGGAGTTCCTGGAGTCGCTGCGCTACGACCTGGCGGTGCAGGAAATCTTCGTGTTCACCCCGAAGGGTGACGTGGTCACGCTGCCGACCGGGTCGACACCGGTCGACTTCGCCTACGCGGTGCACACCGAGGTGGGGCACCGTTGCATCGGCGCGCGCGTCAACGGCCGGCTGGTGGCCCTGGAGCGCAAACTCGAAAACGGCGACCAGGTCGAGGTTTTCACCTCCAAGGCGACGACGGCGGGACCGTCCCGGGACTGGCAGACGTTCGTGGTGTCGCCACGGGCCAAGGCCAAGATTCGGCAGTGGTTCGCCAAGGAGCGCCGCGAGGAGGCGCTGGAGGCCGGCAAGGACGCGATTGCCCGCGAGGTGCGCCGCGGCGGACTTCCGTTGCAGCGCTTGCTCAATGCCGAGTCGATGTCGGCGCTGGCCCGTGAGTTGCACTATGCGGACGTCTCGGCGCTCTACACCGCGGTCGGCGAAGGACACATCTCGGCGCGGCACGTGGTGCAGCGCCTGGTGGCCCAGCTCGGCGGGGACGACGAGGCCGAGGACGAGATCGCCGAGCGGTCCACCCCGACCACCATGTCGGTGCGGCAGCGCACCAGCGACGACGTCGGCGTCTCGGTGCCGGGTGCGGTCGGCGTGCTGACCAAGCTGGCCAAGTGCTGCACCCCGGTGCCGGGGGACAACATCCTGGGCTTCGTCACCCGCGGCGGCGGGGTCAGCGTGCACCGCACCGACTGCACCAACGCCACCTCGCTGCAGGAGCAGTCCGAACGCATCATCGAGGTGCACTGGGCGCCGTCGCCGTCGTCGGTCTTCCTGGTGGCCATCCAGGTCGAAGCCCTGGACCGGCACCGGCTGCTCTCTGATGTGACGCGGGTGCTGGCCGACGAGAAGGTGAACATCCTGTCCGCGTCGGTGACGACGTCCAACGACCGGGTGGCGATCAGCCGGTTCACCTTCGAGATGGGCGATCCCAAACACCTGGGCCACGTGCTGAACGTGGTGCGCAATGTCGAAGGCGTCTACGACGTCTACCGGGTGACGTCTGCGGCGTGAGGTGACCGCAGTCAGTTTCAGCGGCATGTTGACGCTTGATGGTGCAGAGTGTTCTACACATGAATCGGGTCGGGCCGAGTCGCGAACATCTCGGGAGCGTCATGAACGCATTGCGTACGTTTTCGATCGCAAACATCTTTGCGCTGACCATCTTTGGGATTGCTGCCTGCGGTACCGAGAAAGGCAGCTCCGACGCGCGTCCAACAGGTGGCGGCGACATCACCGTGAGCACGACGTCGTTTCCGGACTATGTGGATCCGCAGCTGTCGTACACGGTTGAGGGATGGGAGGTCCTCTGGAACGTGTACACGCCTCTGCTGACCTACAAGCACGAACGCGGTGAGTCGGGCACCCACGTCGTGCCTGGCCTCGCGGAGCGCATGCCGGACATCTCGCCCGATGGAAAGACATACAAGCTCAAACTTCGGTCGAATATGAAGTACTCGGACGGGACGCCCATCAAGGCGTCCGATTTCACATACGCGATCCAGCGCCTGTTCAAGACCAATTCGGGCGGTTCGGTGCTCTACGAAACCATTGCGGGGGCCAGCGATTACGCCGAAGGCAGAGCCCACCGGATCACCGGTATCACCACCAACGACGACACCGGCGACATCACCATTCAACTGACCGCTCCCACCGGCACGTTCAACAACGTGCTGGGACTGATGTTCGCTGCACCTATCCCGGCGAACACAGCGCTGGATGCGGACGCGACGAACACCCCGCCCCCGTCGAGCGGTCCGTTCATGGTCACCAAGGTCGATGCTCCGAGAACTCTGACGTTGCAGCGCAACCCGAACTTCCACACGGTGAAGGAGGCCGGCGCCGAGGAGGTTGCTGACGCCAGAGTTGACTCGATCACCGTTGTCGAGAACAAGAATGAAAGTGCGCAGGTCACCGACATCGAGCAGAACAAGACGGACTTCATGATCCAACCGCCGCCCGGTGACCGGTTGGCGGAGGTCACATCGCGGTACGGCGATCGGTTCCGGCTTGAGGATTCGATCAACACCTATTACTTCTTCATGAACACGCAGAAGCCGCCGTTCAACGATGTGCGCATCCGGCGGGCCGTCAACTACGCCGTCGACCCCGAGGCCGTGAACCGTATCTTCGGCGGTCGCATGCATCCGACGCAGCAGATCCTGCCCCCCGGTATGCCCGGATATGCGGCCTATCAGCTGTATCCGGGTCCGGACATGAATAAGGCCAAAGGGCTTATTGCCGAAGCCAATCCGGCCGACCGCAACATCACCGTGTGGACGGACGACGAGCCCACTCATAAAGCCATCGCCCAGTACTACCACGACCTGCTCACCAAACTCGGCTTCGCGGCGAAGCTCAACGTGATCGCCGGTGACGTCTATTGGTCCACCATCGGCAATGAGTCGACACCGGACGTGGACACCGGGATGGCCAGTTGGTTTCAGGATTTCCCGCATCCCGACGACTTCTTCCGCACCTTGCTGAACGGGGAGAACATCCTCCCCGCCAACAGCAACAATTTTGCTCGCGTGAACATCCCGGCCAACGACGCCGAGATGGACCAACTACTGCAGAAGCAACTGGATGACGCGGGGGTCACCGCCCAGTACGCCGCGTTGGACGCGGCATACATGGATCAGGCGGTATGGGCGCCATTCGGCAATGAGCGTGCGGCTACCTTCACCTCGGAGCGGATGGACTTCGAGAAGGCGTACCATCATTTCCTTTTCGGGCAGGACTATTCCGCGTTCGCGCTCAAGTAGGGGTGATTTCGTGCGCATGCCGAGCATGGAAGTAGCAGACCGTGCTAAGCCATCACCATCCACAAGAAACACTCACGCGAAGAGCTCGAGATCAACCTAACCGGGAGCAGATGATGCCTCGAATTCCACACGGTATGGCCATCGCTGCAGATGGGTTCGTTGCCGTCGCGGCAACGAGCACGCACAGTTTCGACTACCTCTTCCCGACGCTCCAAACCGGCCCGGATTCCTTACTGCCCGACGATCGGACGCCGGAGAAGCTCAGGCAGCTGGCTGCAACGATGGCCGATGACGTCGGCGATGAAGGCAACTCGAGTACCCCAGCCGCATACACCTATTTCGGTCAGTTCGTGGATCACGACATCACGTTCGAAGAACGATCCGGGCGCCTCGGAGTCGGTCCTGGCGACCTGCTCTCCGACGATCTTCTGCCGCTGTCGTTGGAGACGGTCCGAGCTACCCTTCGCAACACCCGTACGGCCACCTTGGACCTTGACAGCGTGTACGGGGGCCAGGCCGGGCAGCCGCCGGTACCCCGCGACCCCCGCGACGCGGAAAAGCTCATGATCGGCGAGGTGACCGACGCCGGCGACAGGCCCGGTTCCGACCGTCCGCCGGGCAAAGCGGCGGAGAATGACTTGCCGCGTCAGCCGCCCAATCCAGCGGATCCCACCACCGACCGTGCTGCCCTGACTGGGGACCCGCGCAACGACGAGAACACCATCCTCGCGCAGCTCGCGGTGGCCTTCCTCAAGGCGCACAACGGATTGGTGGATGCGGGGCTTTCCTTTGACCAGGCTCGCCGGACTCTGCGGCAGCACTACCAGCACATTGTCATCCACGACCATCTGCGACGCGTCGCCGACCCCACGATCGTCGACGACATCCTCGCCAATGGCAACCGGTGGTTCAACGTCATGGCCGAGCCATTCTTCTTGCCCCTCGAGTTCAGCGTCGCCGCGTATCGGTACGGGCACTCGATGGTGCGGGCGAGCTATGACTTCAACCTCAATTTCGACGCGGCGGGCAACGCACCGGGCGGATCTGCCTCCCTGGAGCGGCTTTTCACTTTCACCGCGTTGAGTGGCGAGATGGAGAACGCGCCGTCGCTCCCCGAGAACTGGATTATCGAGTGGGAGAACATCATCGGCGATGCCGTCGGCCCTGGCGGTCGCGCGCGAAAACTTGACACGCGACTCTCGGCGATGAACGGCGAAACCTTTCTGGCGCTGTTCAACTTGCAAGACAGCAGGGGGGATCCCCTGCCCGGCCTCGCTGCGCGCCTGGCCGCACGGAATCTGCTGCGCGGATACATGTTACGGATGCCGACTGGTCAGGCCGTCGCGTCGCTTCTCGGTATCCACACCCTGACCGAGTCGGAACTGAGGAGCGCCGTCGGCCCCGAGCAAGCGGCCGTGCTGGATTCGACCGGGCTCATCGGCCGCACCCCGTTATGGTTCTACATTCTGGCCGAGGCCGCCCATTACGGTGGCGAGTGCCTGGGGCCGGTCGGCAGCACGATCATTGCAGAGGTATTGATCGGGTTGGTACGCAGGAGCGAGGATTCGGTGCTGCGCACTCCCGGTTGGCGGCCGTCGCTACCCTCGTTGGCGCAGGACCGCTTCGAACTCGCCGACCTGCTCCGGTTCGCCGGTGTGCTCCCCGGTGGAATCGAGATCCGCGTCCACACTGTCGCCGACGGAGAGACGTTGTCCGCAATTGCTGAGACCGAACTCGGCGACGGGTCGCGGTGGCCGGAGATCTTCGCCGCAAATCGCGCCGTCGTCCGCCGCTTTGATGTGATCTTCCCTGGCATGCAACTGATTCTGCCCACCGGCCCACCGCCCGCGCAGCAGCTGAGATTCATGATCGTTACACCCGGCGATACGCTCTCCGCTCTCGCGCTCGAACGACTGGGCGACATGACCAGATGGGCCGAGATCTTCGCGCTCAACGGTGATGTCCTGACCAACCCCGATGTCCTTGTCGCCGGTCAGGTGTTGCAGCTGCCCCCATTGTGATTCTCTGCGAATGACGTTGCCAGGCAACGCCTTGGCTCAGTCGGCAGAGTCTTTTACATCTATCGACGAGGTCCACGTCCACGTTGCGAATCCGGGAGGTTCATTTTGGACGAGGATTGCCATGCCGTATCCGTATGCTTTTCCTGTGGTCAACGCACCTCGATCACAAGTTCCGATCCATTCAGCGTCGCCAATGGACCAGGTGCCGATTCCTTCGACGACCGTTTTGATCTCGTTGCCTGCGTAGTCTTGGCCTGTCTGAACGAGATAGAACGCCACTTGGGCGGGTTTTTGCGGATCAGCCGGATCCAGGCTGAACGGGCCTTTCACCTCGACAGTGCCGTCTGATCGAAGGTTCGCAGATCCGAATCTTTTTACCATTGGCCAAACCCCTTTTGGTGGTGTCTCTCAGGTCTCGGCGAGCTAGATGAGCAGTGCGCGCCCACGGGCAGCGGCGACGAGGTTGCCTTTCTTTTCGTACAGGGCAACGGCATTGAGCACAAGAGTACGTTCGGATGACGCGGTCGGTCGGGGGTCGAGTCGCAATACCTCGGCCAGGTCGAGCAGCGCGTCGCCGTGGTCGCACAGGAGATCCGTTTGCTCGACGAGTCGCACGGCTTCGCGCGCGAGTGTTTGGCCGTCATGGTTGTGTCCTTGGCGCGAGAGAATTTTGCCTCGGACGCTTCGCCAGAGAACCTGCGTCGACAGATCGTCGGCTGCACCGGTTCTCTCGCTGACAGAGCAAAACTGCTCGGCCTCGTCGATGCGGCCCTGTACGTAGATGGCCTGCGCGAGCATAGCCGCGGAGGTTGAGAGCAGTGCACTCTCGCCCATTTCCTCAAGCGTCCGGTAACCGACGCGTAGCCGCTCCTCGGCGATATCGGGACGTCCGGCGAGCATCTCAACAGTGGCCTCGTCATGTGCAGGCGCCGAGAGCAGTCCCATACCTCCGATGTCCTCCAGGATCTGGTTACCCTCTCGAATGAGTGAACGGGCCGTGTCGAAGTCTGCGAGCATTGCGTGCAACGCCGCAAGCGGACGCAGCGTGAAGGCGACTGCGACTGCGCTGGACCGGACCTCTTCGCGGATAGCCGCGCATAGCGCGATTGCGTCTCCGACAGGGATAGGTCCGTAGAGGGCCGCGAAGGCGCGCCAACCTAGAATCGAAAACAACTCCCACTGTTCGTCGGCTCGGCCGGCAAGAACTGCTGCCCGGTCCCACGCGTCATCGGCTCTTGCCGCATGCCCCTGGAGCCAGTCGATCGCGGCTCGTAGACTCCAGGCCCGCGACTGACCAAAGTCGTCAGCGTGGCCGTCGACTACGTGCAGTGCGTTGTTCGCGGCATGCCGTGCGTCCACCACGGCCTCGCTGCTCGGCTCGCGGTGCAAGCGCACAAACTGAAGCTCCACCTGGGCGTTTGCCTCCAGGCGCTGCCGGTCAAGCGCGCGTGCGGCCTCGGTCGCACCGTTGAGAACGCGTTCGGCTTCTGCGAGCTTTCCGGCTTCGAAGAGCGCTGCACCCAGGCGCGTCAGCAGTGCGACACGGGCCGGATCATCTGGCGGGAGCAAGGTGGCCGCCCGTTCGAGTAGCGCACTCGCGGCTGGGAAGTCGCCGCGGCGGAGGGCGCCGCGGGCAGCTGATTCGAGCCGCGTCGACGCGTCTCGACCGATGGCTTGTGCACGTGCGCCGGACGCTCCGAGTTCGTTCCAATGGCGGTGCGCCTGCTCCAGATGGAAGCCCACAACCTCGTCGGACTCGCCACCCTGCACGGCAAGCCAGTTGCCCACCTGCTGATGGAATTCAGCCCGCAGTTGTTTCGGCAATCCCTCGTAGGCGGCCTCACGCACGAGTGCGTGGGCGAACCGAAACGTGTTGTCGCCCGGCAGTGCTGCGGCGTCCGGCCGAATCAGTTGACGGTGCACGAGTGAACTGAGGGTGGCGGTCGCGTCGCTGCGCTCCTGCTCGGGCAGCAGCTCGACGACGGCCGCGCGGTGGAAACTGCGGCCCTCGACCGATGCACGCTCCAGCAGTAGGCGTTCGCTCGGTTCAAGAGCATCGATGCGGGCCGCGAGTACTGCCCGAATGCTGGGTGGAAGCGAGGTGACGTCGCCCTGATCTTGTTGTACGGCGATGAGCTGTTCGAGGAAGAGGGGGTTGCCCTCCGCGCGTTCGACAATCTTTGCCAGCGAAGGCCGTAGGAGCCGCTCGGCGCCGAGGACCGCCGCGAGCTCGGTTGCGGCGGCCGCGGGCAAGGGCGTGAGGTCGATGAGCCGAAGTGCAGGCTGTGACGCCCATTGTGGTCGGACCTCAACCAATTCGGGACGCGCCGAACAGAGGAGCAGGATCGGCGCACCGCTGGAAGACGCTGCCACGGACTCGAGCAGGTCGAGCAGGGTTGGCTCGGCCCAGTGCAAATCCTCGAACATGGCGATGAGTGGGCGTTCGCGGGCAAGCGCCTCGAAGAGGCGCCGAACAGCCCACGCTGTCTCTTCTGTCGACGCCGCGCCCTCGGCCTGCCCAATCGCCCCCAGTACTCGGGTGGCAACCAGGTCGGCCCGCTTATCACCGGAAAGGAGTTCAAGCAGCGTCGAGCGCGGGTCTCCGTCCCCGAGGCCGCGGACGATGTCGGCGAGCGGTCGGTAGGTGACACCTTGACCGTAGGGAACGCACCGGCCCAGCACGACTTTTGTGTCGGAGCCCATGGCCGCGCGCAATTCGCCCATCAGCCGCGACTTGCCGATTCCGGGCGGCCCGCTGATCGTGCAGATCTGGCATGCCCCCGACGCGCGAACCGTTGCGAGTAGTCCACGCAATTCATCCAATTCGCTACTGCGGCCGACGAAAGGTGTCGACGGCGGCAATGCGGCATCGTCTGGAGGCCGGGACTCGATGACCCGCCATGCATTCACCAGCGCCTGTCGTCCCTTTACGGAGATGTGGCCGAGGGAGACCGCGCGCACGGCGTGCTCGACGAATCCGTATGTCTGCTCACCGATGAGAATTTCGTCGCCGTTGGCTGTTTGCTGCAGACGTGCGGCGACGTAGAAAGTGTCACCCGCGGCGAAAAGTTCGTGCCGCGCCCCCGTCGCCGCGAACACTTCACCGGTATTGACGCCGATGGCGACACCCAGCTCGATTCCGCGCTCGCGCATCAGCAGTTCAGCGAGAGCCGCTACTGCACTGCGTATTTCGAGGGCTGCCCGCACGGAGCGAAGCGCATCGTCCTCGTGCACAACCGGCAGGCCGAATACCCCGACCACGGCATCGCCAATGTACTTATCCACTCGGCCACCGTGACGTTCGATGGCTGCGGCGCATGCTGAGCAGTACCGATCGAGGATGTCATGAAACGACTCAGGGTCCAGTTGCTCAGCGAGCGACGTCGAGGCAGTCACATCAGCGAAGACCACCGAAACCGTGCGCCGTATTCGGTCGACTCTGTCGGTCTGGCTCGTCGCCATCGGGCCCACGCTCGCTTCACTCGCCGACTGGATCGTCGTCCTGGCCCCCCATGACTCCGGAGAGTCGCATCCCCGTGACATTCGGAACGTACATCATTGACGGCCTGACTGCCTGGCCATATGCGCACGTCATTGGCAAAATCCCGAGGTGCGAATTCCTCTAGGCGTCGATAACGGCCCGACGACCGGTCAGCGCCCCGACGCCCGCGGCGCCGAGGCAGGCGAGCGCGACGGCCGCGGCGAACCACGGGAACACGGTGTGCAGTTCCCATCGGGTGGCCGCCCACCCGGCGATGATGGTGGGCACCGCCATCGCGGTGTAGGCCAGCAGATAGAACGCCGACATCGTCTCGCCGCGGCGGTCGGCGGGCACCACCTCGGACAGGTGCCGGAGGGAACCGCCGAACCCGAGCCCGAAGGTCGCGCCGAGTAGCGCGGCCGCGGCGAAGACCAGCCACTGATTTCCGGTGGCGAGCACCGGGATGGTGATGATCAGCGCGACCGCCATCCCGATATCGCCGTAGATCGCGGCCTTGTGTGCCGGGACCCGGGCCGACCACAGCTGGGCCAGGGCCGCGGCGAACGCCGTGGTGCCCACGACGACGCCACCGAACACGACGTTGTGCACATGGGTCTGCTGGGCGGCCAGCGACGGGTACAGCGAGAGCAGCACGCCGAGCACCGACCAGGACGCGGCCGCCCCCAGCGCGGCGAACCAGAAGTCACTGCGGATGTGCGCGGGCACCGACGGCCGGGCGATCCGGATGGGCCCGCGGGTACGGCCCAGATGCGGTTCGCGCAGCGCGATGACCCCGATGCCGACGACGGCGACGATGGCCGCCACCACCGCGTACGGCGTGCGCATCGGATGGGGTGCGTACTGCGCCAGGAGTGACGAGCCGACGATGGCCACCGTCATGCCGATGTTGAAGGCGACGCCGGACAGCTGGCCGGACCGCACCCGGTGGTGTGGACGCAGATCGAGCAGAGCGGCGGCGCCGGCGACCACGATGGAGCCCACGGCGGCACCGTGGATGACGCGCGCGAGCAGCAGCAGCGCCATGCTGTCGGCGATGAGGAAGACGCCGAGCCCGACGATCAACGCCACCAGCGCGCCCAGCAGGACCGGTTTGCGGCCGATGGCATCGGAGATGCGCCCCGACACCAGCACGGCACCCAGCGCCGCCAGCGCGTAGACGGCGAAGATGATCGTGGTGGCCAGCGGGGTGAGGTGCCAGACCTCTTCGTACATGCCGTAGAGCGGGGCGGGCACACCGGACACGCCGAGCGCGACACCGCTGAGCACCAGCAGCAGCGTGTAGGCCCCCCGCTGTACTTCCAGCACATCGACCGGGGTGGCCGCCTCAGCCGTCACGATGCCTCCTGGGGAAATGGGTGTGCACACACGTCGTCTGTGCAACAACCGCACTGCCGTGAATCATCTCAGGGTGGCGGGTGAGCGGACTCACAGCTCTGCAATACTGCGACGATGCGCGTAGCCCTAGCGGTACTTTTCGCCTCGCTGGCCGTCCTGCTGTCCGGCTGCGGCTCCACGATCAAGCCCGAGGGCGCCGCCGATCAGGTGGTCAAGGTGGTGTCCAAGACCGGATTCAAGCCGACGGACGTGAAATGCCCGTCCGGGGTGAAGGCCGACGTCGGCACCGAGTTCGACTGCCACTTCACCGGGCCAGACGGTGACTACACCGCGCACATGAAGATCACCAAGGTCGACGGCGACGACGTCGAGTTCTACATCCAGTCCAAGCGCAATCAATAAAGGTGTTGCCGCGCAACACTTTTCCGCCTTACTGCACCTGAACCGACGTGATGTTCACCGGGTCGGCGGGCTTCCCGTCGTCGGCGCCGCCGGTGACACCGCGTGCGGCGATCCGTTCCAGCACCGTCACACCCGGTTCCGCGATGGTGCCGAATGCGGTGTACGTGGGCGGTAATTCGGAGTCCCCGTACACGAGGAAGAACTGGCTGCCGTTGGTTCCGGGCCCCGCGTTGGCCATCGCCAGGGTGCCGCGCGGATAGATCACCGGGGTCTTGGCGGCCGGATCGGTCAGCCGGTACTGATTGGTCGGATACTCGTTGGGGAACTGGTAGCCCGGGCCACCTTTCCCGGTGCCCGACGGGTCGCCGCATTGCAGCACATGGAGGTCGGCGCCGGTGGTGAGCCGGTGACACGGCGTCCCGTCGAAGTAGCCCTGCGCGGCGAGGCTGGCGAAATTGTTGACCGTGCACGGTGCCTTGGCGTTGTCGAGCTCCACCGGGATCACGCCACGGTCGGTGGTGATGACGGCGTCGACCGTCGGCGGGGTGGTCGGCACCTTGCCCACGCGCGGCGGCCGGACCGGACGGACCGCCCGTTCCGTGGTGGCCGGGTACTGGCAGTTGGCCCCCAGATTGACCGGCGGCTTGAACGGCGGCAACGGTTCACCGGCCGCCGGGGCGGCAGTGATGGTCGGATCCCAGTCGTACCGATCCAGGCCGTCGCGGAAATCGTCGAGCACCAGCCGCGTCACCACGATGGTGAACACCAGCACCAGCGCGCCGAGCACCGTGAACAGGTACCCGATCACCAGGCCGGCGATCGCCATGCCACGGCCCTCCTCGCCGGTGCGCTTGATCTGCGACAGCGAGATGTGGCCGAATACGACGCCCAGCGGTGCCAGCAGGAACGCACAGATCAGGGAGGCGACCGCGAGCGAGTTGGTCGGCCGCGGCGGTGGCGCGTAGCCAGGTGGCGGCGGATAGCCGTACGGCGGCGGGGGATAGCCACCGTACGGCGGGGGGACCGTCATCGGCTCAGTCGAGCGCGATGGTCTTCACCGTGACGTCTTGCGCGGGCTTGCCGTCCGCGCCGCCGCCCGCGATGCCTGCCTTGGCGATCTTGTCCAGCGTCTCCAGGCCGGTTTGATCGATGGTCCCGAACACGGTGTAGTTCGGCGGCAGCTGCGAATCCTGGTAGACGAGGAAGAACTGGCTGCCGTTGGTGCCCGGTCCGGCGTTGGCCATCGCGAGCGTGCCGCGCGGGTAGAGCACCGGCTGCTGCAGCGCCGGGTTGTCCGGCTGGTACTGGTTGGTCGGGTACTCGTTGGCGAACTGGTAGCCGGGGCCTCCGGTGCCCTGACCGGTCGGGTCACCGCACTGCAGGACGGCCAGCCCGCCGGTGGTCAGCCGGTGGCACGGGGTGTCGTTGAAGTACCCCTGCTGGGCCAGGCTCGCGAAGCTGTTCACCGTGCACGGGGCCTTCGCGTTGTCCAACTGCAGGCCGATGTTGCCCTGGTTGGTGGCCATGCTGGTGCTGATCTGCGGCGGATCCGTCGGCACCTTGCCGGTGCGCGGCGGGTTCACCTTCTTGGCGGCCGCATCGGTGGTCGCCGGGTACTGGCAGTTCGCGCCCAGGTCGGCGGGGGCGGCGAAGGCGGGCAGCTTGCCGTCCGCGGCCGGCTGCGGAGCGCCGGTGCTCGAGCTCGGCGAGGCGGACGCCGTCGCGCTCCCGGAGTCCTTGTTCGTGTAGATGACGGTGAACACCGCGGCACCGATCAGTGCGGCCACGCCGACCACCGAGGCGACGATGGTCAAGATGCGGTTGCGTTTGGCCTGCGCGGCCCGGCGCTCCAGCTGCCGGTCGAGCTTGCGCTGGGCCGTTTCGCGTCGCTGTTTGTTCGTCGGCACCGCCGCTGTCCTCCTACGTCAGGGTCATACTCGGCACCGAGTGTGCCAGGCGTAACTGAGTGCGCGKGGCGCGACCCGCGGKCGCGCAACCCCGCATGGGAAAATGGCCCGGTGTTGATCACTGGATTCCCGGCGGGCGTGCTGGCGTGCAATTGCTACGTCGTCGCGCCCCATGAAGGAGCGGACGCGGTGGTCATCGATCCGGGGCAGCGGGCTTCGGGTCCCTTGCAGCGGATTCTGGACCGGCACCGGCTGACCCCGGCGGCGGTGCTGTTGACCCACGGCCACATCGATCACATGTGGTCGGCGCAGAAGGTGGCCGACACCTACGGCTGCCCGGTCTACATCCATCCCGACGATCGGGCGATGCTCACCGACCCGATCATGGACCTGAACGCGGCCAATCGTGCCCAGTCCCTGCTGCTCGGGTTCGGGAAGCGGGCGGTCTCGGCGTTCTTCACCGAGCCGAAGCAGGTGGTCGAGCTGACCGGGGACGGCGAACTGCTCGACCTGGGCGGTATCCCCGTCACCGTCGACCACACGCCCGGGCACACGCCGGGGTCGGTGGTGTTCCGCGTGGGCAACCAGGCCTTCACCGGCGACACCTTGTTCAAGGGGGCGATCGGCCGCAGCGATCTGCTGGGCGGCAGCGGCCGCCGGCTGCTCACCTCTATCGTCAACAAACTATTGGTGCTCGACGACGACACCGTGGTACTACCGGGACACGGTGCGAAATCCACGATCGGACTCGAGCGCCGGACCAACCCCTTTCTCGAAGGACTGACGTTGTGACCGATTGCCGTGGCTGAATTTCAAGCACCCAAGGGCGTGCCGGACTATTTCCCGCCCGACTCCGCGGCGTTCGTCGCGGTGCGCAACGGCCTGCTCGACACCGCGCGCCGCGCCGGTTACTGCGATATCGAGCTGCCCATCTTCGAGGACACCGCCTTGTTCGCCCGCGGCGTCGGCGAATCCACCGATGTGGTCAGCAAGGAGATGTACACCTTCGCCGACCGCGGGGAACGCTCGGTGACGCTGCGGCCCGAGGGCACCGCCGGCGTCATGCGCGCGGTCATCGAACACGGCCTGGACCGCGGCCAGTTGCCGGTCAAACTCTGCTACGCCGGGCCGTTCTTCCGGTACGAACGTCCGCAGGCCGGCCGCTACCGCCAGCTGCAGCAGGTCGGGGTCGAGGCCATCGGCGTCGACGATCCCGCGCTGGATGCCGAGGTGATCGCCATCGCCGACGGCGGGTTCCGCGCCCTCGGGCTCGACGGGTTCCGGCTCGAGATCACCTCGCTGGGTGACGACACCTGCCGGCCGCAGTATCGGGAACTGTTGCAGGACTTCCTGTTCGGCCTTGACCTCGACGACGAGACGAAGCGCCGGGCCGAGATCAACCCGCTGCGTGTGCTCGACGACAAGCGTCCCGCCGTGCGGGAGATGACGGCGGCCGCACCGCTGATGCTCGATCACCTGTCCGGTGTCGCCAAGGCGCATTTCGAGACGGTGCTGGCGCATCTGGATGCTCTCGGCGTGCCGTACGTGGTGAACCCGCGGATGGTGCGCGGGCTGGACTACTACACCAAGACGACGTTCGAATTTGTGCACGACGGCCTCGGCGCGCAGTCCGGGATCGGTGGCGGTGGCCGCTACGACGGGCTGATGCGCCAGCTCGGCGGCCAGGACCTGTCCGGGATCGGGTTCGGCCTCGGGGTGGACCGCACGCTGCTGGCGCTGAAGGCGGAGGGCAAGACCGTCGGCGCCGCCGGCCGTGTCGACGTCTACGGCGTGCCGATGGGGGAGAACGCCAAACTCGAACTGGCCAAGATCGCGGCGGCCCTGCGCACCGCGGGGGTGCGCGTCGACCTGGCCTACGGCGACCGCAGCCTCAAGGGCGCCATGAAGGGCGCCGACCGGTCCGGGGCGCGGGTGGCCCTGGTGGTCGGCGACCGCGACATCGAGGCGGGCACCATCGGCGTCAAGGACCTGTCCAACGGTGAGCAGACCGACATCGCTGCCGGTGAGGTGGTCGCCGAGGTGCTGTCCCGGCTCTGATCCACCCTTCCGCGCGAGCGTGCGCGTCTGTACACCGGCGCGCCGGTAACACTGGCATTTTCCGCACGCTCGTGGCCGCCGCGCGTGCAGCGGCTACCGCGGCTGGGCGAAGACGGCGGCAGTCAGCACCTGATCCATGCTGCCGACACTGCCGCCGAAGGGGTTGCCGCGCTTGAGCACTCGGGTGCCTGCCGGGGTGAGTGCCACCAGCATCGCCGAGCTGGACGTGGCCTGCATCCGGCGCTCGAACCGCACCTGGTCCAGGGGTGCCACCGGTGCGCCGGCACCGTCGCGGTAGATCCGGTGTGCCCGATCGAACACCGCCACCGCGGTGAAGGCGCTCAGGGGTGCCCGCCGGCGCCGCAAGATCGATCGGACACCGAGCAGCAGCCCCGCGCCGAAAGCCAGGCCCAGCGCCAGCACCACCAGGCTGACCACGACGGGCACGCCCGCCGCGAAGAGGGAGACCACACCGAAACCGCCACACACCAGCGTGAGCACCCCCAGCACGAACGTCGTGATCTGGGCAGCCCCGCCACCGCGGTCGAACACCAGGATCTCCGGCCCGTTCTCGGCGATCACCAACCCGCCCTGCTCGGCCAGGATGCGCGGCTGCATCGGTGAGGTCATCACCACACCTTAAGGTCGGGGCATGCGCGTTCTGATTCAGCGGGTGACATCGGCCCGCGTGGTCGTCGACGGCGTGACCGTGGGGCGCATCGACCCCCAACGCCATGGGCTGCTCGCGCTGGTCGGCATAACCCACACCGACGACGGCGCCCTCGCCACGAAGATGGCCGAAAAGCTCTGGCGCTTGCGGATTCTCGACGAGGAGCAGGCGGCGGCCGACGTCGCCGCCCCGATCCTGGTGGTCAGCCAGTTCACCCTGTACGCCAACACCGTCAAAGGGCGCAGGCCGTCCTGGAACGCCGCCGCACCCCGGCCGGTCGCCGAGCCACTGGTCGACGCCTTCGCCGCCGCGTTACGCGCGCTGGGCGCCGAGGTGAGCACCGGCGTGTTCGGCGCGGACATGACGGTGGAGTCGGTGAACGACGGACCGGTGACCATCATGCTGGAGTTGTAGCGCTACCCACCGCGCGGCCGGCTCAGTGTGAACTGGTCGACCACCGTCAGCGCCCCGAACGGCCCGTTGACCGCGTAATAGGTCGCCTTCATCGTGGTGTTGCCGCCGACCGGGCCCGGGGCCACGTCGAAAGCGGTGAATCCATAAGGGTTCTCGCGGTCGCGGAAGGCCGACCACGGGGCCTCCTCCAGCACGTAGATCGGGGGTTTGCGGCCCAGCGCAGGATCGAAAGCGCCGACACCGGTGAGCACCCGGCACCGGGGTTCGGGGAAGAACAGCGCGTTGGAGGGCACCGATGTGCCCCCGCCGCCGATGACCACGTGCACGGTGCCCTTGGTGGTGTCGATGACGGTGTCGCCGGCGTCGACCGGAATGGGCATGCGGGTGGCGGTGTCCAGGGTCCCGCGCAGGGCGTGCGAACGCTCGTAGTGGTGCTCGTGCCCGCAGACCACGAGGTCCACCCCGTACCGGTCGAACAACGGCAACCACTCCTGGCGGATTCCGAGGTCGGCACCGTTGGTGCGGTCGGCGGTCGAGATCGCCGTCTGGTGCATACACACCACCACCCAGTCGATGCGCGCGTCGCTCCTGGCGTCGGCGAGTTCGCCTTCCAGCCAACGCCGCTGCGCACCACCGGAATACCCGCGGACATACGAGTTGCCGCCGTCCTGGAAGCACACATCGTCGTTGTTCAGGCTGATCACCCGCACCGATCCCGCGGTGAACGAATACCAGAGTCCACGTAACTCGTCATCGGATCCGGAGTCGGGCACCTCGAAGTAGGTCTGGTAGGCCCCGTATCCGACGGCGCCGTTGCCCAGCTCGTTCTCGTGGTTGCCCGCGGCCGGCATCCACGGCCGGTAGCGCGCCGACCTGCTGTTGGTCTCGAACCAATCCGACCAGGTGCGCACCCGATCCTGGGCGAGGTTGGCGTAGCAGAGGTCCCCGTTGACGAGGTTGAACAGCGGGGCCACCTGTTCGATGCCCGCGGTGGTGTCGCCCGAGGCGGGGGAGCCGAGATTGTCGTTGACGTACCCAGTGTCGGTTCTGCGGCCCAGTGTGGGCGTGCCCTGGTCACCGAAGCTGGTGAAACGCAGGGGATGCCGGCCCGTCGGGGCGGTGCGCACCGTCCCGAGTTCCGGGGACGCACCGTCGTGCATCGCCGCATACACATAGTCGGCGTCGGGAAGCAGGCCGGTGAGCCTGGCGTGATTGACCCGTACCTCGCTGCGCGACTTGGCGTCTCGATAGGTGCGGGTCTGCGCGGGCACGGTGGTGCCGAATCCGGTGCCGGGTGTGCCCAGCAGGACGCGCGGATTGGCCACGGCCTCGACGGTGTGCCAGGACACCACCACCTCGGTCGACGCGTCCCGCCCGAATTGCACGTGTAAGCCGCCGACCCGGGGTGCGGCGCTGCGGTCGGGCCGCACCCACAGGTCGGGTCCGTCCGGGTGGGAGTCGGCCAGGGCCGCTGCGCTCAAGCCCACCCCCGTGCCGACGATCGCCGATGCGGCGCCGGTCACCAGGACGGTGCGCCTGTTGATGCTCACCCACTAGTCGATACCGGAGGCGGATGAACAGGGGGGTGCCGTCAGATTGCCATCGCGGCGCGCACCTCGGCCTCCGAGGCGGAACCACCGGCACCCGACGAGGTGATCCGGCCCGCCTCCAGGATGTAGTACTGCTCCGAGGACTCCAGGGCGAAACCGATGTGCTGCTCGACCAGCAGGACTCCGAGATCGCCGCGGCCGGTGAGCGCGGTGATCGCGGCCTCGATCTCTGCTACCACCGAGGGCTGGATGCCCTCGGTCGGCTCGTCGAGGATCAGGCACTTGGGGCTGGTGATCAGGGCGCGTGCGATGGCCAGCTGCTGGCGCTGCCCACCGGAGAGCAGCCCGGCCCGCCGGGTCAGCAGTTCCTTGAGGGCGGGAAACAGGTCGAGCTGTTCGTCGATCAGCTTTCTGCCGTTCTTGCGGCCGTCGGCGACCACCTGCAGGTTCTCCGCGGTGGTCAATTGGCCGAAGGACTGCTGGCCCTGCGGCACATACGCCAAGCCCTTGGCGACCCGGGCGCTGGGCCGCAGCTTGGTGATGTCGGTCCCGTCGAAAAGTACCTTGCCTCCAGTGCATTTCAGCAACCCGACGGCGGCCCGCAACAGCGTTGTCTTACCGGCACCGTTGTGCCCCATCACAGCAGCCACCCCGGCCGACGGCACCTCGATGCTGACGCCGTGGATGACCTCGGATCGGCCGTAACCGCTACGCACGTCGATCAATTCGAGCATCAGGCGTCCCCCTCGGTGATCCCGGCTGCGGCGGTCCCGAGATAGACCTCCTGCACCTTCGGATTGGCCTGCACCTCGGCGACCGAACCCTCGGCGATCACCTGGCCGCGGGCCAGCACCGTCACCGACGTCGCGAAGGCCCGCATGAAGTCCATGTCGTGCTCGACGACCACGACGGTGCGTTCGCCGCCGATGCGGCGCAACAGGTTGCCGGTCTCTTCGCGTTCCTCATGGCTCATCCCGGCCACCGGTTCGTCGAGCAGCAGCACGTCGGCGTTCTGCACCAGAAGCATGCCGATCTCCAGCCACTGTTTCTGCCCGTGTGCCAGCACACCGGCGGGTTTGTCCGCCAGCGCCGTCAGACCCGTGGTCTCCAGCGCCTCTTCGATCGAGGGCAGGATGCCCGAGCGGCGCCGCAGCAACGTCCAGGGCGAGCGCCCCGCACCGGCCGCGATGTCCAGGTTCTGCAGCACGGTGAGTTGCTCGAAGACGGTCGCCGTCTGGAACGTGCGGCCCACACCGCGCCGGGCGATCTGGTGCACCTTGCGGCCCAACAGTTCGGTGCCGGACTTGCTGACCGAACCGGTGGCGTCGACCAGGCCGGTGATGGCGTCGATGACCGTGGTCTTGCCCGCCCCGTTGGGTCCGATCAGGAAGCGCAGGTCACCCTGGAATAGCGTCAGGTCGACGTCGCTGACGGCCTTGAAACCGTCGAAATCGACTGTCAGACCCCGTACTTCGAGGTACTGGGTGCCCATGCCGACATTTCCGCCGACCACCGGTTCTGCCGATGTGTGCGTCTCGGTCATGTGGCGGCGCCCACCTTCTCGTGTTCGGGATCCGGATCCGGGTCGGGGGTCGCATCGGGCGCCCGCTGTGCGCGTCGGCGTTTGGCGAACACCCCGAGCCCGGCCAGTCCGGCCGGGAAGAAGCCGACCACGACGATGAACAGCAGGCCCTGGGCGTAGGTCCATGCCGACGGAAACTGTTCGGAGAACGCGGTTTGCGCCCACGCCACACCGATGGCACCGAGTACCGGCCCCAGCAGTGTGGTGCGTCCGCCGATCGCGACGCCGATCAGGAACGCGATGGAGGGTACGATGCCGACCTGCGCAGGGGTGATGAATCCGATGATCGGCGCGAACAGGGCACCGGCGATGCTGGCGAACAACGCGGCCGTGGTGTAGGCCACCACCTTGATGTTGGCGGGGTCGTAGCCCAGGAACCGGACCCGTTCCTCACCGTCGCGGACCGCGACGAGCAATTCGCCGTAGCGGCTCTGCATCAGTTGGCGCACCACCGCGACCACGACGAGCAGCACCCCGGCGGCGATGAAATACAGCATCTGGCGGTTCACCGGGTCGGACAGCCGGAAGCCGAAGAACGTCCGGAAGCCGTTGAGCCCGTTGCTGCCTCCGAGGGTGGCCTGCCCGACGAGCAGGATCGCCAGCGCGGCCGCCAGGGCCTGGGACAGGATGGCGAAGTACGCGCCCTTGACCCGGCGCTTGAACACGCCCAGCCCCAGCAGGGCGGCGATCGCCGTGGGCACGATGAGGATGGCGAGCATCGTGAACGCGGGGGAGGCGAAGGGTTCCCAATAGGCCGGCAGCTTCGGGATACCGGCGATCTGCATGAAGTCCGGCACCGTCTGTTTGCGGATCTCGGCGTCGGCGATCTTGAGGTGCATCCCCATCATGTAGGCGCCCAGGCCGAAGAAGACACCCTGACCGAGGGTGAGCATGCCGCCACGGCCCCAGGCCAATCCGATGCCGACGGCGACGATGGCGTAACACAGGTATTGGCCGAGCAGCCCCAACCGGAAGCTGGACAGCACCGCGGGAGCGACCCCGAACAACAGCACCGCGGCCACCGCGAAACCGGCCCAGGTCTGCCAACGTCCCAGCACGTTTCTCATTCGCTCGCTCCTCCTCGCTGCTCGTGCCTCGCAGCGCATCGGTCGACTCGCGGCCTCATACGAGACTCCTTGTCCGGACGGTGAACAGCCCCTGGGGCCTTGCCTGCAGGAAAATCACGATCACCACGAACACGATGACCTTGGCCAGCGAAGCCGTGGTGCTGTACTCGATGAACGAGTTCAGCAGGCCCAGTCCGAAGGCGGCGATGACGGTGCCCTTGATCTGGCCGAGGCCGCCGACGACCACCACGAGGAACGCGTCGATCAGGTAACTCTGTCCGGTGGTGGGACTGGTGGACCCGATCAGCGTCAGCGCGACACCGGCCACCCCGGCCAGACCGGAGCCGATGAAGAAGGTGGTGATATCTGTTTTGCGGGAAGAGATTCCGCTGGTCTCTGCGAGATCGCGGTTCTGCACGACGGCGCGGATGCGCCGGCCCATCGGGCTCGTCTTGAGCACCATGGCCAGCACGGTCACGGCCAGGACGGCCAGGACGAGGATGAAGATCCGGGTCTTGGGCACCACGGCGCCGAGGATCTCGACACCGCCGGACAACCAGGCCGGTGCCCCGACGTTGACCGCGGGCGCACCGAACAGATCGCGCGCCACCTGCTGCAGGACCAGTCCGACACCGAAGGTCACCAACAGGGTGTCCAACGGGCGGTGATACATGCGCTGGATCAGCGTCACCTCCAGCAGGACACCGAGCAGGCCGCCGACGACGAACCCGACGACCAGCGAGATGAGCAGCGACGCACCGGCATTGGAGACCACGTGCTGGACCAGATAGGCGGTGTAGCAGCCGGCCATGATGAACTCGCCGTGCGCCATGTTGATGACGCCCATCTGCCCGAAGGTCAGCGAAAGGCCCAGTGCAGCCAGCAACAGGATCGAGCCGAGGCTCAATCCTGTTGCGAGCTGTCCGATCAGGACATCCATCGGGGAATCAGCCCGACAGGCCTGCGGCCCACGGGTAGGACTTCAGGTAGGGGTCCGGCTCGATCGGGCCCTTGGACTCCCAGATGGTGTAGATCAGGCCGTCGGGATGGATCTCGCCGATCCGGGCGGTCTTGGTGATGTGGTGGTTCTCGCCGTCGATGGTGACCAGACCTTCGGGGGCGTCGAACGTGACGCCGCCGGCGCTGTCCTGAACGGCCTTGGTGCCGAAGGCTTTTGCCTTCTCCACGGTGTTCTTCCACAGGTACACCGAGACGTACGCGGCTTCCATCGGATCCGACGTGGGCTTGTTCTCGCCGAAGGCCTTCTTGTAGGCGGCGACGAACGCCTTGTTCACCGGGTTATCGACCGTCTGGTAGTAGTTCCAGGCGGTCAGCTGGCCTGCGATGTTCTGCGCGCCGATACCGGTGACCTCTTCCTCGGCGATCGACACCGAGACCACCGGCATCTTCTGCGGGGTGAGGCCGGCGTTGGTGTACTCCTTGAAGAACGCGACGTTGGAGTCACCGTTGAGGGTGTTGAACACCGCGCCGGCACTTGCGGCGCGCACCTTGTTGATGATGGTGGAGAAGTCGGTCGAGCCGAGCGGCGTGTAGTCCTCGCCCTTGATCTCGATGCCGTTGGCGCCGGCGTAGGCCTTGATGATCCGGTTGGCGGTCTGCGGGAAGACGTAGTCACTGCCCACCAGATAGAGGGACTTGACGCCCTTCTCTTTCAGGTAGTCCAGCGCCGGGACGATCTGCTGGTTGGTGGTGGCACCGGTGTAGAAGATGTTCTTGCTGGATTCCAGGCCCTCGTACTGCACGGGGTAGTACAGCAATGAGTCGTTGCTCTCGAAGACCGGCAGCATGGCCTTGCGGCTGGAGGACGTCCACCCGCCGAAGACCGCCGCGACACAGTCGTCCTTGATCAGCTTCTCGGCCTTCTGGGCGAAGACCGCGGGATCGGATGCGCCGTCCTCGCCGACCACCTGGATCTGCTTGCCCAGCACCCCGCCCTTGGCGTTGATCTCGTCGACGGCCAGTTTGATGGCGTCGCGCACGGTCACCTCGGAGATGGCCATGGTGCCCGACAGCGAGTTCAAGGAGCCGACCTTGATGGTCGATCCCGACGTGTCCACGCACGATGCGGCCGCGGCTGTGCTGTCGCTCTCACTGGCCTTGCTGCCACATCCGGTGAGCACCAGGGCGGCCGCTGCGACCACACTTCCTGCTGCCATGACCGACCTGGTGGCACCTCTGGTGAGGGCGGGGCGTCGAAGTCGCATCTATTGCCTTTCCATCGATTTCGCGTGTCGCGAGTGTCGAATCGGCACGTTAGAGCTGGCAGGTTTCTGTGGAATTTCTGTATGTGACGAACAAATTAACCTATTGGTCGATCGGTATTCGTCTGCCGTTCGGCCGGGGCGCCGAGGTGCGGATGTGGCAGTTGTAACGATCGGGTAGCGTCCGGCGATGTGACGGACATGCGAAAAGGTATGAGCAAGGTCGGAGCGGTGTTGGTCTCGGGCGTGGCACTCGCAGCGGTTACCGGTGTGGCACACGCGGAGCCGGCGGCAGGTCATCAGGTGCGCTACACCCTGACCTCGGCCGCCCCGTACGACTTCCAGGTGCTGTACCTGACGGCTCAGCCCGCTGACAAGGCCGCCTACAACGCCGACGCCTACTCCTACGTGAAGCGCGAGACCATCAATGTCGGGCCGGGCGCCCCCTGGGTGTTCGAGACCACGCTGGCCGATCCCCAGTGGGCGATCCTGCAGGTGAGCAGCACCACCAAGGGCGGCGTGGGCGCGCCGAACCCGCACTGCGACGTCGCCGTCGACGGTCAGGTCATCGTGGCGCAGGATGCGCCGTACAGCCTGGTGTGCCAGGGCTCGCAGTGGTAGCGGCCTAGGCCGACCCATAGTTTGCTGACACCGGCGCCCGATTGTTCAATCCGGTGTCTTGGTGATGCGCGCGGAGTAGCTTCGCGTCTGCGGACGCCCGCACCGGGTGTTCCCGGGCGAAGGAGCCGGTCATGGCCGTCGACGAAGACAAACTCAACGAATTTCTGGGCAGGGCGATAGGTGATCTCGGCGCGGCGATGAGCGCCATGCTGGTTCTCATCGGCGACGAGCTCGGGCTGTACTCGGCACTTGCCGAAGCGCGATGGACCTCGACCGGCCTTGCGGAGCGGACCGGTACCCACGAACGGTATGTCCGAGAGTGGCTGGCCAACCAGGCCGCGGGTGGTTACGTGGACTACGACGCGGCGGACGATACCTACCACCTCAGCGATGAACAGGCGCTGTGCCTGGCGAATCCCGACGGGCCGGTGGATCTGCCGGGTGGCTATGCGGTGGTCGAGGATTTGTTTCACGTCAAGGCACGCGCGGTCGAGAACTTCCGGTCCGGCGCGGGCATGGAGTGGGGTGAGCACCATCCCTGCCTGTTCCGCGGAACCGAACGATTCTTTCGCTCCGGGTACAACGCTCATCTACTGACATCCTGGCTGCCCGCGCTCGACGGTGTCGTGGACAAGCTGGGCAGCGGGGCGCGGGCGGCCGACATCGGCTGCGGGCATGGCGTGACGACGATCCTGATGGCTCAAGCATTTCCGGACTCACAATTTGTGGGCATCGACTACCACGCCGAGTCGATCGCCACCGCGCGTGAACATGCCGCCGCGGCGCAGGTGTCCAACGCGACCTTCGAGGTGGCCGACGCGACCACCTATCAGGGCGGGGCTTACGACCTGATCGCCTTCTTCGACTGCCTCCACGACATGGCCGACCCGGCAGGCGCGGCCCGTCACGCGCGGCGCTCACTCAAGCCGGATGGCCATTGCCTGTTGGTCGAGCCCTTCGCCGGTGATGCGTTGGCGGACAACCTGAATCCAGTGGGGCGGGTGTTCTACGGGGCTTCCTCACTCATCTGCGTGCCCGTCTCGCTGGCGCAGCGCGGCCCGGCGCTCGGTGCGCAGGCGGGCGAGCGCCGGCTCACCGAGGTGATGGTCGGGGAGGGCGGGTTCAGTCGGTTCCGCCGAGCCACGCAGACCCCCTTCAACCTGGTATTCGAGGCGCGGCCTTGACAATTCGTATCGAACGAATGTTCGATGGACGGCATGCGGTGGGACGGACAGGGCTTAGGCGTCGATGACGGCGCACTGCCCGGCCTGGCCCGGATGGGTCTGGTGCGCAGCGTCTCCACTCCGCAGTTCGAGGGGATCACGTTTCACGAGGTGCTGTGCAAGTCCGCGCTGAACAAGGTCCCCGGCGCGTCCATGCTCCCGTTCAAGTACACCGTCAACGGCTACCGGGGCTGTTCGCACGCGTGCCGGTATTGCTTCGCCCGGCCCACTCACGAGTACCTGGAGTTCGACTCGGGAGCCGACTTCGACACCCAGGTGGTCGTGAAGACCAACGTGGCGGCGGTGCTGCAGCGCGAGCTGTCCCGGCCCTCGTGGGCCAGGGAGACGGTGGCGCTGGGCACCAACACCGATCCCTATCAGCGGGCAGAGGGGCGGTATGCGCTGATGCCGGGCGTCCTGCGTGCGCTGGCCGCCTCCGGTACCCCGTTCTCGATTCTGACCAAGGGCACTCTGTTGCGCCGCGATCTGCCGCTGATTTCCGAAGCGGCCCAGATGGTTTCGGTGAGCGTGTCCATCTCGTTGGCGGTCGGGGACGCGGACCTGCAGCGCGAGATCGAGCCCGGGACCCCGACGCCGCAGGCTCGGTTGGCGCTGATCGCCGATGTGCGCGAGGCCGGCCTGGACTGCCACGTGATGGTGGCGCCGGTGCTGCCGAAGCTGACGGATTCGCCTGAGCAGCTCGGTGATCTGTTGCGGCGCATCGCCGAGGCGGGGGCCACCGGCGTGACGGTGTTCGGCCTGCATCTGCGTGGCTCGACGCGGGGCTGGTTCATGCGTGCCGTTTCCTCCGAAGTCACGGCACCGGCGCACCCCACCTTGTTCTGACCGACGTGTCGTACCCGGGTGGCAGAATCGAACGTATGTTCGAAGTGCGTGGTGATCCGGCGCTGCTCTCTGATGAGGCGTTGATTTCTATGTTGAGCGCGGCGACGCGGGCGGTGGCCAGTGCTGCGGCGTGGCGGTTGGCGTTGGTGGCCGAGGTGGCTGGGCGTCAGTGTGATGATGAGGATGAGGATGTCGCCCATCAGGTGATCGATGGGTGGGCTTTCGCGAAGGCTCAGGTGAGTGCGGCGTGCAATGTGTCTGCGCCGGCTGCGTCCAAGCAGATGCGGATCGGCGTGGCGTTGCGTCACCGGCTTGCGCGGACGGCGGCGGTGGTTCGCGCAGGGGACGGTGTCGGCTGCAGTCATTGATGCGATCACCTGGCGTACCCGTCTGGTGGAGGACGTTGATGCGTTGGCGTTGATCGATGCCGCGATCGCCGGTGAAGCGTCCGGGTATGGGACCAAGTCTGAGGCGGGTCTGGTCGGTGCGGTGGATGTGTGGGTGGAGAAGTTCGATCCGGCGGCGGTGGTGCGATCGAGGGTGGCGGCCAAGGATATCTACGTCGAGTTCGACGACCGGGACGACCCGAATGGGGTGGCGTCGTTTTGGGGGCGGTTGCGGGTAACGGATAAGAAGGCGTTGGAGCAGCGTCTCGATGATCTGGCGGCCACGGTGTGTGGCAATGATCCGCGGTCGGTGCGGGAACGTCGCGCGGATGCGTTGGGTGCGTTGGGGGTGGTGGGTCCGCGGGTGCAGCGGTTGACCTGCCAATGCGGCGATGCGGGTTGTGCGGGTAGTGGTGAGGATCCGCGGTCGGCGGCGGTGACGATTTATGTGTTGACCGATCGGGTGCCGGTGCCTGAGTTGGTGGTGGCCGAGGTTGGGTCGCCTTCTACCCGGCGGGAGCCTGCGGCCTGCCGGGCACCGGGCAGTCCGGGTGTCATGGTGGGTGGCGGGGTCATTCCGGCGGCGATGCTCGCTGATCTGGTTGCCACGGGTGCGAAAGTCACACCGCTGGCGCAGGTCGCTGATCTGGGTCCGGAGCCGCGCCATGATCTCTCGGTCAAGCTGGCGGCGTTGGTGCGGATGCGGTATCTGGTGTGTGCGTTTCCGGGGTGTAGTAGGCCGGCTCATCGGTGCGATCTGGATCATGTGGTCCCGTGGCCGGCGGGGGCGACGCATCCGGGCAATATGGCGCCGTTGTGTCGTGAGCATCATTTGGTGAAGACGTTTTGTGGGTGGGAGCCGGTGTTGTCCGCGGATGGGACGGTCACCTGGACCGCGCCGACCGGCCATCGGTATGCCAAGGCTGCGGGTGCGTCAGTTGCGTTTGCGCACGGGTTGATCCGTACGACGGTCCCGCCGCCTCGGCCGGTCACGATAACCGGCCGCGGTGATCGGGGTGTGATGATGCCCAAACGTCGGCGCACTCGCGCCCGGGACTACGCGCACCGGGTCAAAGCCGAACGCGCCCGCAACGCAGCAGAACTCGACGTCGGGCGCACCGAGTACGAGGCGAACCCGCCGCCCTATTAGCGGAGTCTTTCAGTGGCCCGGTTTGTTGCGCTTCACCTGGTTGAATGGCACACCGCGGTCGGCGGCGGCCTCACGCGGGAAGCCGAGCACGCGTTCGCTGATGACGTTGCGGGCCATCTCCGAGCTGCCACCGCCCAGCGAACCGGTCTGCCGGGACAGGTAGCGCACCCCGATGTCCAGCAGGCCGTCACCCTCGTCGACGACGCCGACGGTGCCCGCGATGGCCAGCGCCGTATCGACCTCGAGTTCGGTTGTCTCGGCATGGAACAGCCGGATCAGGGTGCCGGCGTTGGGCGGCAACGAACCGTCGGCGATCGCGCGCGACACGTGGTCGATCAACTGTTCCTTGACGATGCGTCGGGCCAGCGCGCGGCCCGCGAGATCCTGCACCCGCGGATCGGACCCTTGACCGGTGGCGTCGGCGAGCCCGACATGGTCGGGCGGCATCTCGCTGGCGTTCTCGGCCCCGGTGCCGCTGGCGAACTCGGACCCGCCGCCGACCGCACGCCGTTCATGGTGCAGCTGGCGCGACGCCACCGTCCAGCCGTCGTTGACGGCCCCCACCACGGCGTCATCGCCGAGTTCCAGACCGTCGAAGAACTCCTCGCAGAACTCCTCGTTGCCATTGACTTCCTTGATGCGGCGCATCGTGATGCCCTCGGCGGCAAGGGGGACGAGGAACATGGTCAGCCCCTCGTGCTTGGGCACGGTCCAGTCGGTGCGGGCCAGCATCAGACCGTAGTCGGCGGCGAACGCACTGGTGCTCCACGTCTTGGCGCCGTTGATGATCCACTTGTCGCCGACCCGGTCGGCGCGGGTGATCACGCCGGCCAGATCCGACCCACCGCTGGGCTCGGACAACAACTGGCACAGCACCTCGTCACCACGGACGGCCGCGGAGATGCGGTCCCGCTTCTGGTCCTCGCTGCCCATGTCAAGGATCGTCGCCCCACAGATGGTGAACGACGGGGTGTTCAGGATCAGCGGCATCTCATAGCTGCGGCATTCGACGTTGAACGCCTTCTGATAAGCGAGATCCAGTCCGAGACCGCCGTATTCGCGGGGGAAGCAGATCCCGCCGAAGCCGCCGTCGTGCAGGCGCTTCTGCAGTTCCTTGGCGCGGTCCCAGGAGTCCTGCTCGGCGCGCACCATAAAGGGGGGATTCTCGGGGTCGATGGGCGGCATGTTCTCGGCCAGCCAGGTCCTTGCGCGCGTGGCGAAGTCGGCGACCGACTCCTGCGTGCCGGTGGCGACAGCGGTCTCGGTCATGCGGAAACCTTCCGGCTCAGTTCGAAGATGGCGCGATGATGGTCTTCGGGCGAGCCGAACATCGCCCGGTTCAGGGCGGCGCGGCGCAGGTACAGATGCAGGTCGTGCTCCCAGGTGACGCCGATGCCACCGTGCAACTGCACGCAGTCCTGCAGCATCACCGGGGCACGTTCGCCGACATAGGCTTTCGCGACGCTGACCAGCTTGCGGGCCTCCGGTGACCGGGCGCTGACGGCTTCGACAGCGCCGGCGGTGGTGCCCCGGCATGCCTCGAACCACAGCTTCATATCGGCGACGCGATGCTTGAGGGCCTGGTAGGAGGCCAGCGGCCGCCCGAAGCTGTGCCGGTCGAACAGCCACTGGTTGGTCATCGACAGCACCGCGTCGAGGATGCCGACGGTCTCGACGCACTGCAGCACCAGGGCCACCTGCCGTTGGCGTTCGATCACCGCGGCGGTCTGTTCGGCACTGCCCACGGCCGCCGATTCGTCGATGTCGACACCCTCGAATTGCACTCGGGCATAGGTCTTCACGAGGTCGACGGACTTCTGCGCCGTCACGGTCACACCGGGGGAGTCGGCAGGCACCAGGAACTGGCGCAGGGCCCCGTCGCATTCGGCGACGACGAGGAACACATCGGCCTGCGTCCCCGCCTCGACCCTGTCCTTGACGCCGTCGATCCGGTAGCCCTTGTCGGTGCGGGTCGCGGTGGTATCCGCCGAAGTGGTGTCGAAAGCGCGACGCGGTTCGTAGACGGCCCAAGACCCGACCGACTCGCCGGAGACCAGCGCCTCGATGGCGTTCTCGTGGCCGTCCGGTGCCTCCACCAGACCGCTGAGCACGACGCTCACCGGATGCAGCGGGCCGGGTGCCACGGTGCGCCCGGCCTGCTCGGCGACCAGTGCAAGGTCGGCCAACCCGTCACCGGAAACGCTTCCGCCGCCGAGCTCTTCGGGTACCAGCAGGCTGGCCCAGCCGAGCTCTGCCGCCCGCTGCCACCAGGCAGAGTCGAAGGATGCGTCGCGCGCGTTCAAGTCACGGACGGCGCCCAGCGACGCCTCCTTCTCCAGGAACGCCTGCGCCGTCGAGGCGAACAGCATCTGCTCGGGGTTTGTCACATCACTCATCTCAGGTCAGCACCAGCGCGGGAACGTCGGGTTTGTAGACAACCTTGTTCTCCACCTTGAACAGATCGATCATGTTGGCGCCCATCACTTTTCGGACCCCGCTGGCGTCCAGGCCGTGTGCTTCCAGGTCGGCCACCAGGTTGATCGGGTCGGCGAGGCCCTCCGGGTGCGGCCAGTCCGACCCGAAGATGATGCGATCGATGCCGCACAATTCGGCCATCTTCTTGAAGTCGTCTTCCCAGAACGGCGCGACGTACACGCAGCGCCGGAACGCCTCGATCGGATCCTCCGGGAACTCGCCGGGCATCTTCGAGTAGACGTCTTTGAACTGGTAGAAGAGGTAGGGCACCCAGGACGCGCCGTTCTCGACGGACAGAATGCGCAGATCGGGGTTACGCGTCAGCGCGCCGTGGCAGACCAGCGCCGCCATGGTGTCCTCGATGGGCCGCTTGCCCATCGCCACCATCCGGAACGACGTCGGCTTGAACGGCTTGTACTCGTCGCCGGGCTCCCAGTCGTTGAGGTACTCGGCATAGCCGCTGTCGGAGGCGTGCATCGACACCGGGATGCCGGCCTTGACGCAGGCATCCCAGAACGGGTCGAACTCTGGCAGTCCGAAGGACCGACTGCCTCGGTAGCCGGGTACCGGCGCGGGCCTGACCAGGACGGTCTTGGCGCCGCGTTCGACGCACCACTCCAGCTCCTCGATGGCCCGGTCGACGATCGACAGGTTGATCACCGGCGTCGAGAAAATGCGGTCCTCGTAGTTGAACTGCCAGGTCTCATACATCCACTGGTTGAGGCCGTGCACGATGTCGAGGATCGCTTCGGGGTCGTCCTTGAGCCGTTCCTCGACCAGGCTGGCCAGCGTCGGGAACATCAGCGTGTAGTCCAGGCCGAGGCCGTCCATGACCTCGAGTCGGGCCTGCGGATTGCGGAAGGCCGGAATGGCTTTCATCGGCTTGCCCATTACTTCGCGGTAGCTTTTCCCGCCGCTGCCGTGCCGGAAGTACTCCTCCTGGGCGCCCGGCCGGGCCACGACCTCGAAGGTCGGGTTGGGGATGTAGTCGCTGATGTGGTTGCGCACCATGATCTTGGTGCGGCCGTGCACGTCGATGTAGTCGATGACGCCTTTGCGCCGGTCCGGCAGGAACTGCGTCAGCGCTTCCTTGGGCTCGTAGAAATGGTTGTCGGCGTCGAACACCGGATAGTCGAGGATGCGTGAGGGCATGTCCGCCTCCTGGAAGTGTGATTATCCTCTAGCGGTAATGACGTTACCACTTTTGTGTGACGGAGAACACCGCTGTGTGACCGGGATGTTTGTGCAGGTCAGGTGGTTCGCAGCAGACTGTGCACGCAGAAGGTGAAGATGTGATCCCCGGCGATCGGAGTGCCGTTGAGCTCGGCTCCGAGCACCCGAAGGCGCAGCGCGCCCAGCACCGTTTGCATGATCAGGGTCGCGGTGGCATCGGTGTCCGCGTCGGTGCGGAACACCCCCTCGCCGATGCCGCGGTCGATGATGTCGCCGATCAGCGTGTGCAGTGGGTGGAGCACCCGCGCGTACTCGCGCGGCAGGCTCTCGGCGAGGTGGTCGTTGTAGAAGGTCAGGCCGCGATTGATGCTGTCCTGGGTGCTCGACGCGGCCGGCACGCAGATCCGGTCGACCAGCAGCCGAAGGGCCGCGACCGCGTCCAGCCCGTCGGTGTCGGCGCGCCATCGCGTCGTCGACTCGGACATGATCGTGTCCACCAGCGCCAGCAGCAATTCGTCCTTGGTGGAGAAGTGTTGGTAGAACGACCGCAGCGAGGTCTTGGACCGCTCGACCACCTCGAGCACCGTGAAGTCCGTGCGGCCCGTCTCGCCGAGAATCGCGAGCGCCGATTTCATGAATCTGGCCGGGCGCGACTCGAGGTCCTGGGCGTCTTTCACAAGATCACCTTCCTCAGACGTGTTGTGCGACGGGCGAGAATGACGTTACCGTTTTTGCAAAGCGCGTATGCGGGCTTGCCGCTGCCGGAAAGGACACATGACTAACACCGATCAGGCCGCCGAACCGGTGCAGTGGACGCTGGAGGACCTGCTGGCCCTCTTCGAGCCCACACCCGACGGGGACAACCGGTTCCTGGCCCAGACCGGTCTGGCCGGCGCCGACGACCGTCAGGTGGTCGAGGGCACCCAGGTGCTCGCGCAGGCGATCGTCGCTGCGGCCAAACGCTTTCCGGACAAGTCGGTGCGGTCGGCCTATGCGGTGTTCGCCCGGGTGGTGCTGGTCGGGCCGCCGGTGGAACTGGACATCGACGTGGTGTCCGAAGGGCGCTCGACCGCGACCGCGGTGATCTCCGCCTCGCAGAACGGCAAGCGGTGCATCACCGTCACCGTGCTGCTCGACGTGCCCTCCGGCGACGTCATCCGCCACCACCTGCCCAAGCCCGACGTCGCCGCCCCCGCCGACTCCCACCCTGGGAAGATGCCGATGACGGGCCGGGAGTTGCGACTGGTCGACGTCGTCGACGTGAACAGCCCCGACGAGCTCGGGCCGCCGGAACTGCACGCCTGGCTGCACTACGATCCGGTTCCGCAGCGCGACGATCTGGCCAAGGCGTTGATCGCGTATTTCACTGGACACCTGGGGATTTCGACGACAATGCGAGCACATGAGGGTATCGGCACCGCGCAGGCCCATCTGACCGTGTCCACCGCACCGATGACGGTCTCGGTCAGCTTCCACGAGCCGGTGCAGTGGAACGGCTGGCTGCTGTACGGCCACGAGAGCACCCAGGTCGGGGCGGGGATGTCCTATGTGCGCGGCACGGTGCACACCGAGGAGGGTGAACTGCTGGCCTCGTTCGGTCAGGATGCGCTGATCCGTCCGCTGCGGACCACCGACACGGGAATCAAAGAACACTCTCGGTTATAAGTCCGCTCTCAGCGGTGCAGGCATATGGTTTTGCCATGACACTGCGGGAGTACAAGCCGGGCAGTACATTTCCGGGACGGATGGGCCGCACGGTCGGCGAATCGGAGCCGGCCTGGCCGGAACCGGTGCGTTCACAACCGGGCAGTCCGAACGTCCTCTACATCGTGCTGGACGACACCGGCTACGGGCAGTTCGGTTGCTACGGCTCGCCGATCAGCACTCCCACCCTGGACCGGTTGGCCGCAGGCGGCTTGCTGTACACGAACATGCACACCACGGCGCTGTGTTCGCCGTCGCGATCCTGCATGCTCACCGGGCGCAACCACCACTCGAACGCGATGGCCTGCATCACCGAAGGATCCACCGGGTTCCCCGGGAGCAACGGGGCGATCCCGTTCGAGAACGGGTTCCTCTCGGAGATGCTGCTGACCCATGGCTACGCGACCTACTGCGTCGGCAAGTGGCACCTCACGCCGGCCGAACAGATCAGCGCCGCCGGGCCGTACGACCGCTGGCCGCTGGGCCGCGGGTTCGAGCGTTACTACGGATTCCTGGGCGGCGACACCCATCAGTACTATCCGGACCTGGTCTTCGACAACCATCAGGTGGAGCCGCCCAAGACCCCGGAAGAGGGTTACCACCTCTCGGTCGATCTGGCCGACAAGGCCATCGAGTTCGTCGCCGACCTCAAGCAGGTCGCGCCGGACAAGCCCTTCTTCCTGTACTTCGCGACCGGGGCCAACCACGCACCGCATCAGGTGCCCAAGGAGTGGGCCGACAAGTACGCGGGCGTGTTCGACGACGGCTGGGACGCCTACCGGGAGAAGGTGTTCGCCCGGCAGAAGGAACTGGGCATCCTCCCGCCGGACGCGGTGCTGTCCGCCCATGATCCCGATGTGGCGCAGTGGGCCGAGTTGTCTGATGACGAGCGCCGCCTCTACGCCAGGATGATGGAGGTGTTCGCCGGTTTCTTCGAATACACCGATCATCAGATCGGCCGGCTGCTGGACTATCTCGAGGGCATCGGCCAGCTGGAGAACACCCTTGTCATGGTGATCTCGGACAACGGCGCAAGCGCCGAAGGCGGACCGCACGGCTCGGTGAACGAGAACAAATTCTTCAACAACGTGCCCGACGATCTGGCGCAGAATCTCGCCGCGCTGGACGAACTCGGTGGGCCCAAGCATTTCAACCACTACCCGTGGGGCTGGACGTTCGCTGGGAACACGCCGTTCCGGCGCTGGAAGCGCGAGACGTACCGGGGCGGGGTGTCCGATCCGTTCATCGTGCACTGGCCCGCCGGGATCACCAGTCCGGGTGAAATCCGGCATCAGTACGCGCACGCCATCGACATGGTGCCCACCGTGCTGGAGTCCCTCGGGCTGCAGCCACCCGAACAAGTGCGCGGGGTGGCCCAGTCGCCGATCGAAGGGGTCAGCCTGGCGCACACCTTCAACGACGGCGACGCCCCGACCAAGCACCACACCCAATATTTCGAGATGTTCGCGCACCGCTCGCTCTATCACGACGGCTGGCGGGCGGTATGCCCTTTCCCGGGAACGTCTTTCGCCGAGGCAGGGGTGAGTTTCGGGATGCTCGAGCTCACCGAGGACAAGCTGCGTGAGCTGGACGCCACCGGCTGGGAGCTCTACCACGTCGACGTCGACCCGGCCGAGACGGACGATCTGGCCGGCACCGAACGCGCCAAGCTCATCGAGATGATCGCGCTCTGGTACACCGAGGCCGGCAAGTACAACGTGCTGCCGCTGGACAGCCGGGGCACCATGCGGTTCGCCGACCCGCGCCCGCAGATCTCCACCGACCGGGACCGGTACGTCTATTTCCCCGGTACCCAGATCGTTCCGGAGAACGTCGCGGTCAAGACGCTGAACCGGTCTCACCACATCTCCGCGGACGTCGAACTGCGTGCCGGGGACGTAGGAGTGCTGGTGTGCCACGGCAGCAATGTCGGTGGCTACACCTTCTTCGTGAAGGACGGCCGGCTGCACTATGTGCACAACTATGTGGGCGCCGAGGAACTGCACATCATGTCCGACACCGAGGTGCCGGCCGGCCGGCACACCCTGAGCTACGAGTTCGAACCGACCGGCGCCCCGGACCTCAAGGCGGGCAAGGGAACTCCGGGCGTAGGACGGCTCCTCGTGGACGGGAACGAGATCGGCCGGGGCCAGCTGCACGTGACCGTTCCGCTGGCGCTCGGCCTGGGCAGCGGGGTCGCGGTCGGCCGCAACCCGGGTTCCTCGATATCGGCGCTGTACCCGACACCGTTCGCCTTCACCGGTACCGTCTACACCGTCACCTACGACGTGTCCGGACCTCCGGATCACGATGCGGAAGAGTCAAAGAAAGCGCAGGCCCGAGTCGCGATGGCACGCCAATGAACACCCCGCACCTGGCCCGCGAGCAGCTGCCCATCCCGGACCCGAAACACGTCGGACTGACCACGTACGACGCCAAGGACCCGAACACCAAGTACCCGCCGATCACCACGCTGCGTCCGCCCGCCCAGGCACCGAACGTGCTGGTCGTGCTGATCGACGACGTCGGTTTCGGCGCGTCATCGGCCTTCGGGGGTCCGTGTCACACACCGGTTGCGGAGAGGCTGGCGGCAAACGGCCTGAAACTGAACCGGTTTCACACCACCGCGCTGTGTTCGCCGACCCGACAGGCGATGCTGACCGGACGTAACCATCACTCGGTGGGAATGGGCGCCATTACCGAGATGGCGACCTCGGCGCCCGGCAACAACAGCATCAGACCCAAGGAGAAGGCCCCGATCGCCGAAACCCTCAAGCTCAACGGGTATTCGACGGCACAGTTCGGCAAGTGTCACGAGGTGCCGTTCTGGGAGGTGTCGCCGGTCGGGCCGTTCCATCAGTGGCCCACCGGGTCGGGCTTCGAGCACTTCTACGGCTTCGTCGGCGGGGAGGCCAATCAGTACTATCCCGGCCTGTACGAGGGCACCACGGCGGTGGAGCCGCCGAAGACGCCCGAGGAGGGCTACTCGCTGACCGAGGATCTCGCGGACCGGGCGGTCACCTGGGTGCGGCAGCAGAAGGCGCTGATGCCCGACAAGCCGTTCTTCGTGTACTTCGCTCCCGGCGCCACCCATGCGCCACACCAGGTGTCCAGGGAGTGGTCGGACAAGTACGAGGGCAAGTTCGACGATGGCTGGGATGTGCTGCGAGAGAAGACCATCAAGGCACAGAAGAAGCTGGGCGTGGTACCGGAGAACGCCGAACTCACCAAGCGTCACGATGAGATCCCGGCCTGGGACGATATGCCCGCTGAGCTCAAGCCGGTGCTGGCCCGTCAGATGGAGATCTACGCCGGCTTCCTCGAGCAAACCGACCACGAGATCGGGCGTCTGGTCGACGCCATCGACGACCTGGGCTTCCTCGATGACACGCTGATCTACTACATCATCGGCGACAACGGTGCCTCGGCCGAGGGCACCCTCAACGGCTGCTTCAACGAGATGACCACGCTCAACGGCATGCCCGGCATCGAGACGCCGGAATTCCTGATCTCCAAGATCGACGACTTCGGCACGCCCGACGCCTACAACCACTACGCCGTCGGCTGGGCACACGGGCTGTGCGCGCCCTATCAGTGGACCAAACAGGTGGCATCACACTGGGGCGGTACCCGAAACGGCACCATTGTGCACTGGCCCAAGGGTTTCGAAGACAAAGGCAGGGTACGCAGCCAGTTCCACCACGTCATCGACATCGCCCCGACCATCCTGGAGGTTGCGGGTCTGCCCGCACCGACGTCGGTGAACGGGATTGCGCAGGCGCCGCTCGAGGGCGTCAGCATGCTGGGTACCCTGCGCGATGGCGCAGCGCCGGAGACCCACGAGGTGCAGTATTTCGAGATGATGGGCAATCGCGGCATCTACTTCCAGGGTTGGACGGCCGTGACCAAGCACCGCACCCCGTGGAAGGCAGACACGCCGCCACCCTTCGATGACGACGTCTGGGAACTCTATGCCCCCGACGACTGGACTCAGGCCAACGATCTGGCTGCCGAGAATCCCGCGAAACTAGCAGAGCTGCAACGGCTCTGGCTCATCGAAGCAGTCAAGTACAACGTCGTGCCGATCGATGATCGCGGCTTTGAGCGGATCAATCCCGACATCGCCGGTCGCCCGCAGCTCATCCAGGGCAACACCCAGCTGTTGTTCCAAGGCATGAGAGTCAGCGAGGCATGTGTGCTGACGTTGAAGAACAAGTCGTATTCGGTGACGGCCAACCTGGTGGTGCCGGAGTCCGGTGCCGACGGCGTGATCATCACCCAGGGCGGCAGCGTCGGCGGCTGGTCGCTGTACGCGCACCAGGGCAAGCTGAAGTACTGCTTCAACTTCTTCGGCATCGAGCACTACATCGTCAGCGCGGAAACGCCGATCCCTACGGGCAAGCACCAGGTGCGAATGGAATTCGCCTACGACGGCGGGGGCCTGGCCAAGGGCGGTGATGTGACGCTCTACTACGATGGAGAGCCGGTGGGAACCGGGCGGGTCGACAAGACCATACCGATGGGATATTCCGCCGACGAGGCCTGTGATGTGGGCTCAGACACCGGTTCGCCCGCCTCACCTGATTACGGCCCGACCGGAAACCGGTTCACCGGTGCGATCGAGTGGGTCCAGCTGGACATCGGGGAGGACGGCCACGACCACCTGATCACTCCGGAGGAGCGGTTCAACCTGGCAATGGCGCGTCAGTAGAAGGTCAGCCCGCCACGTCCCAGGCATGGTGCACGATGTCGTGCAGGTGATAGACGGCGATGGTCGCGATCGTGAATTCGCTTCCGTTGCTGCGTAACCCGCGCCGTGACCAGGCGTCGTCGCCGACACCGCGATACGTGTCGGCCACGGTGGTCGCGGCCTCGAACAGTTCCCGCGCGACCACCGCGGGATTCTGGGATGGGTAGTCGTCGGCCAGCGCTGTGGCGTCCTGATCCCAATTCGGGAAGACGGGAGCGTGCTCGGTGAGCATCAGCCGCACCCGGTGCTCGAAGATCCGGTGCACGTCGCGGATGTGGCAGCCGTACTCCAGGATCGACCACACATCGGGCGCGGGCCGATCCCGGACGCCGGACCGGGTGAGACGGTCCACCCAATCGGTGGCATCGCGGGCGATGCGCTCACCGACCTCGGTGGGTGCCACCCGCGCGGGATCGAATCCGCAATCGGGACACCGTCGCGTCAGCACCCAGGTCCAGTCCTTGGTGTCCGGGGTGATCGGGTCGGCACTCACCCCAGATCGCGGGCGGAGAACGTGTCGCACTTCTTCGGGTCGCCGGTCTGGTAACCGACGGTGAACCACTTCTGCCGTTCGGCCGAAGATCCGTGAGTCCACTGCTCGGGGTTGATCCGGCCGGTGGCCTGCTTCTGGATCCGGTCGTCGCCGACCGAGGACGCCGCCGACAGGGCGTCGGAAATGTCCTTGTCGCTCAACGGTTCCAGGAAGGGAACGCCGGTGCCCTCCTGCTTGGTGATTGCCGCGTAGTGCGCCCACACCCCGGCGTAGCAGTCGGCCTGCAGCTCGGTGCGCACCCCGTTGCCCTCGGAGCCACCCGGGCCCTGCTGCGCGCGGCCGAGGTTGCCCAGCAGGTCCTGGACGTGGTGGCCGAATTCGTGGGCCACCACATACTCCTGGGCCAGCGGGCCACCGCTGGAGCCGAATTGGTCCACGAGCACGTCGAAGAAGTCGGTGTCGAAGTAGGCCGTCTTGTCCGCCGGGCAATAGAACGGGCCGACGTCGGTGGTGGCAGGCCCGCACCCGGTCTGGACCTGTCCGCTGAACAGCTGGACGTTCGGCCGGGTGTAGCCCTTGAGGAGCTGCGACCAGACCCCGTCCACCGAGTTGCCGGTGGCGATGATGCGGCAGCCCAGGATGTCGTTGGCGTCGGCCCCGGTCTTGCATTGGGACACGTCGAACCCGGGGGTGACGGCCTCCTGGTTCTGGGCGACCTCGTTCTGCCCGAGCACGCTCGTGGGGTCGACTCCGAGGAACATCGCCACCACCACGATCAGCAGACCGCCCAGCCCACCGCCGATGGCGATGCCCCGGCCCGGGCCGCGTCCGCCGCCGCTACTGGAGGTGGTGCTCGTATCGATCTGCATGCCTTCGTTGAAGGTCATTTCCCCACCAACTCCATCTGCATCGTCGGCACCCGGCTCAGCACAGCTTTCCACACTACGATTGCGGTGTGTCCATCGTCGCCGAAGTCCCGACGATCGTTGCGACCTCGCACGGCAAGCTGCGCGGCGACACCGAAAGCGGTGTCGGGGTGTGGCGGGGCGTCGGCTATGCCGAGCAGCCGTTGGGGGAGCTGCGCTTCCGGGGTCCCCAGCCGCTGCAACCGTGGTCGGGGGTGCGGGACGCGCTCGAGCACGGACCGCTGCCACCGCAGGGCCGGTCCTTCGTCGGCGGCGGCCGTGACGACCCGAAGATCCGGGACGAGGCCTGCCTCACGGTGACCGTGTGGTCTCCGGACGTGTCGGGTTCGCTACCGGTCATGGTGTGGATTCCCGGTGGCGCGTTCGTCTACGGGGCCGGCCAGTTGCAGCTGTACAACGGGTCCCGGCTGGCCCGCAACGGCGACGTGGTGGTCGTGAACGTCACCTACCGGCTGGGGGTGTTCGGCGGGTTCGAGCTGGGCGACCTCGGCGATGATTTCGACGACAACCTGTGTCTGCGCGACCAGATCGCCGCCCTGCAGTGGGTGCGTGAGAACATCGCGGCGTTCGGCGGCGACCCGCAACGTGTCACCGTCTTCGGTGAATCGGCAGGTGCCACATCGGTATTGGCGCTGCTGGCCAGTCCCGCCGCCGAGGGATTGTTCACCAGGGCCATCGCGCAGAGCCCGGCGCTGCCGCTGATCGCCGACCGCCGGACCAGGGCACTGCAGGCAGAGGCGTTCCTCGACGAGGTCGGTGCCGATGTCGGCCACCTCAAGCAGTTGCCGCAGCGCCGGTTGCGGCGTGCGGCCGGCGTGTTGCAGGCGGCCAGCGCCGCGAACACGCCGACGCTGGCCTTCGGGCTGACCCATGGGGTGGACCTGTTGCCGCGCCACCCCATCGAGGCGGCCCGGGCGGGTGCGGTCCATCCGATCCCGCTGATCGTCGGCACCAACACGCACGAGGCATCGATGTTCGCGTGGGGTAAGCCGCCGATGCTGCCCACCACGCTGGCATCGATCGACGGATTCTTTGCGCGCCGGGCGCCCCATGCCCGAAACCGGGTGCTGGACGTGTACCCGGCCTACCCGCGCCGCCGCGCGCTGGTCGATTTCGGCACCGACGCCATGTTCAGCGCCCCGACGTGGGCGTTCGCCGATGCGTTCAGTGCCCACGCGCCCACTCACATGTACCGGTTCGACCACACCACCTGGACCTTGCGCGCGCTGGGACTGGGCGCCACCCACGGCAGCGAGATCGTGCACATCCAGCACAGCTACGGCTCCTACCTGGGCCGCAAACTGCACCCACTGGGCCGGCGGGTGCAGCCCTCGGTGGGCAGGCGGATGCAGCGCACCTGGCTGGAGTTCGCCAAGGGCGGCCTGGACGAGTGGCCGTTCTACGACGCGCAGCGCCGGGCCACCCGGCTGATCGGCAGCGCCCGCGATGTCACCGTCGAGGATCCCGACGGGCGCCGGCGGGTGGCCTGGACGGGCCTCTACTAGCGGCTGTAACGCTGGTCGGTGTACCGGCGCAGGTTGTGCAGGAAGCGCTGGAACAGCCAGCCCATCACCGGCCGGCCCGCGGTCATGCCGAGCCGGGCGGCGGTGCCGTTGGGTTTCATCGCCATCACCCAGGTCAGGTTGCAGCCGCCCTCGATGGGCACCACCCAGTAATCCTCGGCGAATGCCGAGATGCTGTTGGTCGACGCCTGATTGAACCGGAAAGCCATGTGGCTGTGGGGTTCCCAGGACAGGAACTCCTCGTCGCCGATGATGTGGCCCCGCATGTGCACGGTGCGGGTGGTGCCGACGCCGTAGGGCGCCGCGCTGGTCCAGGTCACCTTGGTGATGACCGATGCCCAGTGCGGCCAGGATTCGGCGTCGGCGAGCACCTCGAAGACCTGCTCGGGAGTGATCGCGAGATCGACGGTGCTGACGAAACGGAACGGTGCCTCGGAGATGAAGTCCAGATCCACGGGTTCGCACGGATACATTCTCGGCACCCGCCGACCCTATATGGCGCCGGTCGGGGCCGGTGGATCGCAGTCTCTAGACTGTTTGGGTCGTCATACCCGTCTTCATGAGGAGTTTTAGTGCTGCGCAGCCATACCGCCGGTTCGTTGCGGTCCACCGACGCCGGTCAGACCGTGACCCTGGCGGGTTGGGTGGCACGCAGGCGCGACCACGGCGGCGTCATCTTCATCGACCTGCGTGACGCCTCCGGCACCGCACAGGTGGTGTTCCGCGACGCCGCCGTGCTGGAGCAGGCCCACCGGCTGCGCGCCGAATTCTGCGTCGCGGTGACCGGTGTCGTCGAGGTGCGGCCCGAGGGCAACGCCAACACCGAGATCCCCACCGGCGACATCGAGGTCAACGCCACCACGCTGACCGTGCTGGGCGAGAGCGCGCCGCTGCCGTTCCAGCTGGATGAGACCGCCGGTGAGGAAGCCCGGCTCAAGTACCGCTACCTGGACCTGCGCCGCGAGGGCCCGGGCAACGCAATCCGGTTGCGCTCCAAGGTCAATGCGGCCGCCCGCGGTGTGCTCGCCGAGCACGACTTCGTCGAGATCGAAACCCCGACCCTGACCCGCTCCACGCCGGAGGGGGCCCGCGACTTCCTGGTGCCCGCCCGCCTGCAGCCCGGTTCCTTCTACGCCCTGCCGCAGAGCCCGCAGCTGTTCAAGCAGCTGCTCATGGTCGCGGGCATGGAGCGCTACTACCAGATCGCCCGGTGCTACCGCGACGAGGATTTCCGCGCCGACCGTCAGCCGGAGTTCACCCAGCTGGACATGGAGCTCAGCTTCGTCGAGGCCGACGATGTCATCGCCGTGTCCGAGCAGGTGCTCAAGGCGATCTGGGCGCTCATCGGTTACGACCTGCCGTTGCCGCTGCCGCGCATCCGTTACGACGACGCGATGCGCCGGTTCGGTTCGGACAAGCCGGACCTGCGTTTCGGCGTCGAGTTGGTGGAATGCGCCGAGTACTTCAAGGACACCCCGTTCCGGGTGTTCCAGGCCGAGTACGTGGGCGCGGTGGTCATGCCCGGCGGCGCGTCGCAGCCGCGGCGCACCCTGGACGGCTGGCAGGAGTTCGCCAAACAGCGCGGCCACAAGGGGCTGGCCTACGTGCTGATCGGCGAGGACGGCGAGCTGGCAGGCCCGGTCGCCAAGAACCTCTCCGATGCCGAGCGTGCCGGTCTGGCCGCACACGTCGGGGCGAAGCCGGGGGACTGCGTGTTCTTCGCGGCCGGTACCCCGAAGGCGGGCCGGGGGCTGCTGGGTGCGACGCGCATCGAGATCGCCAAACGGCTGGACCTGATCGACCCGGCGGCCTGGGCGTTCACCTGGGTGGTGGACTGGCCGCTGTTCGAACCAGCAGGCGACGCCACCGCCTCCGGTGACGTGGCCGTCGGTTCCGGCGCGTGGACCGCCGTGCACCACGCGTTCACCGCACCGCAGGGCCAGTCGGTGGACACCTTCGACACCGATCCCGGATCCGCATTGGCCGACGCGTACGACATCGTGTGCAACGGCAACGAGATCGGCGGCGGTTCCATCCGCATCCACCGCCGCGACGTCCAGGAACGGGTGTTCGCGATGATGGGCATCGACCACGCCGAAGCCCAGGACAAGTTCGGATTCCTGTTGGACGCCTTCACCTTCGGCGCCCCGCCGCATGGCGGCATCGCGTTCGGCTGGGACCGCATCACCGCCCTGCTGGCCGGGGTGGATTCCATCCGCGAGGTCATCGCCTTCCCCAAGTCCGGTGGCGGCGTGGACCCGCTGACCGACGCGCCGGCCCCGATCACCGCGGCGCAGCGCAAGGAATCGGGAATAGACGGCAAGCCGAAGGCCGCTGAAACCAAGCATGAGTGAAATCGACAAGGACAAGCTGCTCGCCGACCCGTCCGCGCTCGATGACTTCAACCGCAATGTGGTTGAGGAATTCCGCGCCAACGCCGGCCAGGTGGCCGCCTTCGAGGGCGGCAACCTGCTGCTCCTGCACACCACCGGTGCCAAATCCGGCAAGTCGCGGTTGTCCCCACTCGCCTCGATCGAGGTGGACGGCAAGACCCTGATCGTCGGCTCGTACGCCGGCGCGCCGAAGGACCCGGCCTGGGTGCACAACCTGCGGGCCCAGCCGCAGGCCCGGGTCGAGGTGGGCGCCGACGCCTACGACGTGGTGGCGCGGGAGCTGCCCGACGACGAACGTGACGCCGCCTATCCGAAGATCGTCGAGGCCGCCCCGGTGTTCGCGGAGTACCAGGCCAAGACCACCCGGGCCATCCCGCTGTTCGAGCTGGTGCGCGCCTGAGGCGTTTACTGGACGCGTGAGCGAACCAGACAACGGCGACTTCAACCGCGCTGTCATCGACGAGTTCCACGCGAACGCAGGGGTGGTGGGCGGCCCCTTCGCGGGCCGGACCTTGTTGCTGCTGCACAGCATCGGCGCCAGGTCGGGGCATCCCCGCGTGACGCCGCTGGCCTACCTGACCATCGACGGCCGGATGTTCGTCGTCGGCTCGTACGCGGGTGCGCCCCGCGACCCGGCGTGGGTGCACAACCTGCGCGCCGACCCACACGCGCGGATCGAGGTCGGTTCCGACGCGTACGACGTGTCGGTGCGTGAACTGCCGCTACCCGAGCGCGGAGATGTACCCCGAGGTGGTGGCCGCCGCCGACGCCTTCGCCGCACACCAAGCGAAGACCAGTCGGATCATTCCGCTGTTCGAACTCACGCGCGTCTGATATGCCGGCGCGGATGAATTGCCGCGTTTGCCATTTCACGTCGCGCAATCCCAGGTTTCCCTTAGAGTAGCGGTATCGGTGCAGTACACAGGGTCGACCACGTGGTCGGCCGGCACCTCCCGAGACGTCCTGCAGGGTCGCTGACTTCCGGGTTCCATTCACAACATCCCGGGGGGGATCGTGGAAACAGTGGCAGAGCGCACCCAACGCGCGTTGCGGGGGCGCGTCGACAACACCATTGCCTATATCGACCAGGCGTCATTCGTGGGACTGCGGGCGCTGGGCCGCGGTCCCGTCATCCAGTTCACCTGGATCTACGACCACGGTGTCGATATCGACGGATTGCGGCGGTTCAGCCGCAACCTGGACCGGACTCTGCTGGGCCGCCGGCTGGAGCGGTCGCTGCTGCCGTTCGGCAGGCATCGCTGGATCGCGGCCCCGGCCACCGGCGCCATCGAGGTCCTGGCCACCGACCGCAGTCGCGCGTCGATCTGGGAGTGGGTCGGTGAACGGGCGGACATCCCGGTCGACCCGGAGACGGGACCGGCGTGGCATCTCGCAGTGCAACCACTGACCGGCGGTGGCGACGCGGTGTCTCTTGCGGTGTCGCACACCGTGTCCGACGCCGGCGGGATCATCTTCTCGATCGTGGATGCGGTCGACGGAACGGCCCGGGATCTCGGCTACCCGCCGCCGTGCTCACGCACCGTGCCGAGGGCGCTGCGGGAGGATCTGGGTGCATCGTGGGCCACGCTGCGCCAGGTTCCGTCGGCGGTCATGGGGGCGGCCCGCATCGCCCGCGAGCAGAAGAACGACCTGACCGATTCGGCGAAGGCGGCACCGCCCGCACACCCGCACGTGGTGGACGCGGTCGCGGTGCCGACGCTGGCCGTGAAGGTGGATCTCGGCGAATTCGACAAGGCGGCAACGGCTCTCGGTGGCACCCGCAATGTGTTGTTCGCCGCGGTCGCCGCGCGCCTGGGGCAGATCATCGGCCGGGTGGACGACGCCGGACAGGCGATGCTGTCGTTCCCAGTCAGTGAGCGCTGCGAGGGCGACACCACCGGCAACGCCCTGAACACGATCACCCTGCTGGCCGACCCGGCCGCCGTCCTGCACGATCTGAGCGCGTTGCGCGGCGAGATGAAGCGGGCGCTGGTCACGATGGCGGAGAACCGGGACGCGCTGATGGCACCGTTGCCGTTGACGCCGTTCGTCCCGCAGTTCCTGGTGCGGCGGCTGGAGAAGATGGTGCTCAAGGTCGGCGGGCCGATCGGCTGTTCGAATCTCGGCGAGCTACCCGATGCGGTGAACCGCCCCGACGGCACGCACGCCGACTACTTCGACGCCCGGCTGGTCGAGCCCGGCGTCACCGCAACCGATTTCGCCGGCCGGGGCGGCCTGCTCTGGCTGGCGGTGGCGTTCTTGCACGGCAGGATGAGCCTGAACATCAGGTCGTTCACGGTCGACGGCCCGAATTCCGTTGCGGCACTGTCGGACGCGGTGGTCACGGCCTTTGCGGAATTCGGGCTGTCGGCTTCAGTCGAACACTAACGGCGGTCGAACACTAGAGCCGTTCGATGATGGTGGCGTTGGCCATTCCGCCGCCCTCACACATGGTCTGCAGACCGTAGCGGGCGCCTCGCTGTTCCAGGGCGTGCACCAGGGTCGTCATGATCCGGGCGCCACTGGCGCCCAGCGGGTGACCGATCGCGATCGCGCCACCGTGGACGTTGACCTTGGCGAGATCGGCTCCCGTGTCAGCCGCCCAGCTGAGCACCACCGGCGCGAAGGCCTCGTTCACCTCGAACAGGTCGATGTCGGACATCTGCAGCCCGGCCTTGCGCAGCACCTTCTCGGTGGCCGGGATGACGCCGGTCAGCATGTAGAGCGGGTCGGATCCGACCACGGTGGTGGTGTGGATGCGCGCGAGCGGTCGCAGACCCAGCCGGTCGGCGGTCTCGCCACTGGTGATCATCACCGCGGCGCTGCCGTCGGACAGCGGGGACGAGTTACCCGGGGTGATCTCCCAGTTGATCTGGGGGAAGCGCGCCGCGTAGGTCTCGTTGTAGAACGCCGGGCGCAGGCCGGCGAGGGTTTCGACGGTGGTGCCGGGCCGGATGATCTCGTCGGTGCTCAGTCCGGCGAGGGGCGCCAGCTCGTTGTCGAACAGGCCGGCCTTGGTGGCGGCCGCGGCCTTCTCGTGGCTGCCCGCCGAGAACTCGTCGAGCTGAGTGCGGGACAGGTTCCACTTCGCGGCGATCAGTTCGGCGCTGATGCCCTGTGGGACAAGGCCTTCGGGGTAACGGGCGGCCATGTCGAGGCCGAACGGGTCGCTGCCGGGCAGTACCGACGAGCCCATCGGCACCCGCGACATGGATTCCACGCCCGCGGCGATGACGATGTCGTAGGCGCCGGCCAGCACGCCCTGGGCGGCGAAGCTGACGGCCTGCTGGCTGCTGCCGCACTGACGGTCCACGGTGGTGCCGGGCACGGTCTCCGGGAAGCCCGCGCCGAGCAGTGCGTTGCGGGCGATGTTCACCGACTGGTCGCCGACCTGGGTGACGGCGCCGGCGATGACGTCGTCGACCTGGACCGGGTCGACGCCGGTGCGGGCGATCAGTTCTCGCAGGCTGTGGGCGAGCAGGTCGGCGGGCAGCACGCCGTGCAGCGCTCCGTTGGCCTTGCCCTTCCCGACAGGGGTGCGTACCGCACCCACGATGACCGCGTCGCGACCTGAGTATCCGGACATGTGTGCTCTCCTCGTCACTGAGTATTGCTTCCTATACTCAGATGTAACACCTGAGTATATTCACATCAACTCAGCGGTAGGGTGATCTGCATGACAGTTCTGCAAGGAGTGCTCGCCGACCGCGACGCGTGGTCGGCGGTCGGGCGTTGCCCGATCGAGAGGGCGATGGGCCTGATCGGTACCAAGTCGGCCATGTTGATCATGCGCGAGGCGTTCTACGGCACCACCCGATTCGACGACTTCGCCCGCCGCGTCGGGATCACCAAGGCGGCCGCGTCGGCCCGGCTGTCCGAACTCGTCGACGCCGGCCTGCTGGCCAAGCAGCCCTATCAGGAACCCGGGCAGCGCAGCCGGGACGAGTACGTGCTGACCGAGGCGGGCACCGACCTGATGCCGGTGGTGTGGGCGATGTTCGAGTGGGGCCGCAAACACCTCAAGGACAGCGGCCTGCGTCTCACGCATCTGGAGTGCGGCGCGGAGGCGGGTGTCGAGGTTCGCTGCGCCGAAGGGCACCGGGTGCCGCCCGGTGAGCTGGGGATGCGGCTGGCCAAGCGCTCCCAGTAAGCGGTCGGCTTACCCATAGCAAAGTCTCATGCTGCGCACTGCCATGGCATATGCTGCGCGATGGAATTCGAGATCACGTGCCTGGGGGGCCTGTCGCGTGCCGATCGAGCAGCCACGGCGAGAAAGGCCCCCACCCGGGATGACAATCCATGCGGAAAACACGCTGGCCTACATGGACCAGGGATCCCATCTGGCGCTGCGCGCCCTGAAACGCGGCCCGGTGATCCAATACACCTGGATCTATGACCGAGGGGTCGACCTGGACGGTTTGCGGAGTTTCCACCGCAATCTGCACACCGGTTTGCTGGGCCGGCAACTGGAACGGTCCGTGGTGCCGTTCGGCAGGCACCGCTGGGTCCGGTCCAGCAAACCCGAGAGCATCGACATCGCCATCGCCGAACGCAGCCGCGACGAGGTGTGGGATTACGTCGAGGAGCGGGTCGGCGTGCCCGTCGATCCCGAGCACGGGCCGCCCTGGCACCTCGGGGTGCAGCCGCTAATCGGGGGCGGCGCCGTCGTCGTGCTGGTGGTGTCGCACACCGTGGCCGACGCCGGCGCACTGATCGGCGCGATCGTCGAGGCGGTCGCCGGGGCGGACCGTGGGCTGAACTACCCGCCGGCGCGGTCGTTGAGCCGCAGCAAGGCCTTGGGCCGCGACCTGCGCACCGCCGTGCGCGCCCTGCGCGAAGTGCCCGGCGCGGTGGCCGGCGCGGCGCGACTGGCCCGCGAACAGTCCGGCGACCTGTCCGCGTCGGCGCGGTCGGCCCCGGACTCCCGGGGCCGGCGCTCCGATCGGCCCATCGGCATCCCGACCGTCTCGGTGGCCGTCGATCAGACCGCGTGGGACGACCGTGCGAAGGCACTCGGCGGCACCAACAACGTGATGCTGGCCGGACTGGGGATCCGGGTCGGCGTGCTCATGGGCCGCGTCGACGCCGACGGGCAGGCGATGCTGTCGCTCCCGGTCAGCGAGCGGGTCGACGGCGACACCCGCGGCAACGCGCTGAACTCCATCACGGTGCACACCGCGGCCTCGGCGGTCACCTCCGACCTGGCAGGGATCCGGCGTGATATCAAGGCCGAGCTGACGCAGCTGGCAGACAAGCGGGAACTGCTGCTGGCGCCCCTGCCGCTGGTGCCTTACACACCGAAATTCCTGATCCGCAAGCTGGAGTTGGTGGCACTCAAGGTCGGCAAGCCCATCGGTGTGTCGAATGTGGGGGACATGCCCAAGGAGGTGAATCGCCCGGACGGTTCGGAGGCGGATTTCTTCACCTCCAGGCTGGCCGAGCCGGGCCTGACCGCCTCGGATCTGGACCGGATGGGCGGCCGGATGATGCTCGCCTCGGGGAACCTGGCGGGCAAGGTGTGCCTGTCGGTGGTGGCCTGGGAGCCCGGGACGCCGAACACCAAAGCCGCCCTCCTGGAAGCGGTGCTGCAGGCGCTGGCGGACTTCGGCCTGACCGCCGACGCGGAGTAGCCCAGCCGCCGGATCGAACCGGTTAGCCTTCTCGCGTGCTGCATCTGCGGGTGATCGCGCCGCCCGAACTCACCGGCGCGGTGCTGGACCTCTACCGGCACACGCCGGGCACCGCGCACATCGTCGTGCACCGGGGCGCGGCCGTGCAGCCGGCGGGGGACGTCATCGTCGCCGACGTGGCGCGCGAAGCCACCGACGCCGTGATCGGCGGGCTCAAGGCGCTCGGCCTGGCCGAGGACGGGGCGATCACGCTGCAGGCCCTCGACACCGTGCTGTCCTCGGCGGCCTACCGCGCCGAGGACGAGGCCGACGGCGACGGGGCCGACGCCGTCCTGTGGGACGAGTTGCTGGCACGCACCCGTGAGGAATCCAGCCTCACGGTCACCTTCCTCGCCTTCCTCTGTATCGCCTGTCTGCTCGCCGCCGTCGGCGTCGTGACCGACTCGGCCGTCACCGTCGTCGGTGCCATGGTGGTGGGTCCGGAATTCGGCCCGCTGGCCGCACTGGCAGTGGCCGTGGTGCGGCGCCGGGCGTCCTTGGCCCGCCGGGCCGCCACCGCCCTGCTGGTGGGGTTCCCGCTGGCGATGGTGGTGACCGCGGGTGCCACCCTGGGCTTCGAGGCGCTCGGCTGGGTGACGCTGACCAGCACCCGGAGCTTGAAGCAGGTGGACTTCATCTTCCAGGTCGGACCGTTCTCGTTCGTGGTGGCGCTGCTGGCCGGAGCGGCGGGCATGCTGTCGCTGGTGTCGGCGAAATCGGCTGCGCTGGTGGGCGTCTTCATCTCGGTGACCACGGTGCCCGCCGCGGGCTTCGCCGTGGTGGCGGCCACCGTCGGGGAGTGGGACGTCGCCGCCTACTCGGCCGTGCAGTTGATGGTCAACCTGATCGGCATCGTCGCCGCCGGCGTGGTGGTGCTGATTGTCCACCGGCGGCTGCATCGGCACTGACCGCGCTGCGCGGGCACCTGCGGTGTGGTGGGATTCCCGTCATGGGAATCAAGGTGGCGCTGGAGCATCGCACCAGCTACACGTTCGACAGACTGGTAGAGGTTTATCCGCATGTGGTCCGGTTGCGTCCGGCGCCGCACTCCCGCACGCCGATCGAGGCCTACTCACTGCAGGTCGAGCCGGCAGATCACTTCATCAACTGGCAGCAGGACGCGTTCGGCAACTACCTGGCCCGCCTGGTGTTCCCCAACCGCGCCAGTAGCCTCACCGTCACCGTCGGCCTGATCGCGGATCTGAAGGTGATCAATCCGTTCGACTTCTTCATCGAGGAGTCGGCCGAGACGGTCCCGTTCGACTACCCGCCGGCACTCGCCGAAGACCTCAAGCCCTACCTGCGCCCCGTCGACGAATCGGGCGACCTCACCGCTGCGTGGGTGAAGAACTTCTCGGTGCCGGCAGGCACCCGCACCATCGACTTCCTGGTGGCGCTCAACCGCGCCGTCAACGCCGACGTCGGCTACAGCGTCCGGATGGAACCCGGCGTACAGGCCCCCGATTTCACGCTGCGCACCGGGATCGGCTCCTGCCGCGACTCGGCGTGGCTGATGGTGTCGATCCTGCGCAGGCTGGGCTACGCCGCGCGGTTCGTCTCCGGCTACCTGGTGCAGTTGACCTCCGACGTCCCGGCGCTGGACGGGCCCTCCGGCCCGGCCGCCGACTTCACCGATCTGCACGCCTGGACCGAGGTGTACGTACCCGGCGCCGGCTGGATCGGGCTGGACCCCACCTCGGGTCTGTTCGCCGGCGAAGGGCACATCCCGCTGTCGGCCACGCCGCACCCCGAGTCGGCCGCTCCGATCACCGGCGCCACCGGCCCATGTGAGACCAGCCTGGAGTTCTCCAACGTCGTCACCCGGGTGCACGAGGACCCGCGTGTCACGCTGCCCTATACCCCGTCGGCGTGGGCGTCGATCGTGGACCTCGGGGAGAAGGTGGACGCGCGACTGTCGGCCGGGGACGTGCGCCTGACCGTGGGCGGCGAACCGACCTTCGTCTCCGTCGACAACCAGACCGACCCCGAATGGACCGTCGAGGCCGACGGGCCGCACAAACGTCAGCGGGCCTCGGCGCTGGCCGACCGGTTGAAGAAGGTGTGGGCGCCGCACGGGCTGGTACAGCGCAGCCAGGGCAAGTGGTATCCGGGAGAACCGTTGCCGCGCTGGCAGATCGGACTGTTCTGGCGGCCCGACGGCGAAGCGGTGTGGAGCGACCCGGGCCTGCTGGCCGACCCCTGGGGGCAGAGCACACCGGAGCCGGTACCGGCTGGCTCGGACGCCGCGCTGCTCGCGGCCATCGCCGACGGTCTCACGCTGCCGGCCGGCCAGGTACGCCCGGCCTATGAGGACGCGCTGAGCAAGCTGGCGGGCGCGGTCCGCCAACCCGCGGGTGACCCGGTGGCGGCGGCCGACGACCTGGGCGCCGACGACGCGAAGCAACGGGCCGCACTGCTGGCCCGCCTCGACGAGTCCGTCGTCGAACCGGCCGCACACCTGCTGCCGCTGCACCGCCGCGACGACGACTCCGGCTGGGCCAGTGCGGACTGGCAGCTGCGCCGGGGCCGCATCGTACTGCTGGAGGGGGATTCACCGGCCGGCCTGCGGCTGCCGCTGAACGCCATCAGCTGGCACGCGCCGCGGCGCACCTTCGAGTCCGACCCGCTGACCCAGGAGGGCACGTTGCTGCGGGGGCCGGCCCGCCAAGCCGAGGCGCCCGTCGAAGCCACCGAGGACGCACCCACCACCGCGCTGGTGGCCGAGATCCGGGGCGGCTTCCTCTACGTGTTCCTGCCGCCGACCGATACCGCGGATGACTTCCTGGACCTGATCTCCCGGGTCGAGGCCGCGGCGGCCGCGATCGACTGCCCGGTGGTGATCGAGGGCTACGGCCCACCGCACGACGCGAGGCTGACGTCCATGTCGGTCACGCCGGACCCCGGGGTGATCGAGGTCAACGTCGCGCCGACGGACAGCTTTGCCGCGCAGTTGGCTCAGCTGGAGACGCTCTACGAGGAAGCCCGGCTGGCCCGGTTGTCCACCGAATCATTCGACACCGACGGCAGCCACGGCGGCACCGGTGGCGGCAACCACATCACCCTCGGCGGTGTCACCCCGGCGGAGTCGCCGCTGCTGCGCAGACCCGACCTGCTGGTGTCGCTGCTGACCTACTGGCAGCGCCACCCCGCGCTGTCGTACCTGTTCTCCGGCCGCTTCATCGGCACCACCTCCCAAGCCCCGCGGGTGGACGAAGGTCGCTCGGAAGCGTTGTACGAGTTGGAGATCGCCTTCGCCGAGATCGCCCGCCTGGCCGAGACGGGCGCGGCCAAACCGTGGGTCACGGACCGGGCGCTGCGGCATCTGCTCACCGACATCACCGGCAACACCCACCGGGCCGAGTTCTGCATCGACAAGCTCTACAGTCCCGACAGCCCGCGCGGCCGGCTGGGACTGCTGGAGCTGCGTGGCTTCGAGATGCCGCCGCACTTCCAGATGGCGATGGTGCAGTCGCTGCTGGTGCGCTCACTGGTGGCGTGGTTCTGGGACGAGCCGCTGCGCGCACCGCTGATCCGTCACGGCGAGAACCTGCACGGTCGATACCTGTTGCCGCACTTCGTGATCCAGGACATCGCCGACGTCGCAGCGGATCTGCGGGCACATGGCGTCAGTTTCGACACCAGCTGGCTGGACCCGTTCACCGAGTTCCGGTTCCCGCGCATCGGCACCGCCGTGTTCGACGGGGTCGAGGTGGAACTGCGCGGCGCCATCGAACCCTGGAACGTGCTGGGGGAGGAATCCACCGCCGGCGGCACCGCCCGCTACGTCGACTCGTCGGTGGAACGCGTGCAGGTGCGCCTGGTCGGCGCGGACCGGCACCGCTACATCGTCACCGCCAACGGCCAGCCGATCCCGTTGCTGGCCACCGACAAGGCCGACGTCCAGGTCGGCGGCGTGCGGTTCCGGGCCTGGCAGCCGCCCAGCGCGCTGCACCCGACCATCACCGTCGACGGCCCGTTGCGCTTCGAACTCATCGACACCTCGACGGGCTCCTCCAAGGGGGGCTGCACCTATCACGTGGCCCACCCCGGTGGCCGCGCCTACGACACCCCGCCGGTGAACGCGGTGGAGGCCGAATCGCGCCGCGGACGCCGGTTCGAGGTGGCCGGATTCACCCCGGGCCGGGTGGACCTCTCCGATCTCCGGGAGAAGCAGGCTCGCCAGTCCACCGATTTGGGTGCTCCGGGGATTCTGGATCTGCGCCGGGTGCGTACCGTTCTGCGGTAATGGTCCTTCGCGCGAACGGCTCACCGGAGCCGAATATCGGTGTGGCCGGCACCACCTCGGGATCGACCGACGATGTGCTGGTGGGGTATCGCGCTGCCCGCGCGCAGCAGGCCCTCTTCGATGTCCGCGGCATGGCGGGCAGCGGATACGACGAGTTCGTCGACCCGACCGGCGCGGTCCGGCCGGCCTGGCGGGAGCTCGCCGAGTGTGTCGCCGAGCGTGGCCGCGGCGGCCTGGACCAGCTGCGGGCCATCGTCGGCGGCCGGGTCGACGACGACGGCATCACCTATGTGCACGTCGACCCGTCGTCCCCGGTGAGCAACGGCGTCGCGGTGCCGTGGCATTTGGACGCGCTGCCGCTGCTGGTGTCGGCGGCGGACTGGAACGTCCTGGAGACCGGTCTGGTGCAGCGGTCCCGGCTGCTGGACGCCGTGCTCACCGATCTGTACGGCGAGCGCCGGTCCATCACCAGCGGGGTGCTGCCGCCGCAGCTGCTGTTCGCCCATCCCGGTTATGTGCGCGCCGCGCACGGTATCGAGGTGCCCGGCCGGCATCAGCTGTTCCTGCACGGCTGCGACATCAGCCGGGCCGCCGACGGCAGTTTCCGGGTGAACGCCGACTGGACCCAGGCGCCCTCGGGTGCCGGGTACGCGATGGCGGGCCGCCGGGTCATCGCGCACGCCATCCCCGATCTCTACGAGCAGATCGGCCCGCGGCCGGCCTCACCCTGGGCCCAGGCGTTGCGGCTGGCGCTGATCGACGCCGCCCCCGAGACCGCCGAGGAACCCGTCGTCGTGGTGCTCAGCCCCGGCGCGCATTCCGAGACGGCGTTCGATCAGGCCTACCTGGCCACGGTGCTGGGGTTCCCCCTGGTCGAGAGCGCCGATCTGGTGGTGCGCGAGGGCCGGTTGTGGATGCGCTCACTCGGCACCCTCAAGCGGGTCGACGTGGTGCTACGACGGGTCGACGCCGAATACGTCGACCCGCTCGATCTGCGTGCGGACTCGCGGCTCGGGGTGGTCGGCCTGGTCGAGGTGCTGCGCCGCGGCGCGGTGACGGTGGTCAACACCCTGGGTAGTGGCATCCTGGAAAGCCCTGCGCTGCTTCGCTTTCTGCCCGAGTTGGCCGAACTGCTGGTCGGTGAGACGCCGGAACTGCACAGCGGCGGGGCGTATTGGGCGGGCTATCCCAACGAGCTGTCGCACATCCGGGCCAACCTGGCCACCCTGCTGATCAAGCCGGTGGACGGCGGGCGCACCATCGTCGGCCCCACTCTGCCGCCTGCCCGGCGCGAGGAACTCGGCGCCCGGATCGCCGCCACGCCGTGGCGCTGGGTGGCCCAGGAGCTGCCCGAATTCTCTTCGGCTCCCACCGATTACTACCGCGGCGGGCTGTCGGCGGCCAGTGTGGGGATGCGCCTGTTCACGGTCGCGCAGCGGGGTGGCTACGCGCCGATGGTCGGCGGCCTGGGATTCCTTCCGGCGCAGGGTAGTTCGGCTTATACCTTGAATACCGTTGCCGCCAAGGATATCTGGGTGCGCACCCCGGATCGGGTCAGGGCCGTGCCCGCGCCGTCGATCGAACTGCCGGTGATGACCCCGAGCCCGACCCGCGGCGTGAGTTCGCCGCGCGTGCTGTCGGATCTTTTCTGGATGGGCCGCTACGCCGAGCGCGCGGAGAACATGTCGCGCCTGCTCACGGTGACCCGCGAGCGCTACCACGAATACCGCTACCGCCAGGACATGGGCGGCAGCCAGTGTGTGCCTGTGCTGCTGTCCGCGATCGGGTCCATCACCGGAACCGACACCGGTTCGGGCAGTGACGATCACGAGATGATCGCGATCGCCCCGAGTACGCTGTGGGCCGTCACCGCCGACCGCCGTCGCTCCGGCTCGCTGGCGCAGGCGGTGGAGCGCCTCGGCCTGGCCGCCCGCGGTGTGCGCGACCAGATGTCCAACGACACCTGGATGGTGCTGGCCGCGGTGGAGCGGGCCGTCGGGCATCGAGGCGGCACGCCGCCGGAGTCGCAGACCGAAGGCGACGCCTATCTGGCCGCCGCGCACAGCCGCACCCTGTCGGGCATGCTGGCGTTGTCGGGGATGGCCGCCGAGTCGATGGTCCAGGACGTCGGCTGGACGGTGATGGACATCGGCAAGCGCATCGAGCGCGGCCTCGGCCTGACCGCGCTGCTGCGGGCCACGCTGGTCGAGGTGCACAGCCCGGATGCGGAGCAGACCGTCACCGAGTCCACCCTGATCGCCTGTGAGTCGTCGGTGATCTACCGCCGCCGCATGCTCGGCAAGATCAGCCTGGCCGCGCTGACCGAACTGGTGCTGTTCGACGGGGAGAACCCGCGCTCGCTGGCCTATCAGCTGGAGCGGCTGCGTGCCGGCCTGAAACGGTTGCCGTCGGCGTCGGGGGCCTCACGCCCGGAGCGCCTCGTCGACGAGATCGCCATCCGGCTACGGCGCACCGACCCCGAGGACCTGGAGGTCGTCGGCGCCGACGGCACCCGCACCGAACTGGCCGAACTGCTCGACGGGATCCACGCCGGCCTGCGTGAGCTGTCCAGCGTGATCACCGCGTCGCACCTGGCCCTGCCGGGCGACATGCAGCCGCTGTGGGGGCCCGACGAGAGGCGGGAACTACCGTGAGCAGCCGGGGCTACGAGATCACCCACCGCACCACCTACCGGTATTCCGACGTGGTCACCAGCTCCTACGGCCGGGGCTTCCTGGTGCCGCGCAGTTCGTCGCGGCAGCGGTGCCTGGCCCACGAACTGATCATCGACCCGGACCCCGCCGACAGCTCCACCAGCCGCGACGCCTATGGCAACACGAGCTCCTACTTTCACGTCACCGAACGCCACCAGACATTGACGGTGACCAGCCGCTCGGTCGTGGAGGTCGACGCACCCCCGCCCGGCCACTACGCCGCTGCCGGTCTGCAGGTGCCGTGGGAGCAGGCGCGCCCGGTCGGACTGGCCGGCGAATTCGCCCTCGATCTGGTGCCCCCGGAGATCACCGACGCGCTACGTGACTATGCCGCACCGACTTTCACCCCTGGGCGGCCGTTGATAGAGGTGGCGCGCGAGCTCACGTCGCGGATCTATCGCGACTTCACCTACCGCTCGGGGTCGACGACGGTGTCCACCGGGGTCGCCGAGGTGCTCGCCGCCCGGGAGGGCGTCTGCCAGGATTTCGCCCGGCTGGCCATCGCCTGCCTGCGCGCCAACGGGTTGGCGGCAAGCTACGTTTCGGGCTATCTGGCCACCGACCCGCCGCCGGGCAAGGAACGCATGGTCGGTGTGGACGCCACTCACGCCTGGGCGTCGGTGTGGGTGCCGGGCGAGCACTGGCTGGCTTTCGACCCCACCAACGACCAACTGGTCGACGAACGATACGTGGTCGTGGGCTTCGGCCGCGATTACGCCGATGTTCCCCCGTTGCGCGGCATCATCTACACCGACTCGGAGAGTAGCGTGATACAGGTCGCGGTCGACGTCGCACCGTACTGAGGGGGAGCGTTCATGCGGGATTTCACCTGCCCTACCTGTGGTCAGCGATTGGCCTTCGAGAATTCGGTGTGTTTGTCCTGCGGTGCGGCGCTGGGCTTTTCGCTCGACGACATGGCTCTTCTGGTGATCGCGACCGCCGATGAGAGCGGCCATGCCGGCGCCGTCGACAACAACGTGTACCAGCTGTGCGCGAATCTTCATCTGGCCGAATGCAATTGGCTGGTACGTACCGCCGATCAGCAGCTCTGTGTCTCCTGCGCCCTGACCCGCACCCGGCCGGGGGACGGCGACACGAAAGCCATGGCCGCCTTCGCGGCTGCCGAGAAGGCCAAACGCCGGCTGATCGCCGAGCTGCATGAGCTGCATCTGCCGATGACCGGCCGGGATATCGACCCGGGCTACGGGCTGGCCTTCTTCCTGCTCTCCAGTGAGCGGGAGAAGGTGCTCACCGGGCATGTGAATGGGGTGATCACCCTGGACCTGGCCGAAGGCGATGACGTGCACCGCGAGCAGCTGCGCATCGCGATGTCCGAGCCCTACCGCACGCTGCTCGGCCACTTTCGGCACGAGATCGGCCACTACTACTACTATCGGCTGGTCGGCCCGTCGCAGGACTACCGGGAACGTTTCGAGGCGTTGTTCGGCAACCCCGACGCCGACTATCAGGCCGCGCTGAACCGGCACTACAACCAGGGTGCACCGGTCGGCTGGGAAGCCGACTTCGTCTCGTCGTACGCGACCATGCACCCGGCCGAGGACTGGGCCGAGACCTTCTCGCACTATCTGCACATCCGCGACACCCTGGACACCTCTGCGGCCTTCGGGTTCGCCCCCGCCACCGCCACCTTCGAACGTAAGGTGCTGGGCCCCAGCGGATTCGACACCATCATCGAGATGTGGTTGCCGTTGGCATGGGCGCTGAACATGGTGAACAGATCGATGGGCAAGGAAGACCTGTACCCGTTCGTGCTGCCGCCGGCGGTGCTGGAGAAGATGCGCTTCATCCACAATGTCATCGAGGAGTTGGCCAACACGCCGGCCCGGCTCGCCACGGTGTGAGGCGCCGGGCTTCTAGGATTACCGGGTGACTGATCGCTACGGTTCCGACATCCTGGCCCGAAACCCGCACACTCCCAACCGGGTTCGTTCCGTGGAACACCCCGCGGACAAGGGCTTGGTGGTCGAGGAGCCGACCAGCGGGTTCGTCGGCGCCGTGGTGCGCGTCGAGAACAGCCGGGTGGAGCTCGAGGATCGCAAGGGCAAGGTCCGGTCCTTTCCGATGGGCCCGGGCTTCCTGGTCGAGGGCAAGCCCGTCATCCTGACGGTGCCCAAGGTCGTCAAGGCCCCGGTGCGCACGGCGTCCGGCTCCGTCGCGGTGTCCGGTGCGAAAGCCAAAGTGGCACTGGCCAGCCGGATCTACGTCGAGGGCCGCCACGACGCCGAACTCGTCGAGCAGGTGTGGGGTGCGGACCTGCGGATCGAGGGCGTGGTGGTCGAATATCTGGGCGGTGTCGATGATCTGGCCGGCATCGTGGCCGAGTTCCAGCCCGGCCCCGGCCGCAAGCTCGGGGTGCTGGTGGACCACCTGGTGGCGGGCTCCAAGGAATCGCGGATCGCGGACGCGGTGCGTCGCGGGCCCAACGGTGAGCATTGTCTGGTGGTGGGGCACCCGTTCATCGACATCTGGCAGGCCGTCAAGCCCGCTCGGTTGGGCATGGCGCAGTGGCCGGTGATCCCGCGGGGCACCGATTGGAAGCACGGCATCTGCGACGCGCTGGGCTGGCCGCACGCCACCCAGGCCGATATCGCCGGGGCGTGGCAGCGCATCCGCGGGCGGGTGCGGGACTGGAACGACCTGGAACCCGCGTTGATCGGCCGGGTCGAGGAACTGATCGACTTCGTCACGGTGTCGTGACCGCGTGGTAAGCAGAAGGCGTGTCTGACAGCCTGTTCGATGTGCCCGGTGGGGAGCAGTCGTCCTCCGCCCGCATCGACGCGCCGTCGGCCTCCAGCCCGCTGGCGGTGCGGATGCGGCCCGCCACCCTCGACGACGTCGTCGGCCAACAACATCTGCTCAAGCCGGGCTCGCCCCTGCGCCGCCTGGTCGAGGGCTCCGGTGCCGCCTCGGTCATCCTCTACGGGCCGCCCGGTACCGGGAAGACCACGTTGGCGTCGCTGATCTCCGGGGCCACCGGGCGCCGCTTCGAGGCGCTCTCGGCGCTGTCGGCCGGCGTCAAAGAGGTGCGCGCCGTGATCGACACGGCGCGCCGCGCAGCCATCCACGGTGAGCAGACCGTGCTGTTCATCGACGAGGTGCACCGGTTCTCCAAGACCCAGCAGGACGCGCTGCTGGCCGCCGTCGAGAACCGGGTGGTGCTGCTGGTCGCCGCCACCACCGAGAACCCGTCCTTCTCCGTGGTCGCGCCCCTGCTCAGCCGGTCGCTGATCCTGCAGTTGCAGCCCCTGGCCGCCGACGACATCCGCACCGTGATCCGCCGGGCGGTGTCCGACCCACGGGGGCTCAACGGCACCGTCGGGATCGACGAGGACGCGGTGGAATTGCTGGTCAAGCTGTCGTCGGGGGATGCCCGCCGGGCACTGACCGCACTCGAGGTGGCCGCCGAAGCGGGGGAGCAGATCACCGTCGAGGTGGTGGAGCAGTCACTCGATCAGGCCGCGGTCCGCTACGACCGGGACGGCGATCAGCACTACGACGTGATCAGCGCGTTCATCAAGTCGGTGCGGGGCTCCGACGTCGACGCCGCCCTGCACTACCTGGCCCGGATGCTGACGGCGGGAGAGGACCCGCGATTCATCGCGCGCCGGCTGATGATCCTGGCCAGTGAGGACATCGGGTTGGCCGACCCGACCGCGCTGCCGACGGCGGTTGCCGCCGCGCAGACCGTGCAGCTGATCGGGCTGCCGGAGGCGCAGCTGACGCTGGCGCACGCCACCGTGCACCTGGCCACCGCCCCGAAATCCAATGCCGTCACCACCGCGCTGGGGCAGGCGATGGGCGACATCCGGGCGGGTAAGGCCGGCCTGGTGCCCCCACATCTCCGTGACGGGCACTACTCGGGTGCGTCGAAACTGGGCAACGCCATCGGCTACAAGTACGCCCACGACGCGCCGGGTGGCGTTGCGGCCCAACAGTATCCGCCCGACGAACTGGTGGGTACCGACTACTACCGGCCCACCACCCACGGTGCGGAACGCGAGATCACCACCCGGCTGGACAAGCTGCGCGCCATCGTGCGGCGCGCGCGCTGAGACCGACGGGAATGATCCCGGCCGGAGAAGGGGGAACCCCGGCCGGGACCATCGGTCCGCGGGTCAGCGCAGGATGCCCGAGCGGCGGCTCCCGAACAGGCCGGAGCGCCGCTTACCCATGAGCGCGGCCAGCAGTGCCACGCCCGCGGCGGCGACGATGACCTGAACCAACAGCTCCAGCCAGTCGACTCCGCCCGTCGCGGTGGGAATGCCGATCGCGCGGGCCAGGGCGGTGCCCAGGAACGCGGACACGATGCCGACCAGGACGGTCAGCACCATGCCGATCGGCTGCTTGCCGGGCAGGGCAAGGCGTCCGAGGACGCCGACGACGGCGCCGATGAGGATCGCGGTGACGATGCCGGTGATGGTCATTTCTCCTCCAGGGTGGTGTGGGCTTGAGTCAGCGATACCCCGGGCGGTTGGCCAATAAACGCAAGCGTCAATTCGCTCGTCGGTCAGACCAGTTCCGGCACCCGCAGGTGTGCGACGACCAGTTCGAACTCCGCCTCGTCCACCTCGGAGGCGCCCGCGGCATGCATCGAGGCCGCCTTGAGTGCGGTGGCCTGACCGCGGCTGTCGGCCATCGCATCGTGGCTGCTGAACGACACCGAGGACACCCCGCGTCCGGTGGCTCGGTCGACCATCAGGCTGGCGCTGCAGAACCCCGGCAGGTGCTCGACCTGGGGAAGCACCGCCCCGCGGAAGTAATCGATGCCCGCGTCGATCAGATCCACCGGCACCGAGACCCAGGTGGAGCGCACACACGCCCGCAGATCGGAGCTGTGCTGCCGGTGCAGCACCGCGATCTCCCAGTTCTCGGCCCAGGCCGTGCCGCCGAATTCATGGGCCGCGCGGTTCCGCAGCTGCGCCGTCTCCTCGAAACTGAAACGCATCGCCTCCTCGGATTCCCAGGCGGTGGCGATGATGCAGCGGCCGGACCCGCGGTCGACCATCAAGGACAACCCGACCCAGCCGGGTAGTTCTGGCAACGCCGTCATCACCTCGTCGCGGACGTGCGCGATCCCGGCGTCGATCTTGTCCAGGCGCGCCATCACCGTGGTAGAACGTGCGAACACGATCCACCCCCTTTTGTGTCCAGGGCAGCGCCCCGGCGGCGCCACCGGTCACCCCTTACTGTCCTCCCGCTCCGCGCCACGCACAATGGTCATTGATGTGCTCCGCACAGGGGGCCGGCGGCCAGCCCGGTAGTGTTATGCGGTCGAACACCGGCCCAGCGAATGAAGGACAGCAGCACGTGCAGACACACGAGATCAGGAAGCGTTTCCTCGATCATTTCGTGAAGGCGGGACACACCGAGGTGCCCAGCGCTTCGGTCATCCTCGACGATCCCAACCTGTTGTTCGTCAACGCCGGCATGGTTCAGTTCGTCCCGTTCTTCCTCGGCGCCCGGACTCCGCCGTACGAGACCGCGACCAGCGTGCAGAAGTGCATCCGGACACCCGACATCGAAGAGGTCGGGATCACCACCCGGCACAACACGTTCTTCCAGATGGCAGGCAACTTCTCGTTCGGCGCCTACTTCAAGAAGGGCGCCATCGAGCTGGCCTGGACGCTGCTGACCAACCCGGTGTCCGAGGGTGGCTACGGATTCGACCCCGAAAAGCTCTGGGCGACGGTCTATCTCGACGACGACGAGGCGATCGCACTGTGGCAGGAGGTCGCCGGCCTGCCGACCGACCGGATCCAGCGCCGCGGCATGGCGGACAACTACTGGTCCATGGGCATACCCGGGCCGTGCGGGCCCTGCTCGGAGATCTACTACGACCGCGGACCCGAGTACGGCATCGACGGCGGGCCCGAGGCCAACGAGGACCGCTACATCGAGATCTGGAACCTCGTCTTCATGCAGAACGAGCGCGGTGAGGGCACCTCGAAGGACAACTTCGAGATCCTCGGCCCGCTGCCGCGCAAGAACATCGACACCGGCATGGGCGTCGAGCGCATCGCCTGCCTGTTGCAGGGCGTCGACAACGTCTACGAGACCGACCTGGTGCGCCCCGTCATCGACGTGGTCGCCGGCATCGCGCCGCGCGGATACGGTCAGGGCAGCCACGATGACGACGTGCGCTACCGCATCATCGGCGACCACAGCCGCACCGCGGCCATCATCATCGGCGACGGCGTCACCCCCGGCAACGAGGGCCGCGGTTATGTGCTGCGCCGGTTGCTGCGCCGGATCATCCGAGCGGCCAAGCTGCTCGGCGTGGAGCGCCCCATCATGGCCGAGCTGATGGTCACCGTGCGCGACGAGATGGGCCCGTCCTATCCCGAGCTGGTCACCGATTTCGAGCGCATCAACCGCATTGCGGTGGCCGAGGAGACTGCGTTCAACCGCACCCTGGCCGCCGGCTCCAAGCTGTTCGACGACGCCGCCGAATCGACCCGCGCGGCTGGACAGTCGACGCTGTCGGGCTCCGACGCGTTCACCCTGCACGACACCTACGGATTCCCGATCGACCTGACACTGGAGATGGCCGCCGAGGCCGGCCTGACCGTCGACCAGGAGGGTTTCCGCGGCCTGATGGCCGAGCAGCGGCAGCGCGCCAAGGCCGACGCCGCGGCCCGTAAGCAGGCCCACGCCGACCTGTCCGCGTACCGGGAACTGGTGGACGGTGGACCCACCGAGTTCACCGGCTTCGACGAATTGTCCTCGCAGGCAACGATTCTCGGTGTCTTCGTGGAAGGCAAGCGCGTCCCGGTGGTCGACCACGAGAGCGCGCAGGGCCAGCGGGTGGAGCTGATCCTGGACCGCACGCCGTTCTACGCCGAGTCGGGCGGGCAGATCGCCGACGAGGGCGCCATCATCGGCACCGGCTCCTCGGCCACCGCCAAGGCGGCGGTCACCGACGTGCAGAAGATCGCGAAAACCCTGTGGGCGCACCGGGTCACGGTGGAGTCCGGTGAGTTCGTCGAGGGTGACACCGTCACCGCCGAGGTCGACGCGCAGTGGCGCCACGGCGCCACCCAGGGACATTCGGGCACCCACATGGTGCACGCCGCGTTGCGACAGATCCTGGGGCCCAACGCCGTCCAGGCCGGATCGCTGAACCGTCCGGGTTACCTGCGGTTCGACTTCAACTTCCAGGGCGCACTGACCGAGACCCAGCGCGAGCAGGTCGAGGCCGTCGCCAACGAAGCGGTGCAGTCCGACTTCGCGGTGAACACCTTCAACACCGGCCTGGAGCAGGCCAAGGCCATGGGCGCCATGGCGATGTTCGGCGAGAACTATCCCGAGGTGGTCCGGGTGGTCGAGATCGGCGGACCGTTCTCCCTGGAACTGTGCGGTGGCACGCATGTGCGCAGCTCCGCCCAGATCGGCCCCGTCACCCTGCTCGGCGAATCCTCCGTCGGCTCCGGTGTGCGCCGTGTCGAGGCGTACGTCGGCCTGGAATCGTTCCGGCACCTGTCCAAGGAACGCGCACTGATGGCCGGACTCGCGTCCTCGCTGAAGGTGCCGTCCGACGAGGTGCCTGCCCGCGTCGCCAACCTGGTGGAACGGCTGAAGGTCGCCGAGAAGGAACTGGACCGGGTCCGCCTCGCCAACGCCCGCGCCGCGGCGGTCAACGCCGCCGCCGGTGCCGAGACCGTCGGCAAGGTGCGGCTGGTGGCCCAGCGGATGGCCGGTGGGGTCTCCGCGGGCGACCTGCGCAGCCTGGTCGGCGACATCAAGGGCAAGTTGGGCGCCGAGCCCGGCGTCGTGGCGCTCATCGCGGAGGGCGAGGACGACTCGGTGCCGTTCGTGGTCGCGGTCAACGCGAGCGCGCAGGACCTGGGCCTGAGCGCGAACGACCTGGTGAAGCAGTTGGGTGCGGCGGTCAACGGCCGTGGGGGCGGTAAGGCCGATCTGGCACAGGGTTCCGGCAAGGGGGCGGCGGGTATCGACGCGGCATTGGCCGCGCTGCGCGCAGAGATCGCCCGGAGCTGAGGGCGTGGTAGGTGCCGATCGGATGCCGGACCGGCCGGGTCCCGATGATCCCGGCCGCGGTCGGCGGCTCGGCATCGATGTCGGCACGGTCCGGATCGGGGTGGCGGTGTGCGACCCGGACGGCATCCTGGCCACCCCGCTGGAGACGGTCCGCCGCGAGCGCGACGGACGCCATCTGCGCCGGCTGGTCAGACTCGCCACCGAACACGAGGCCGTCGAGGTCGTGGTCGGGCTGCCGCGCACCCTCGCCGACCGGGCCGGTTCCTCGGCGCACGACGCCGTCGAACTGGCCGATGCGGTGGCCGCGAAGATCGCACCGACACCGGTGCGCCTCGTCGACGAGCGACTGACTACCGTTAGCGCACAACGTTCCCTGCGCGATGCAGGTGTCCGAGCCAAGAACCAGCGGACCATGGTCGATCAGGTTGCGGCAGTAGCGATTCTGCAGACCTGGTTGGACCAGCGCCGGTCCGCGCAAGGGGTAGTCGATGACTGAGGACTGGAGTACCGACCGCCACGAGCCGGTCGCCGTGGGGCCGCCGCGCCGGCGGATGAGCCGTGCCACGCGCGCCCGCGCGCGTCGCATGCAGCGCCGCAGGCGGTTCTACAGCGGTATCGCCGTGGCGGTGCTCGTGGTCGTCGTCGTGGGTGTGGTGTTCCTGGGATCGCGGCTGTGGCACGGCGTGTTCGGCAGCAGCAGCGACTTCGCCGGTGACGGCACCGCCGACGTCGTCGTCGAGGTGCACAGCGGTGACTCGACCACGGCGATCGGCCAGACACTGCAGGAACAGAACGTGGTGTCCTCGGCCAAGGCCTTCGTCGAGGCCGCGTCGGGCAACCAGGCCATCGCCGCCATCCAGCCCGGTTTCTACAAGTTGCGCACCGAGATCCCGGCCTCCGGCGCGGTCACGCGACTGGCGGACGCGAAGAACCGGGTGGGCCAGCTGGTGATCCCCGAGGGCCGCCAGCTCGACGACGTCGCCGACGTGAAGACCAACGCGGTGACCGACGGCATCTTCACCCTCATCTCGAAGGCGTCCTGCGTGGACATCGACGGCGAGCACCGCTGTGTTCGCGCCGAGGATCTCAAGACCGCGGCGGGCGCCGGGGACCTGACCGCCTTGGCGGTGCCGAACTGGGCGACGGCGCCGGTCACGGCGATGGGGCCGGACCACCGCCGGCTGGAGGGACTGATCGCGCCGGGCAGCTGGAACGTCAACCCGTCCGGGGCCCCACAGGAGATCCTGTCCAGTCTGATCAAGGCCAGCACGGCGCAGTACGAAGCCAACGGATTGCTCGACGCCGCGGCCACGGCGCGCCTGACGCCCTACCAGATCCTGGTGGTCGCGTCGCTGGTGCAGCGCGAGGCCAAACCCCAGGACTTCGCCAAGGTGGCGCGGGTCATCTACAACCGGCTCGCCGAGCACCGCAAGCTGGAGTTCGACTCGACGGTCAACTACTCGCTGGACCGTCAGGAAGTGGCGACCACCGACGCCGACCGCGCGCGGGTCACACCGTGGAACACCTATGCCTCCGAAGGACTTCCGGCCACACCGATCTGCTCGCCGGGACAACCCGCGCTGGCCGCGGCGGAGAACCCGGCGCCGGGGGACTGGCTGTACTTCGTCACCATCGACCTGCAGGGCACCACGATGTTCACCAGGGACTACGAGCAGCACCTGGCGAACATCGAGCTGGCCAAGCGCAACGGTGTCCTCGACAGCGCCAGATAGGCGGGCTGCGGTACTCGGCTCGCCGATCTCGCACTCGCGCTCGCCCGACCTGCACCTGGCCGCCTACCGCGCGCTCGGCCTGACCGGCTGGACGTATGAGCGCATCGAGTGCACCGAAGACCTGTTGCCGTCCCTTGTCGCGGGCCTCGGCCCGGAATGGGTCGGACTGTCGGTGACCATGCCCGGCAAATTCGCGGCGCTGCGGTTCGCGACCGAGCGCACCGCACGGGCCGAACTGGTGGGCTCGGCCAACACCCTGGTGCGCACCCCGGCGGGGTGGCGGGCCGACAACACCGACGTCGACGGGGTGACGGGCGCCCTGGGGTCGGTGGACGGCCCGCGCGCCGCAGTGCTGGGGTCGGGCGGCACCGCCCCGGCCGCGGTGGTGGCACTGGCCGCACTCGGGGTCCGCGAGATCGCCGTCGTCGCCCGCAACCCGGAGAAGGCCGCGCCGCTGGTCGCGTTGGCAGAACCGTTGGGCGTGGACGTCCGGTGGGTCGCTTTGGGGACGCCGGTCCAGGCCGACGCGGTGGTCAACACGCTGCCCGCCGCCGTCGCCGCCGAGTACGTGCACACCGTGGCCGGCACCGGGGTGCTGCTGGACGCGATCTACGACCCGTGGCCCACCCCGTTGGCCGACGCCGTGGCCGCGGCCGGTGGGCGGGTGATCAGCGGCCTGCAGATGTTGTTGAACCAGGCCTTCGCCCAGGTGGAGCAGTTCACCGGGCTGCCCGCACCCAAAGAGGTGATGAGGCAGGCGCTCGCCGGGCCTTAGCCTGGAGAAGATGGCGGTGCTACTGGCGGGGTGGCTGATCACCTTGAGCGCCTTCGATATTCGGCACCGCCGACTGCCCAATGCGCTCACGCTGCCCGGCGCCGTCGCGGTGTTGGGTGGCGCGGCCGCGCTGGGCCGCGGTGCACCCGCACTCGCCGGGGCGGCGGCCCTGGCCGCGGTGTACCTGCTGGTGCATCTCGTCGCCCCTACCGGCCTGGGCGCAGGCGACGTGAAGCTGGCAATCGGGCTGGGTGGGTTGGCGGGAGCCTTCGGTGCCGACGCCTGGGTGCTGGCCGCCGTCGGCGCCCCGATCCTGACCGGGCTGTGGGCGCTGACCGCGCTGGCCGCCGGCAGGACCGACGCGGTGCCGCACGGACCGTCGATGTGTGCGGCGACCGCGGCATCGGTCGCCCTGGTCTGGGTGTAGCCGTACGGTGAGATTCCATGTCCGTGCGCACCGCGACCACCGCTGACCTGCCCGCCATCGCGGAGATCTACGCGCACTACGTGGCCACCAGCGTGGCCACGTTCGAACTGGAGGCACCCGACGCCGACGAATGGCACCGGCGTTTCGAGGCGATCGTGGAAGCCGGACTGCCGTTCGTGGTGACCGAACGCGACGGGGCGCTCGCCGGGTACGCCTACTGCGCGCCCTGGAAGACGCGCCCGGCCTACCGCGCGACGGTCGAGGACTCCGTTTACGTCGCCCCGGGGGCCGTCGGCACCGGTTGCGGCGCCGAACTGCTGGCGGCGCTACTGGACCGCAGCCGCGCCGTGGGGGTGCGCGAAGTCATCGCGGTCATCGCCGATTCCGGCGATCCGGCATCGGTGCGGCTGCATCGGCGGTTCGGCTTCCAGGACGCGGGACGGCTGGTCCGGGTCGGCTACAAACACGAGCGCTGGATCGACACCGTGCTGCTGCAGTGGAGCGCGCCCCGGCGGGCCGGGTAGTCGGCGCTGCACGGATTGGGTCACGCGGATGCCCGCATGGGAGAATGACACCCGTGTTGCGTTGGACTACCGCTGGTGAATCCCATGGCCGTGCCCTGGTCGCGATGGTTGAAGGCATGGTTGCGGGACTGTCCGTCACCTCCGACGACATCGGGACCCAACTTCAACGGCGTCGCCTCGGCTATGGCCGCGGCGCCCGGATGAAGTTCGAGAAGGACCAGGTGACCGTGCTGGCCGGCGTCCGGCACGGGCTCACGCTCGGCGGGCCCATCGCCATCGAGATCGGCAATACCGAGTGGCCCAAGTGGGAAACCGTGATGGCTTCCGACCCCGTCGACGCGGCCCAGCTGGACAGTGACGCGGCGCGCAACGCCCCGCTGACCCGGCCGCGGCCCGGCCACGCGGATTACGCGGGCATGCTCAAGTACGGCTTCGACGATGCCCGCCCGGTGCTGGAGCGGGCCAGTGCCCGCGAGACCGCCGCCCGCGTCGCGGCGGGCACCGTCGCACGTGCCTTCCTGCGCCAGGCCCTCGGTGTCGAGGTCATCTCCCACGTCATCGCCATCGGTGCGTCGAAGCCCTACGACGGGCCCGCCCCGCTGCCGCAGGATCTGACCCGCATCGACGACAGCCCGGTGCGCGCCTTCGACGAGCAGGCCGAACAGGCCATGATCGTCGAGATCGAGGCCGCCAAGAAGGACGGCGACACCCTCGGTGGCGTGGTCGAGGTGGTCGTCACCGGTCTGCCGATCGGCCTGGGCTCGTTCACCAGCGGCGACAACCGGCTGGACAGTCAGCTGGCCGCCGCCGTGATGGGCATCCAGGCCATCAAGGGTGTCGAGATCGGCGACGGATTCGAGACCGCGCGCCGGCGCGGCAGCGTCGCGCACGACGAGATGTACCCCGGCCCCGACGGCGTGCTGCGCTCCACCAACCGGGCCGGCGGCCTAGAGGGCGGGATGACCAACGGTCAGCCGCTGCGGGTGCGCGCGGCGATGAAACCCATCTCGACCGTGCCGCGCGCGCTGGCCACCGTCGACATGGCCACCGGCGACGAGGCGGTGGCCATCCACCAGCGTTCCGATGTGTGCGCCGTCCCCGCCGCCGCCGTCGTGGTGGAGACCATGGTGGCGCTGGTGCTGGCCCGGGCCGCGCTGGAGAAGTTCGGCGGCGACTCGCTGACCGAGACCAAGGCCAACGTGGCGAGCTACCTGGCCGCGGTACGTGACCGGGAACCCCAACAGCAGGCGTCGGGATAGTTCATGGCGCCCAAGGCTGTGCTCGTGGGGATGCCGGGTTCCGGCAAGTCCACCATCGGCCGGCGCCTGGCCAAGGCGCTGGGGGTGCCGCTGCTGGACACCGACGCCAAGATCGTGGAGACCACGGGCCGCAGCATCGCCGACATCTTCACCGAAGGGGAGCAGGCGTTCCGGCAGATCGAAGCCGACGTGGTGCGTGCCGCACTGGCCGAACATGACGGCGTGGTCTCCCTCGGCGGCGGCGCGGTGACCACCCCGGCGGTGCGCGAGGCGCTGGCCGGACACACCGTCGTCTATCTGGAAATCAGTGCGGCAGAAGGGGTTCGGCGCACCACCGGCAGTGCCCGTCCGCTGCTGGCCGGCGATGATCCGGGGGAGAAGTACCGCACCCTGATGGCCGCGCGGGTCCCGCTGTTCCGTGAGGTGGCCACCATGAGGGTGAACACCAACCGACGCAATCCCGGCGCCGTCGTCCGCCACATCGTCACCCGGCTCGACGGCTGCGGCCAGAACCACCGCACGCGCCGCCGCCGCAGGCCCGCCTGGCGGCGGCCCACCATCTTGAACCCCGCACCCACCACCGATGCGCCGCCCACCCCGGCGGCGCTGGCCCGACGAGCAGAGGCGCGCAATGAGTGAACCCGTCACCGTGAACGTACTGGTGGACCGCCCGTACCCGGTGATCATCGGCACCGGCCTGTTGGAGGACCTCGGGCGGACGCTGGCCGGACGTCACAAGGTGGCGATCCTGCATCAGCCCACCCTCGCCCAGACCGCCGAGGTCATTCGGGAACACTTGGCCACCAACGGAATCGACGCGCACCGCGTCGAGCTCCCGGACGCCGAGGCGGGCAAGGAGCTGCCCGTCGTCGGCTTCATCTGGGAGGTGCTCGGCCGGATCGGGGTGGGCCGCAAGGACGCCGTGGTCAGCCTCGGCGGTGGCGCGGCCACCGATGTCGCCGGATTCGCCGCGGCCACCTGGCTGCGCGGAGTGGACATCGTGCATGTGCCCACCACGCTGCTCGGCATGGTCGACGCGGCCGTCGGCGGCAAGACCGGGATCAACACCGATGCGGGCAAGAACCTGGTCGGCGCGTTCCACCAACCGCTGGCCGTGCTGGTCGATCTTGCGACCCTGCAGACGCTCCCGCGCAACGAGATCATCGCCGGGATGGCGGAGATCGTGAAGGCCGGATTCATTTCCGACCCGGTGATCCTCGACCTCATCGAAGCCGATCCCGAGGCCGCGATCGATCCGTCCGGATCCGTTCTGCCCGAACTGATCCGGCGCGCCATCGCGGTCAAGGCCGAGGTGGTCGCCGCCGACGAGAAGGAATCCGCGCTGCGCGAGATCCTCAACTACGGACACACGCTGGCGCATGCCATCGAACGTCGCGAGCGCTACAAGTGGCGCCACGGGGCGGCGGTGTCGGTGGGTCTGATCTTCGCCGCGGAACTGGGCCGGCTCGCCGGGCGACTCGATGACGACACCGCCGACCGGCACCGCCGCGTGCTGACCGCGCTCGGGCTGCCGGTGAGCTATGACCCCGACGCGCTACCGCAACTGCTGGAGTACATGGCCGGGGACAAGAAGAACCGGTCCGGCATCCTTCGGTTCGTCGTCCTGGACGGCCTTGCCAAGCCGGGGCGCCTCGAGGGGCCGGACCCCAGCCTGCTGGCCGCGGCCTACTCGGTGGTCGGCGCCGCCGACTAGTTCTTCTCGATCGTGGTGGTCGGCTCGTCGCTCGATTCGGATGCGGCGGCCGGCGTCACGGCCGCGAATACGTCGGTGTCGGCGCGCTCGTCACCGTCGCGGCGGCGCTCGTACGGCGGCGCCTTGCGGTCGACGGTCCAGCGGCCGATGGTCACCGCGACGACACCGGCCAGGAAGACCAGCAGCGCGGTGAACGCGGCGAACGACGTGAGCTCACTGATCAGCCCGCCGGTGTAGACCGCCGGGTAGACCAGCCCGATGAACCAGGTGATCAGGTCGCCGAGCAGGCCCGCGACCAGACCGGCCAACAGCCAGACCATCGCCAGGTCCGAGCGGCGGTCCGGGTCGGACTGCGCACTGGCGTCGGCGCGGCCGTCGAAGTACGCCCAGATGAGAGCCGGGACGGCCAGGAACAATCCCAGTGCCGGGCTGATCACACCGGCACTCGTCGGGAAGGCGTCGACCAGCGCACCTTGGATCAATCGAAGGACAACCACCAACGCCGCGAACACGAGTCCACGCAGCAACCACTTACTCATGAGGGCACAGCGTAGCGAGTACCGTCACTGGTCGTGACGATTTCGCAGCGCAGAGGCCGGTTGAGGCAGCGGCTGGCCATCGCCAAGCTGGACGCGATGCTGGTAACGGACCTGGTCAACGTGCGCTATCTGTCCGGATTCACCGGATCGAATGCGGCGTTGCTGATTCTGGCCGATGACGACACGCCGGTGCTGGCGACCGATGGCCGCTATGTCACCCAGGCGTCGGCGCAGGCACCCGACGCGGAATTGGTCATCGAACGCGCCTGTGGCCCGCATCTGGCCGCGCGCGCGGCCGCCGCCGGCGTCCGGCGCCTCGGTTTCGAAAGCCACGTGGTGACGGTCGACGGCCACGCCGCGCTGGCGCGTACCGCCGACGACGTGGAGTTGGTCCGGGCTCCCGGCATGGTCGAGCGGCTGCGCGAGGTCAAGGACGTGGGGGAGATCGCCATCCTGCGGTTGGCGTGCGAGGCAGCCGACGCCGCGCTGCATGATCTGGTCGAGACGGGTGGGCTGCGGGCTGGGCGCACCGAGAAGGAGGTCGGCCGCGAGTTGGAGTCACTCATGCTCGACCATGGCGCCGACGGGGTGTCCTTCGAGACCATCGTGGCGGCCGGGGCCAACTCGGCGATCCCGCACCACCGGCCGACCGACGCGGTGCTGGCGGCGGGCGACTTCGTCAAGATCGACTTCGGAGCACTGGTCGCGGGCTACCACTCCGATATGACCCGCACCTTCGTGTTGGCGCCGCTGGCCACCTGGCAGAGCGAGATCTACGACCTGGTCGCCACCGCGCAGCGGGCGGGCCGCGAGGCGCTGGCCCCCGGCGCCGGACTCAAAGACGTCGACACCGCATCACGGCAGGTCATCGCCGATGCCGGGTACGCGGAGAACTTCGGGCACGGCCTCGGCCACGGGGTCGGATTGCAGATCCATGAAGCGCCGGGAATCAGCGCCTCATCCGTCGGTACACTGCTTGCTGGCGCCGCGGTGACCGTGGAGCCCGGTGTCTACCTGCCCGGCCGGGGCGGTGTCCGCATCGAGGACACGCTGGTCGTGGGCAGTCAGGACGCCCCCACACCCGAGTTGCTCACCCGGTTCCCCAAAGAACTGGTTGTCGTTAATTGATCTAGGAGCTGTACAGACCGTGGCATCAACCGCCGACTTCAAGAACGGGCTCGTCCTCAACCTCGAGGGCCAGCTGTGGCAGATCACCGAGTTCCAGCACGTCAAGCCCGGTAAGGGTCCGGCTTTCGTGCGGACCAAGTTGAAGAACATCCTGACCGGCAAGGTCGTCGACAAGACGTTCAACGCCGGGGTGAAGGTCGAGACCGCCACCGTCGACCGTCGCGATGCCACCTACCTGTACCGCGACGGCTCCGACTTCGTCTTCATGGATTCCGAGGACTACGAGCAGAACCCGCTGCCGGAGGCGCTGGTCGGCAGGCTGGCCGACTTCCTGCTGGAGGGCATGGTGGTGCAGATCGCGTTCCACGAGGGCGCGCCGCTGTACCTGGAACTCCCGGTCACCGTCGAGCTGGTTGTCACCCACACAGAGCCGGGCCTGCAGGGCGACCGCTCGAGCGCCGGCACCAAGCCGGCCACTGTCGAGACCGGCGCCGAGCTGCAGGTCCCGCTGTTCATCAACACCGGCGACAAGCTCAAGGTCGATTCGCGTGACGGCAGCTACCTGGGAAGGGTCAATGCCTGACCGCAAGGGTGACCGGGGGCGCCACCAAGCGCGCAAGCGTGCCGTCGACCTGCTCTTCGAGGCCGAGGCGCGCAACCTCACGGCAGCCGAGGTGGCCGACGGGCGCAACGCCCTGTCGCACTCCCAGGCCGACATGGCCCCGCTGAACCCGTACACGGTGACGGTGGCGCGCGGAGTCACCGATCATGGCGCACACGTCGACGAACTCATCGCCGCCCATCTGCAGGGCTGGACGCTGGATCGGCTGCCCGCCGTGGACCGCGCCATCCTGCGGGTCGCGGTGTGGGAACTGCTGCACGCCGAGGACGTCCCGGAACCGGTCGCCGTCGACGAGGCGGTCGAGTTGGCCAAGGAGTTGTCCACCGACGACTCACCCGGATTCGTCAACGGCGTGCTCGGCCAGGTCATGCTGGTGACGCCACAGATTCGGGCCGCGTCCGCGGCGCTGCGCGGATCCCAGGAGATCTAGAACGGATGAACTCACCGCAGGACTGGGCGCCGTACATGAACGTCAAGGACGCTGCCGGTGTGTATCTGCGTGATCCCGAACTCGCGCTCGAACAGCTGAGGTCGGTCGTCGAGTTTCCCGGTATCGCGTCGTTCATCATGTCGCGCGGGGAGAGCGAGGAGTCCTGGGGCACGGCCCTGTGGCAGGAAGTGGTCGCCACCGACGGGCGCCGGCTCATCATGTGGCGCGCCGATGACGAGTACGCCGAGGACCGCAGGCAGCTGGCTTCCTCGGTGCGCACCATCCTGTTGTCGACCATCACCGATCACATTCTGAGCACCCAGTTCGAGGTGCTCGACGACGGCACCCGCCGACTGTCTGAGGTCCGGCTGCGGATGTACACGCAGCTGGTCACCAGGGCCCGCCAGACGTCGGCGACCGAGAGTGATCTGTACTGCGAGTCGTTCCGCTACACCAAGTCCGTCGGTAACGGCGGGCTGGCGCAGATGGAGCGGCTGCTGCAGTTCGGCCGCGTGCTGTCGCGTTCGATGTAGAGCTTTCCGCTCAGCCCGATCCGAAGTTCCGCGCCCGGCCGGTCGGTGGCGCAATAACACAGTCTTGGCCGCTTTTGGCAGGTCCGTGTCCCGCGGGGGCGGCGCAATCGCACTCTCGGGACATCGTCACCGGTCAGCGCGGCGGGGCGGGGTGCTGGTCGGCTTTACGGTAAGTGCGTGCCCGCATCCGATCCGACCCCGATCCGCCGCACCCGCGCGGATCAGGCCCGCGTGGTCGCCGATGTGCTGCGCCACCACATCCACGCCGGCGGCTATCCCGACGGGTTGCCGGGGGATACCGAACTGGCCGAGGACTTCTCGGTGTCGCGCAACACGGTTCGGGAAGCGCTCGCCGTGCTCAAGGCCGAGGGATTGATCGACCGGGGCACGAAGGTCGGCACCCATGTCGCGGTGCGCAAATACAACCACGGTCTGGATGCGCTGGTCGGACTCAAGGAGACCTTCAAGGAGTACGGCGACGTGCGCAACGAGGTGCGCGCCGTGCTGAGGATGGCCGCGCCGCCGACCGTCGCGCGCAAACTGGCCCTGGATCCAGGCACCGAGGTGGTCTACATCGAGCGGCTGCGCTACCTGGGGGACTTGCCGCTGTCGCTGGACCTGACCTATCTGGCACCCGATATCGGCGACCTGGTGACCGAACACCCGCTGGAAACCAACGACGTGTTCGCGCTCATCGAGCAGGTCAGCGGCCAGCGACTGGGATCGGCGGCCCTTGCCCTGGAAGCCATTTCCGCGGATCCGCATTCCGCGGCGACGCTGCAGGTGCCCGACGGTGCGGCACTGCTGATGCTGGAACGCCTGACCAGTCTGGGCGACGGACGTCCCGTCGACCTCGAATACATCCGCCTGCGTGGTGACCGAATCACCATGCGCGGCAACCTCTTCAGGAGTTGAGAATGGCTTTGGTGAATGCCCGTGTCGACGTGCCCGTGACGATCGACGAGTCGCTCTGTATCGAGGGCTGCACGCTCTGCGTCGAGATCTGTCCGATGGATTCGCTGGCGATCAATCCCGACAACGGCAAGGCCTACATGCACGTCGACGAATGTTGGTACTGCGGGCCCTGCGCCGCCCGCTGTCCCACCGGCGCCGTCACCGTCAACATGCCTTACCTCCTCCGCTGAGCCGAACCCTCAAGGACCTCCCGTGAAGAAACCTCTCGTTGTGCTGCTCGCTGCCCTGATGCTTTCGGGGTGCTCGCTGGATTCGACCACCAAAGCCGATGACGTCGTCGACGTCGTCATCGGCTACCAATCCAAGACCATCAACACCGTCACCGCCGGGACCCTGCTCAAGGCGCAGGGCTACCTGGAGCACCGGCTGGCCGACGTCACCACCCGCACCGGCACCAAGTACAACGTGACCTGGCAGGACTACGACACGGGTGCACCCATCACCGCGCAGATGGTCGCCGAGAAGATCGACATCGGCTCGATGGGTGATTACCCGATGCTGATCAACGGCTCGAAGACCCAGGCCAACGAACGCGCGCACACCGAGATCGTCTCGGTCACCGGATACAACCCGAAGGGTGCGCTGAACATGGTTGTGGTGTCCCCGGATTCGCCGGCCCGCACCCTGACCGACCTGGCGGGCAAGAAGGTGTCCGCCAGCGTCGGCTCCGCAGGGCACGGCACGCTGGTCCGGGCGCTGGCGCAGGCCGGTCTCGATCCCAAGGCCGGCGTCGAGGTGCTCAACCAGCAGCCCCAGGTGGGCGCCTCAGCCCTGGAATCCGGTCAGGTTCAGGGTCTTTCACAGTTCGTTGCGTGGCCGGGCCTGCTGGTGTTCCAGAACAAGGCCAAGCTGCTCTACGACGGCGCGCAGCTGGACTACCCGACCCTGCACGGGGTGGTAGTGCGCCGGGACTACGCCGGCAAGCACCCCGAGGTGCTCGACGCCTTTCTGCAGGCCCAGCTCGACGCCACCGACTTCGTGAACACCAAGCCGCTAGAGGCGGCCCGCATCGTCGCCGACGGCAGCGGCCTGCCGCAGGAAGTGGTGTACCTCTACAACGGGCCGGGTGGCACGTCCTTCGACACCACGTTGAAGCCGTCACTGATCGACGCGCTCAAAGGTGATGTGCCGTACCTGAAGTCGATCGGCGATTTCGCCGACCTCGACGTCCCCGGCTTCGTCCAGGACGGCCCGCTGCGGGCCGCGTTCGCGGAGCGCAAGGTCGACTACGAGGCGGCGCTGAAAACGACGAGCACCCCGGCAGCCGGTGAACTCTGGCTCCAGGGCGCCGACAGCACGCAGACCGCGGCGGGCCCGACCCAGCTGCTGCGCGCGGTCCGCGAGGCGCAGGCGCGCGGGGCCACGGTCCGGGCGGCGTATGTGCCCGACACCGAACTGGGCACCCGCTGGTTCGCGGACAAGTCGATCTGGGTGCGCGACGGGCAGAACTACCTGCCGTTCAACACGCCGGCCGGCGCCGGACGTTACACCGCCGCGCATCCCGGCAGCAGCACGGTCGACTACCAGCAGGCCCTCGCGGGTGCGGTGTGACCTCCCTGCTGGCCCGGCCGGACACCGAGGTCGAGGCTTCCCGCAGCCACCGCAACCGCAGCGTGTGGCGGCACTGGGTGCTGCGGATCGCTTCGGTGCTCGCCGCGATCGGGCTCTGGCAGCTGTTGACCGCCAACGGGATTCGGTTCTGGTTGCGCTTCGACACACTGCCGACCGTCACCGAGATCGCGTCGGCACTGGGGCACCGGCTCGGCACCGGCGAGTACTGGCTGGACCTCGCGCAGTCGCTGATCCGGATCCTCACCGGATTCGGGCTGGCCGCGCTGGCCGGCGTCGTCACCGGCATCCTGCTGGGACGCTCGGCGCTGTTCGCCGACATCTTCGGCCCGATCACCGAACTGCTGCGGCCCATCCCGGCGATCGCCATCGTGCCGGTAGCGATCCTGCTCTTCCCGAGCGATGAGGCAGGCATCGTCGCCATCACGTTCCTGGCGGCCTATTTCCCGATCATGGTCAGTACCCGGCACGCCGTGCGGGCGCTGCCGACCATCTGGGAGGACTCGGTGCGCACCCTGGGCGGCGGCCGCTGGGATGTGCTGCGCCAGGTGGTGCTGCCCGGCATCCTGCCCGGCTTGTTCGGCGGACTGTCGGTCGGTATGGGTGTGGCGTGGATCTGCGTCATCTCCGCGGAGATGATCTCGGGCCGGCTCGGCGTGGGATACCGCACCTGGCAGGCCTACACGGTGCTGGACTACCCGGCGGTGTTCGTCGGGATCATCACGATCGGTGCGCTGGGCTTCGGCACGGCCGCGGCGATCGAGCTGATCGGCCGACGCGCCACCCGCTGGCTGCCCCGCGGTGAGGAGACGACCCGATGACCACCGCGACAGCGTCTGGCCTGCTGCTGGACCTCGACGATGTCACGTTGTCCTACACCGGTGCTCCGGTGCTGAGCGGTCTGACGCTGACGGTGCAGCCGGGGGAGATCCTGGTGTTGACCGGGCCCTCGGGTTGCGGGAAGTCGACGGTGCTGCGCGCATTGGCGGGACTGCTGGCCCCGGATGCCGGACGGGTGAGCGCCGACGGTGAGCAGATCACCACGACCTCGCGGGACCGCGGCATGGTGTTCCAGGACAGCGCCCTGCTGCCCTGGCGTAGCGTGCGCTCGAATATCGAACTGGCGCTGCAACTCCGGGGGGAGCCCCGGTCGACGCGGCGGGTCCGGGCCGAACGCTGGATCGACGAGGTCGGTCTCACCGGGTTCGCGGACTATCTGCCCAAGAGCCTGTCCGGCGGTATGCGGCAACGGGTGCAACTGGCCCGCGGGCTGGCCGGCGCCCCACGCGCGGTGATGATGGACGAACCGTTCGGCGCGCTCGACGCCCAGACCAGGGCCGCCATGCAGCGACTGCTGATCGCCACCTGGCGGGCGCATCCGACCACCATCGTGTTCGTCACCCACGACGTCGACGAGGCGCTGATCCTCGGCGACCGGGTCGCGGTGCTGGGCAGCGGGGGTCTACGGGTGCTCCAGGAGATACCGCGGCCCCGCACCGAGAACGTGGACCGAAGCGCGCTGCGCACCGAAATCCTTGAAGCATTGGACAATTGATGACCGAGATTCCTGACCTGGCCGACATCGTCCGGATGGACTGCGACGTGCTGGTGATCGGTGGCGGCACCGCTGGCACCATGGCCGCGCTGACCGCCGCCGAGAACGGCGCGCGGGTGCTGTTGCTGGAGAAGGCGCACGTGCGCCACTCCGGTGCGCTGGCCATGGGCATGGACGGGGTGAACAATGCCGTCATCCCGGGCAAGGCCGAGCCTGAGGACTACGTCGCCGAGATCACCCGCGCCAACGACGGAATCGTCAACCAGCGCACCATCTACCAGACCGCGACGCGTGGGTTCGCCATGGTGCAGCGCCTGGAACGCTACGGGGTGAAGTTCGAGAAGGACGAGCACGGCGAGTACGCGGTCCGCCGGGTGCACCGGTCGGGGTCGTACGTGCTGCCGATGCCCGAAGGCAAAGACGTCAAGAAGGCGCTGTACCGGGTGCTGCGGCAACGCTCGATGCGGGAGAAGATCCAGATCGAGAACCGGCTGATGCCGGTGCGGGTCCTGACCCATGAGGGACGGGCTGTCGGTGCCGCCGCCCTGAACACCCGGACCGGCGAGTTCGTCGCCGTCGCCGCCAAGGCCGTCATCCTGGCCACCGGCGCGTGCGGCCGGCTCGGTCTACCGGCCTCGGGTTATCTGTATGGCACCTACGAGAATCCGACCAACGCCGGCGACGGCTACGCCATGGCGTATCACGCCGGGGCCGAACTGTCCGGTATCGAGTGCTTCCAGGTCAACCCGTTGATCAAGGACTACAACGGCCCGGCGTGCGCCTACGTGGCGAACCCGTTCGGCGGCTATCAGGTGAACGCCGCTGGCGAACGGTTCGTCGACTCGGATTACTGGTCGGGTCAGATGATGACCGAGGTCAAGAACGAGATCGAATCCGCCCGCGGGCCCATCTATCTCAAGGTGACACACCTACCCGACGAAACGCTGTCGGCGCTGGAGAATATCCTGCACACCACGGAACGGCCGACCCGCGGCACCTTCCACGCCAACCGTGGCCACGACTACCGCACGCACGACATCGAGATGCACATCTCCGAGATCGGTTTGTGCAGTGGGCATTCGGCATCGGGCGTCTGGGTCGACGAGCATGCCCGCACCACGATTCCCGGGCTGTACGCCGCGGGCGACCTCGCGTGCGTCCCGCACAACTACATGATCGGTGCGTTCGTCTACGGTGACCTGGCCGGCGAGCACGCGGCGTCGACCCTGCCCGGCACCGCTGCGCCGGCGGATCTTCCCACCGACCAACTGGCCGAGGCACACGAACTGATCTACCGGCCGCTGCGCCAGCCCGACGGGCCGCCGCAACCGCAGGTCGAATACAAGCTCCGGCGATTCGTCAACGACTATGTGGCGCCGCCGAAGACGGCCCCCAAGCTGTCCATCGCGGTGCAGACCTTCGAGCGGATGCGTGCGGAGGTGGCCGGTATCGGCGCGCGGACCCCGCACGAGTTGATGCGCGCGGCGGAGGTGTCGTTCATCCGGGACTGCGCCGAGATGGCGGCGCGCTCGTCACTGACTCGCACCGAATCACGTTGGGGTCTCTACCACGAGCGCTCCGATGTCCCGGCGCGCGACGATCAGGAGTGGAACTTCCACCTGAACCTGCGCAAGGGCGCCGACGGGGAGATGGAGTTCCTCAAGCGGCCGGTGCAGGAGTATTTCGTGCCGGTCCCCGAATTCGAGCACGTGCCCTCGGACAAGCCGGTTATGCCCGTGGCTCAGCCGCCGTTGTTCGGGGGCAAGGCCCCGGCTTCGGTGGTGTCGAGGGTGGTCGCCGATCCCGCGCCGCCGCCGTCACCGCGGATCGCGGCGGTGCTGGCCCTGGAGGAGCCGACCTTGGCCGACCTGGCCGGCTACCTGTCCGACGACGATGCGGGCGTCCGGCGTACCGCGGTGGCGACGCTGGTGGAGAACCTGCCCGACGGCTACAGCGGCGAGTTGGTCGCGGCACTGGCCGATCCCGACGCCGGGGTGCGGCACGAGGCCGCGGATGGCGCCCGGGAACTCGTTGAGGTGTTGCCGTCGCCGGAAGGGATTGCTGCGCATCTTAATTCACCCGATGCCGTGGTGCGCGCGGTCGCGCTGTATGTGACCAGCTCGCGCCGAGTGACGGCGGACTTCCGGGCCGCACTGGTCGACGTTGACCACCGGGTGCGGATCGAGGCGGTGCGCGCACTGGTCTCGGTCGACGACGCAGACGGGGTCGCCCTGGCCTCGTCGGACGACAACCGCGAGGTCCGGATCACCGCGGTGAAGGGGCTCGCGACTCTCGGGGCCGGTGTCGAGACGGTGCGCGCCGGCATGGCGGATCGCGATCCGCTGGTGCGCGCCGCCGCCCTGGGTGCACTCGGCAGCCTCGGTGGCGACGCGGGCGACGTGGCGCTGATCGAGCGGGCGCTGGGGGAGTCGGCCTGGCAGGTGCGCGAGGGTGCGGCCCGGGCACTCTCCGGGGTGGCGCCGGATGTCGCGGTGCCCTCGCTGTCACGCACCCTGACCGATTCGCACCTTGATGTCCGTAAGGCCGCGGTGCTGAGCCTGACCCGGTGGGCGGCCTCGGAATCGGCGGCGCGCGAGGCGCTCGGCTTGGCCTTGTCCGACGCGGATGCCGATGTGCGGGCCTACGCGCGCCGGGCGCTGGATGTGGCCTGACGTATCCGGCCAGCGTGCGTGTCTGCACAGGGACACGCCGTAAAAGGTGTGCAAACGCGCACGCTCGCGGGGAACTAGAGCCCGAGTCCCTGATACGTACGCCGGACGAATTTCGGTTGTGCCGACTGCAGTTTCGCCATCGAGGTGTTGCCGCGCACGGCCGCCGCGTCACTGCTCAGGTCGGGGTAGTTCTGGATCAGGTACAGCAGGATGACGTCGTTCGCCGGGTCGGCCTGCCACCACGTGCCGTAGGCGCCCGGCCAGCCGAAGGTGCCCAACCCGCCCGGTCCGAAAAACTGCCGGGACTGATCGGGATCGGTCACCACCGACATGCTCAGGCCGAAGCCACGGCCGATCCAGAACGGGCCACCGAGGAAGTTCTGCTGCTTCTGTTCGTCGGTCAACCGGTCCGTGCGCATCAGCCGTACCGACTCCGGCGACAGCACCCGGACACCATCGACTGCGCCGTCGCGCAGCAGCATGCGGGCGAACTGCAGGTAGTCGTCGGCCGTCGACATCAACCCGGCTCCGCCGGCACAGAATTCCGGCGGGGCCAGTGGGGGCTGGCCCATCACGTCGTCGCGCAATTGGTCGTTCGCACCGATCGCGTACATCGTCGCCATCCGGCGTCGCTGCACCATGCTGACCGCAAAACCGGTGTCCCGCATGCCCAACGGTTCGAAGATCCGTTCGGCGAGCACCTGGTGCAGCGGTTTGCCCGCGATCCGCGCCACCGCGATACCGAGCACATCGGTGCCGTGACTGTAGGTGACCCGTTCTCCCGGCTGGTGCGCCAGCGGCAGCTGCGCCAGCTCGGCGAGCCAACGGTCCTCGTTCTGCCGGTGGGACAACCGGGCATAGGACCGGGCCAGCGGGCCGGCCACCGAGAACGGGTACGCCAGCCCGGACCGATGGGTCATCAGGTCGTCGAACGTGATCGGCCTGCGCAGCGGCACCGTGACGTCCACCGGTCCCTGCGGTCGCGCCAGCACCCGCACGTCGGCCAGCTCCGGTACCCAGTGGGCGATCTCGTCCCGCAGGGTGAACAGGCCTTCGTCGAGCAGGGTCATCGCCGCGGCCACCGTCACCGGCTTGCTCATCGACGCGATCCGGAACACGGTGTCGCGTTGCATCGGCAATCCGGCGGCCAGGTCGCGGTGACCCAGCTCGTTGACCTGGACCACCTGGCCGGCATGCCACATCAGGGTGACCGCCCCGGCCAGCAGCCCGGCATCGATGGCCTCGGTGATGGAGGCGCGATTCGTGTCGAGGCTACTCATCCGCGCCACGATACTGACCGGGTCACGGGCAAAACCGGAGGAGGTCGCCCGCGGACAGCTCATCGCGCCGCTGGACGAGGATTCCGGCTGGTGGTGACACCGAGCCGAAGTCGAGTACCCGGCTACTCGACCGCGGCTGGCGAATCCGATCCACAGTGTGGGGGTGAACGTTTATCTGTCCCCCCAGGAGCGTGCCCTCCGCGCGCTGCCGGGCCCGTACTCACTCGGTCTACGACTGCGGGAGGCGGGTGTGGAGCCGGAGGTGATCTGCGATTACCTCGATGTCGAGATGGAACACCTGGGCGCCTTCTTCCGGCTGGCCGAAGCCAAACTCGCCGCGGCCGAGCGCCGCATCGCCACCCTGCGGGTGCGCGACCCCGATCGTCGCTAGGCTCGCGCGCATAATTCCCCGGTGACGACTGCACGCCAGGAGGCGGCCGCACCGATGAAGAGAGTGGCCTTCGCCAGCTTCGTCGGTACCGCCATCGAGTTCTACGACTTCTACATCTACGGCACCGCCGCCGCGCTGGTGTTCCCGAAGATCTTCTTCCCCAACCTGAGCCCGACGATGGGCACCATCTCGTCGCTGGCCACCTTCGCCGCGGCGTTCCTGTCCCGTCCGGTGGGCGCGGCGGTGTTCGGACATTTCGGGGATCGATTGGGCCGCAAGAAGACTCTGATCGCCACCCTGCTGATCATGGGGACGGCCACCTTCGCCGTCGGGCTGGTGCCCAGTGCGGCCTCCATCGGCGTGCTGGCACCGATCATCTTGCTCGTGCTGCGGTTGTGCCAGGGCTTCGCCGTCGGTGGTGAATGGGCCGGGTCGGCACTGCTGTCCGCGGAATACGCACCCGCCGCGAAACGGGGTAAGTACGGCATGTTCACCCAACTCGGCGCGGGCGCCGGGCTGGCGGTGAGCAACCTGGTGTTCCTGATCGCCAACGTCACCATCGGCGAGAAGAGCCCGGTGTTCCTGGACTGGGGTTGGCGGGTGCCGTTCCTGTTCAGTGCCGTGCTCGTCGTCGTCGCCCTCTACGTGCGGCTGAGCATCGACGAGACGCCGGTTTTCACCGAGGAGACGCAGCGCAACGGCGCGTTGCGGGCACCGCTGACCGAGCTGCTGCGCACCCAGACCGCCCAGGTGTTGCTGGCCGCGGGCTGCATGGTCGGCATCTTCACCATGAGTTTCCTGGGCGGGACATACCTGCTGAGCTACGCCGCCACCACGATCGGGCATCCACGCAGCCTCATCCTGATGGTCGGGGTGCTCGCCGGCGTCGCGCTGATGACGTTCACCGCGATCTCCGCCGTGCTGTGCGACCGGTACGGCAGGCGCCGGATCATCCTCGCCGGATTTCTCATCGCGCTGCCGTGGGCCTTCCTGGTGTTGCCGATGATCGACACCGGCTCGCCATGGTTGTTCGCGCTGGCGATCGGCGGCATGTTCTGCATCTTCGGTACGTCCTACGGACCCATCGCCTCGTTCCTGCCGGAGATCTTCGCCACCCGCTACCGCTACACCGGCGCCGGCCTGGCCTTCAATCTGGCAGGGATCGTCGGCGGCGCGGTGCCGCCGCTGATCGCCGGAGTGCTGGTCAGCGACTTCGGCAGTTGGTCGGTGGGTGCGCTGATGGCCGCCTTCGTGGTGGTCAGCATCGCCTCGACGTTGCTGCTGCCCGAGACGAAGGGCACGGCGCTCGCGGACGAGGGGACCGACGTCGCCTGCTAAGCTCTCCGGCAGTTCGACGTCCTTTAACGATCCGTCCCGAGAGGCGGAGAAGGAGGTCCAGGTTCACTGTGGGCAATCCTGATGCCACACACGCCGACCGGGAATTGATGTCCGCCGCTGATGTGAGCCGGACCATATCCCGCATCGCGCACCAGATCATCGAGAAGACCGCGCTCGACGCGGCGGACGCCCCGCGCGTCATCCTGCTCGGAATCCCCACCCGCGGCGTCATCCTGGCGCGCCGGATTGCCGAGAAGGTCGACGAGTTCGCCGGCGTCGGGTTGGCACACGGTGCGCTGGACATCACGCTCTACCGCGACGATCTCAACACCAAGCCACCGCGGCCGCTGGAGGTCACCTCCATCCCGGCCGGCGGCATCGACGGTGCCCTGGTGATCCTCGTCGACGACGTGCTGTATTCCGGGCGGTCGGTGCGCTCGGCGCTGGACGCGCTGCGCGATATCGGCAGGCCCCGCGCGGTCCAACTGGCGGTGCTGGTCGACCGCGGTCATCGGGAACTCCCGGTGCGCGCCGACTACGTGGGCAAGAACGTCCCCACCTCACGCAGTGAAAACGTCAAGGTGCGCCTGCAGGAGACCGATGGCTACGACGGAGTGAAGATCGCCCCGCACGGAGGACCTGCCCGATGAGCGCTTGCGCGAAGAGGAAACAGCACGGATGAAACACCTTCTAGCTGCCGCCGACCTGTCCCGGGACCAGGCCACCGCCATCCTCGACGACGCCGACCGCTTCCGGGAGGCCCTGCTGGGCCGCGAGGTCAAGAAGCTCCCGACGCTGCGCGGCCGAACCGTCATCACCATGTTCTACGAGAACTCCACCCGCACCCGGGTCTCCTTCGAGGTGGCCGGAAAGTGGATGAGCGCCGACGTGATCAACGTCAGCGCGTCGGGTTCCTCGGTCTCCAAGGGTGAGTCGCTGCGCGACACCGCGCTGACCCTGCGGGCCGCGGGCGCCGACGCGCTGATCATCCGGCATCCGGCTTCGGGTGCGGCGCAACAACTCTCGAAGTGGACATTGGAAGCCGACGGCGGCGGCCCCTCGGTGATCAATGCCGGCGACGGTACCCACCAGCATCCCACCCAGGCCCTGCTGGATGCCCTGACCATCCGGCAGCGGCTCGGCAGCATCGAAGGCAAACGCGTCGTGATCGTGGGCGACGTCCTGCACAGCCGGGTGGCCCGCTCCAACGTCGAACTGCTGGCCACCCTCGGCGCCGAGGTGGTGTTGGTGGCCCCGCCCACACTGCTGCCGGTAGGGGTGTCGGGCTGGCCGGTCAGCGTGTCCCATGAGCTGGACGCCGAACTGCCCGCCGCCGACGCCGTGCTGATGCTGCGCGTACAGGCTGAGCGGATGAACGGCGGCTTCTTCCCGTCCGCCCGTGAATATTCGGTGCGCTACGGGTTGTCGGAGAAGCGGCTGGCGAAGCTGAGCGACGACGTCGTGGTGCTGCATCCGGGCCCGATGCTGCGCGGCATGGAGATCGCGCACTCGGTGGCCGATGCCCCGCAATCGGCCGTGCTGCAACAGGTTTCCAATGGTGTGCATGTGCGGATGGCGGTGTTGTTCCACCTGTTGGTGGGCGCTGAATCCGAAAAGGCGGGGGTGATTTCGTGAGTGTGCTGATCAAGGGCGTCCGGCTCTACGGTGAAGGCGAGCCGGTCGACGTGCTGGTTGCCGACGGGCAGATCGCCCAGATCGGGGCCGGCCTGTCGGCGGACGGGGCGGAGATCGTGGAGGCGGCCGGGCAGGTCCTGCTGCCTGGCTTCGTCGACCTGCACACCCACCTGCGCGAGCCGGGCCGCGAATACGCCGAGGACATCGAAACCGGTTCGGCCGCAGCGGCTTTGGGTGGGTACACCGCGGTGTTCGCGATGGCGAACACCGACCCGGTCGCCGACAGTGCGGTGGTCACCGACCACGTGTGGCACCGTGGGCAGCAGGTCGGCCTGGTCGACGTGCACCCCGTCGGCGCGGTCACCGTCGGCCTGGAGGGCAAGCAACTCACCGAGATGGGCCTGATGGCCGCCGGCGTGGGGCAGGTCCGGATGTTCTCCGATGACGGCATCTGCGTGCACGACCCCCTGGTGATGCGCCGAGCACTCGAATACGCCAGCGGACTGGGCGTGCTGATCGCCCAGCACGCCGAAGAACCGCGGTTGACGGTCGGCGCGGTGGCGCACGAGGGCCCGAACGCGGCGAAGCTGGGGCTGGCGGGCTGGCCGCGCTCGGCCGAGGAGTCGATCGTCGCCCGGGATGCGATCCTGGCCCGCGACGCCGGCGCCCGGGTACACATCTGCCACGCCTCCACCGCGGGCACCGTCGAACTCCTCAAATGGGCTAAGGCACAAGGTATCTCGATCACGGCTGAGGTGACCCCGCATCACCTGCTGTTGGATGACGGCCGCCTGGAGACGTATGACGGCCGCAACCGGGTGAACCCGCCGTTGCGTGAGGCCAGTGACGTGCTGGCGCTGCGCCAAGCCCTGGCCGACGGTGTCATCGACTGTGTGGCCACCGATCACGCGCCCCATGCCGAACACGAGAAGTGCTGCGAATTCTCCAACGCCCGGCCCGGCATGCTGGGTCTGCAGACCGCGCTGTCGGTCGTCGTGCAGACGCTGGTCGAGCCCGGCCTGCTGAACTGGCGGGACGTGGCCCGGGTGATGAGTGAGGCGCCGGCGGGCATCGTGGGCCTGCCCGATCAGGGCCGGCCGCTGGAGGTCGGGGAACCCGCGAACCTGACCGTCGTCGACCCCGGGGCCACCTGGACGGTCAGTGGACCGGCGCTGGCCAGCCGCTCGGACAACACCCCGTACGAGGCGATGACGCTGCCGGCCACGGTGACCCTGACCATGCTGCGCGGCAAGATCACGGCGCGGGACGGGGTGTCGCCTTCATGAATACCCCTACCTTGATCGCCTCGCTGATCATGGCCGCGTTGCTCGCGGTGCTGATCGGTTTCCTGATCCGGCAGATGCTGCGCGGCTGGGTGCACCGCGCGCAGCGCCAGGCCGAGAAGATCGGGACGCTGCCGCCGCTGCCGGACACCGTGGGTCCCGCGCTGATCGGGCCCACCAAGGGCCTCTACGTCGGCAGCACCCTGGCACCGCACTGGAACGACCGCATCGCCGCGGGCATGCTGGGCTTCCGCGCCAAGGGCGCGCTGACCCGCTACCCCGAGGGAATCATGGTGCAGCGCAGTGGCACCGGGCCCATCTGGATCCCCGACGAGTCGATCGTGGCGATCCGCACCGAACGCGCGATGACGGGCAAGGCGCTCACTCACGACGGCATCCTGGCGATCCGCTGGACGTTGCCGTCGGGAACCGAGATCGATACCGGCTTCCGGGCCGACGACCGTAACGAGAACACCACATGGGTCAAGGAGGAGACAGCGTGACGTCCAGCGAGAAAGCGCTTCTGGTGCTGGAGGACGGCCGGGTCTTCACCGGTGCACCGTTCGGTGCCATCGGGCAGACGCTCGGCGAGGCGGTGTTCTCCACCGGCATGTCGGGCTATCAGGAGACCCTGACGGACCCGAGCTATCACCGGCAGATCGTGGTGGCGACCGCGCCGCAGATCGGCAACACGGGCTGGAACGGTGAGGACGCCGAAAGTCAGGGCGACAAGATCTGGGTCGCCGGCTATGTGGTGCGCGACCCCTCGCCGCGTGCCTCGAACTGGCGCGCCACCGGCACCCTGGACGACGAGCTGGTGCGCCAGGGCATCGTCGGGATCGCCGGGATCGACACCCGCGCGGTGGTGCGGCACCTGCGCACCGCCGGTTCGATGAAGGCCGGCGTGTTCAGCGGCGAGGCGCTCGCCGATACCGACACCCTGGTGGACCGGGTACGCAGCCAGCCCTCCATGCTGGGCGCGGACCTGGCCGGCGAGGTGTCCACCGATGCCCGCTACACCGTGGAACCCGTTGGCGGGCACCGGTTCACCGTCGCCGCCATCGACCTGGGCATCAAGACCAACACGCCACGTAACTTCGCCCGCCGCGGCGTCCGCAGCCACGTGCTGCCGTCCTCGGCCACGTTCGACGAGATCACCGAACTGCATCCCGACGGGGTGTTCCTGTCCAACGGGCCGGGTGACCCGGCCACCGCCGATCACATCGTCGCCGTCACCCGCGAGGTGCTGGGTGCGGGGATACCCCTGTTCGGCATCTGCTTCGGCAACCAGATCCTGGGCCGGGCGCTGGGCCGGTCCACCTACAAGATGACCTTCGGCCACCGCGGCATCAACATCCCGGTGCTCGACCACGCCACCGGCCGGGTCGCGGTGACCGCGCAGAACCACGGGTTCGCGTTGGAGGGAGAAGCGGGCGAGGAGTTCGACACGCCCTTCGGCCGCGGCATCGTCAGCCATACCTGCGCCAACGACGGCGTCGTCGAGGGCATCAAACTCGTTGACGGCCGGGCCTTCTCGGTGCAGTACCACCCTGAGGCAGCCGCGGGACCGCACGACGCGGAATACCTGTTCGACGAGTTCATCGACCTGATCGCGGGGGAGAAGTAATGCCACGCCGTTCCGACCTCAACCACATCCTGGTGATCGGGTCCGGCCCGATCGTCATCGGCCAGGCCTGTGAGTTCGACTATTCCGGAACCCAGGCCTGCCGCGTGCTGCGCGCCGAGGGCCTGCAGGTCAGCCTGATCAACTCCAACCCGGCCACCATCATGACCGACCCGGAGTACGCCGATCACACCTACGTCGAGCCCATCACCGCGGCCTTCGTGGAAAAGATCTTCGCCCAGCAGGCCGAGCGCGGCAACAAGATCGACGCCGTACTGGCCACCTTGGGTGGGCAGACCGCGCTGAACACCGCCGTCGCGCTGTACAACGAAGGCATCCTGGAGCGCTACGGCGTCGAGATGATCGGCGCCGACTTCGACGCCATCCAGCGCGGCGAAGACCGGCAGAAGTTCAAGGACATCGTCGCCAAAGTCGGTGGCGAGTCGGCGAAATCGCGGGTCTGCTTCACCATGGACGAGGTCCGAGAGACCGTCGCCGACCTCGGCCTGCCCGTCGTCGTGCGGCCGTCGTTCACCATGGGCGGGCTGGGCTCGGGCATGGCGTATTCGGCCGAGGACGTCGAGCGGATGGCGGGTGACGGCCTGGCCGCCTCGCCGAGCGCGAACGTGCTCATCGAGGAGTCCATTTACGGCTGGAAGGAATTCGAGCTCGAGCTGATGCGCGACCACCACGACAACGTGGTGGTGGTCTGCTCGATCGAGAACTTCGATCCGATGGGCGTGCACACCGGCGACTCGGTGACCGTCGCCCCGGCGATGACCCTGACCGACCGTGAGTACCAGATCATGCGCGACCTGGGCATCGCGATCCTGCGCGAGGTCGGTGTCGACACCGGTGGCTGCAACATCCAGTTCGCGATCAACCCGAACGACGGCCGGCTCATCGTCATCGAGATGAACCCGCGCGTCTCCCGGTCCAGCGCACTGGCTTCCAAGGCAACCGGCTTCCCGATCGCCAAGATCGCGGCCAAGCTGGCCATCGGGTACACCTTGGACGAGATCGTCAACGACATCACCAAGGAAACCCCGGCCTGTTTCGAGCCGACCCTGGACTACGTCGTGGTCAAGGCGCCGCGGTTCGCCTTCGAGAAGTTCCCGGGTGCCGACCCGACGCTGACCACCACCATGAAGTCGGTGGGCGAGGCGATGTCACTGGGCCGCAACTTCATCGAGGCGCTCGGCAAGGTGATGCGGTCGCTGGAGACCAAGCGCGCCGGCTTCTGGACCAAACCGGACCGCGACGCCACCCTGGAGCAGTTGCTGACCGATCTGCGCACCGCGACCGACGGCCGGATCTACGACATCGAACAGGCCCTGCGCCTCGGCGGCAGTGTCGAGCAGGTCGCCGAGGCCTCCGGGGTGGACCCGTGGTTCGTCGACCAGATCGCCACCCTGGTGGCGCTGCGCGCCGAACTGGTCGCCGCGCCCGTGCTGGACGAGACGCTGCTGCGCCGCGCGAAGCACAGCGGCCTGTCCGACGGCCAGATCGCCGCGCTGCGTACCGAACTGGCCGGCGAGACCGGGGTCAGGGCGCTGCGTGAGCGCCTGGGCATCCACCCGGTGTACAAAACCGTCGACACCTGCGCCGCCGAGTTCGAGGCACGCACGCCCTATCACTACAGCAGTTACGAACTCGACCCCGCGGCCGAGACCGAGGTCGCCCCGCAGACCGAGAAGCCGAAGGTGCTGATCCTGGGCTCCGGGCCCAACCGGATCGGCCAGGGCATCGAATTCGACTACAGCTGCGTGCACGCCGCGACCACACTGACCGCGGCGGGCTTCGAGACCGTCATGATCAACTGCAACCCCGAGACCGTCTCGACCGACTACGACACCGCCGATCGGCTGTACTTCGAACCGCTGACCTTCGAGGACGTGCTCGAGGTGTACTACGCCGAACAGGCTTCGGGCGCAGGCGGTCCCGGCGTCGTCGGGGTGATCGTGCAGCTGGGCGGGCAGACCCCACTGGGGCTGGCCGACCGGCTGGAGAAGGCGGGCGTGCCGATCGTGGGCACCAGCCCCAAGGCCATCGACCTGGCCGAGGATCGCGGTGAGTTCGGCGAGGTCCTCACCAGGGCCGGGCTGCCCGCGCCGCGCTTCGGCACCGCCACCAGTTTCGATCAGGCACGCCGGATCGCCGCGGACATCGGCTACCCGGTGCTGGTCCGGCCGTCCTATGTGCTCGGCGGCCGCGGCATGGAGATCGTGTACGACGAGGAGACCCTGCAGGGTTACATCGAGCGCGCCACCGAACTGTCCCCCGAGCACCCGGTGCTGGTGGACCGGTTCCTGGAGGACGCCATCGAGATCGACGTCGACGCCCTGTGCGACGGCGCCGAGGTGTACATCGGTGGGGTGATGGAGCACATCGAGGAGGCCGGCATCCACTCCGGTGACTCGGCGTGCGCCCTGCCGCCGGTGACGCTGGGCCGCCAGGACATCGAGTCCGTGCGCCGCGCCACCGAGGCCATCGCGCACGGCATCGGCGTGGTCGGACTGCTCAACGTTCAGTACGCGCTCAAGGACGATGTGCTCTACGTGCTGGAGGCCAACCCGCGAGCGAGCCGCACGGTGCCGTTCGTCTCCAAGGCCACCGCGATCCCGTTGGCCAAGGCGTGCGCGCGGATCATGCTCGGCGCCACCATCGCCCAGCTGCGTGAGGAGGGGGTGCTGGCCGCCACCGGTGACGGCGCGACGGTGTCCCCGCACGCGCCGATCGCGGTGAAGGAAGCGGTGCTCCCGTTCCACCGGTTCCGCAAGGCCGATGGTTCGCAGGTGGATTCGCTGCTCGGTCCGGAGATGAAGTCCACCGGTGAGGTGATGGGCATCGACCGGGACTTCGGCACGGCGTTCGCCAAGAGCCAGACCGCCGCCTACGGGTCGCTGCCCTCCTCGGGCACCGTGTTCGTCTCGGTGGCCAACCGGGACAAGCGGTCCCTGGTGTTCCCGGTGAAGCGGCTGGCCGACCTCGGATTCCGGGTGCTGGCCACCGAGGGCACCGCGGAGATGCTGCGCCGCAACGGGATTCCGTGTGAGGTGGTGCGCAAGAATTTCGAGGAACCCGGCGAGGGGCGCCCCGAGGTGTCCGCGGTGGATGCCATTCGCGCCGGCCAGGTGAGCATGGTGATCAACACGCCGTTCGGCAACACCGGTCCACGGATCGACGGTTATGAGATCCGGGCGGCCGCGGTGTCGGTGAACATCCCGTGCGTGACGACGGTGCAGGGCGCCTCGGCCGCGGTGCAGGGCATCGAGGCCGGCATCCGGGGCGATATCGGGGTGCGGTCGCTGCAGGAGTTGCACAGCCAGCTGGCCGAGAAGTGACGCCGTTCGGGTCGCGACTGGCCGACGCGGTGGCCGCACGCGGCCCGCTGTGCCCCGGCATCGACCCGCATGCCGAGCTGCTCACCGCGTGGGGGCTGCCGGTGAACGTCAGCGGTCTGCGCGCCTTCAGCGAGATCTGTGTCGAGGCGTTCGCGGGTTTCGCGATCGTCAAACCGCAGGTGGCGTTCTTCGAAGCCTATGGTGCAGCGGGGTTTTCGGTGCTGGAGGAGACCATCGCCGGGTTGCGCGCCGCGGGGGTACTGGTGCTGGCCGACGCCAAACGCGGCGACATCGGCTCCACCATGGCCGCTTACGCACAGGCCTGGGCCGGCGACTCGCCGCTGGCGGCGGACGCGGTGACGGCCTCGCCGTATCTCGGGTTCGAGTCGTTGCGCCCACTACTGGACACCGCTGCCGCCAACGGCAGGGGAGTGTTCGTGCTGGCGGCCACCTCCAACCCCGAGGGGGCGAGCGTGCAGCGCGCCACGGTCGGTGACCGCACCGTCGCCCAGTCCATCGTCGACGCCGCAGGAGCCGAGAACCGCGCGACCGCAACCGGATCGGTCGGCGTGGTCGTCGGCGCGACGCTGACCGAGCTTCCCGATTTGGGTGCGCTCGACGGTCCGGTACTGGCGCCCGGGCTGGGCGCCCAGGGCGGCCGCCCCGAGGATCTGGCCAGGCTCGGCACCAGGGTGCTGCCCGCCGTGTCGCGCGAGGTGCTGCGCGCGGGCCCCGATGTGGCCGCGGTGCGGGCTGCGGCCGAACGCCTCCGCGATGCCGTGGACCACCTGCGCTACTTGGCCTGACGCCGCCGCACCGCGAACACCACCGCGGCTGCGCCGCCTACGAAGATCACACCGAGCAATGCGACACCGGTGATGTCACCGCGGTTGCGCGTGCGCAGGATCACCTGGTGGTGGTCGGTGTCGGATTCGGCACGGATGAAGACGTAGTCGGCGTCGATGTCGGCGGGCGTGCCCAGATGGTTGGTCCACCGGGTCAGGTAGTGCCCTCCGCCCGAGTGCGGCGCCAAGACGGGTGCGTCGACCCGCCCGGCGAACTGCAGCGACGGCGCGTTGCCGCTGACCGGAAGCCGGCTGGGGTCCATCCGGTGTTCGGCGAGCACGTAGAGGTCCACGTTCTGGGGTGCGGTGGCCGACCGGGACAGCCGCATCGGGTAGATCGCCTCGTCGGACGCGAAGGACAGCCGCAGCGGCTGCAGGGTCCCCGACAGCGCTGCCGCCGGATCGTCCGCGGCCAGCTGGATCGCGACGATCTCCCAGCCGTCGGCCACATAGGGCGCGAGGTTGGCGTCGAGGCCTGCGGGGTGCGGGAACCCCTTGCCTGCCAGCCACTCGGCCAGCGCGGCCGGGTCGTCGCCACGCAGACGCGTCACGTCGAACGGGCCGATGCGCTGGGTGGACAGCACGTTCACCCCGGCCCCGGGTCGGGCGCCCGCGGTGTCCAGCGTCGCCGACGTGCCCTGGCGCAGCCAGTCGAAGGTCGGCCACCAGCTGTCGCGGTACTCGATACGTGGGGCGGTGAGGCGGGCCAGCTCGGCGAAGACCGCCATGTCGCCCAGATCGACCTTCGCGGCCGACGGCACGGGCATCACCCACGCGGCCCGTTCGGAGCTGCCCGTCACGCCGAACGACATCAGGATGTCCTCCCGCGAGCCGTCCCAGGAGATCAGGGCGCGCTCGTCGACGACCGCGGCTCCGCCCCCATCCGGGATGTACGCGCCGCAACCGCAGGCCCACGCGGGAGCCGCCGCGTTCACCACCAGCGCGGCCAGCAGCAGCATGGCGGCCCATACCGCCCGGTAACCCCCAGACATCGGAATGAACGTACCGGTCGCCCCCGCAGGAGGGCGCTGGACAAGTCCGACACGCCGACACGCCGTGACCAGCAAGAATTTCTTATCTGACCGCCATAAACGCGGGATGGGCGACGGCGGTGCTCCGGCCCGGTGAACACGTGATGGCGCCCCCGTAACGCGAAAAGCCCTGGATATGCAGGTAGACGACGTGCAGGGGCGGTGTTGCGCCGGTTGCCGGATGCAGGGGCGGCGAAGGCGCGCAAGATCCCGCGCGCGCCCTACACGCTGGCCTTTTGGCCCCATAAGCCGGGGGTGGGGTTAGCTTTCGTCAGGATGCGTGGGTACGGTCGTCGTCGCTGGCTGGTTACGTGATCCAGCCGTGATGAAACAACAGATGGCAAGAGACGGAGGAACCCCGTGGCCCTTCCCCAGTTGACCGACGAACAGCGCGCGGCAGCGTTGGAGAAGGCTGCTGCCGCACGTCGAGCGCGAGCCGAGCTCAAAGATCGGCTGAAGCGTGGCGGCACCAACCTCAAGCAGGTATTGAAGGACGCCGAGACCGATGAGGTCTTGGGCAAGATGAAGGTCTCCGCACTTCTGGAGGCTCTGCCCAAGGTCGGCAAGGTCAAGGCCCAGGAGATCATGACCGAACTGGAGATCGCTCCGACCCGCCGCCTGCGCGGCCTCGGTGATCGCCAGCGCAAGGCCCTCCTGGAGAAGTTCGACTTCACCGCCGACTAAAAGCACCACCCACAAGTGAAGACTGGTGATGGGCCGGACAAGGCTGCTGTTGTAGTGCTGTCCGGCCCGTCCGCCGTCGGGAAGTCCACTGTCGTGCGCTGTCTGCGCGACCGGATTCCCGATCTGCATTTCAGCGTGTCCGCCACGACACGTGCGCCGCGGCCCGGTGAGGTCGACGGCGTCGACTATCGCTTTGTCTCCGCGAGCGAATTCCAGCGCCTGATCGATGCGGGCGAACTGCTCGAATGGGCCGACATACACGGCGGACTGCACCGCTCCGGAACGCCCGCGGGCCCGATCCGCGAGGCGACCGAGGCCGGCGTGCCGGTCCTCATCGAGGTCGATCTGGCCGGTGCCAGGGCCGTCAAAACCGCGATGCCCGAGGTGATCTCCGTGTTCCTCGCGCCACCCAGCTGGGAGGCGCTGGAGGAACGGCTCATCGGCCGGGGCACCGAAACCGCCGAGGTACAAGCCAGACGTTTGGCCACGGCGCGAGCGGAACTGGCCGCCCAGCCGGACTTCGATGTGGTGGTCGTCAACAGTCAATTGGAGTCGGCGTGCGCGGAATTGGTATCCTTGCTGGTGGTCCGCTAGCCGGTTCGATCCGACAGTTGCCTCAACAGCATCAACTGCATCTTCTTTAACACTTAAAACACTCCGGGAGAACCTTCGTGAGCACGCCTGTCGAGAACCTCGACGCCGCCAACGCCTATGACACGCCGCTGGGCATCACCAACCCGCCCATCGACGAATTGCTCGATCGCGCGTCCAGCAAGTACGCGCTGGTCATCTACGCCGCCAAGCGTGCCCGTCAGATCAATGACTACTACAACCAGCTCGGCGACGGCATCCTTGAGTACGTCGGCCCGCTGGTCGAGCCGGGGCTGCAGGAGAAGCCGCTGTCCATCGCGATGCGCGAGATCCACGGCGATCTGCTGGAGCACACCGAGGGTGGCGAGGGCTAGGCCCCCGCGCTGATGGCCGACCGTAAGCGCATCGTCGTCGGCGTCGCCGGCGGTATCGCCGCCTACAAGGCGTGCACGGTCGTCCGCCAGCTCACCGAGGCAGGACACTCCGTCCGGGTCGTCCCGACCGAGTCGGCCCTCAAATTCGTCGGTGCCGCCACGTTCGAGGCGCTGTCCGGCAACCCGGTGCACACCGGTGTCTTCCAGAACGTCGACGAGGTGCCGCACGTCCGGATCGGCCAAGAGGCCGATCTGGTGGTGGTGGCTCCCGCCACGGCCGACCTGCTGGCGCGCGCCGTCGCCGGCCGCGCCGACGACCTGCTGACCGCGACGCTGCTCACTGCGCGCTGTCCGGTGCTCTTCGCCCCGGCCATGCACACCGAGATGTGGTACCACCCGGCCACCGTCGACAATGTCGCCACGCTGCGCCGCCGCGGATCCATCGTGCTGGAACCGGCCTCCGGGCGGCTCACCGGCGCCGACACCGGACCGGGACGACTGCCCGAGGCCGAGGAAATCACCACCCTGGCGGGTTTGCTCCTGGAGCGCACCGACGCCCTGCCCTACGACCTGGCGGGCGTGAAGGTCCTGGTGACCGCGGGCGGGACGCGCGAAGCGCTGGATCCGGTCCGATTCATCGGCAACCGCAGTTCCGGGAAACAGGGCTACGCCATGGCACGGGTGCTCGCCCAGCGCGGCGCCGATGTCACCCTCATCGCCGGGAACACCGCGGGCCTGATCGACCCGGCGGGTGTGCACGTCGTGCACATCGGCTCGGCCGCGCAGCTGCGCGACGCGGTGTCCAAACACGCTCCCGACGCTGCGGTGCTGGTGATGGCCGCGGCGGTCGCCGATTTCCGGCCGACCCAGGTGGCCACCGCCAAGATCAAGAAGGGCGGCGCAGGCGAGCCCAGCTCGATCGACCTGGTGCGCAACGACGATGTGCTCGCCGGAACGGTACGGGCACGCGCCGAAGGACAGCTGCCCAACATGAAGGTCATCGTGGGATTCGCGGCCGAGACCGGCGACGCGAACGGCGACGTGCTCTTCCATGCCCGCGCCAAGCTGAAGCGCAAGGGCTGCGATCTGCTGGTGGTCAACGCCGTCGGCGACGGTAAGGCCTTCGAAGTCGACGACAACACCGGGTGGTTGCTGGCCGCCGACGGCGCGGAGTCGGCTCTGCCGCACGGGTCGAAGACTTTGATGGCCAGCCGTATCGTGGACGCGATCGGGGCCGTCCTGACGTCGTGACCCATCACGCTGCGGGTAAGGGTTGCGTGAACCAGGTAGCGCGGGGTTGGCTGCCTATGAGCTTGTCTATGATTCGACCACCTAACTACTTGGAGGATGCACTGTGAGCGCAGGTCGGCTGTTTACCAGTGAGTCGGTCACCGAAGGCCACCCCGACAAGATCTGTGACGCCATCAGCGATTCGATCCTCGATACGCTGCTGGCCGCCGATCCCAAGTCGCGTGTCGCGGTCGAGACGGCCGTCACCACCGGCCAGGTGCACGTCATCGGTGAGGTGACGACCTCGGCCAAGGAGGCGTTCGCCGACATCAACGACACCGTGCGTAAGCGGATCCTGGAGATCGGCTACGACTCCTCGGACAAGGGCTTCGACGGCGAGACGGCCGGCGTCAACATCGGCATCGGCCGCCAGTCACCCGATATCGCGCAGGGCGTCGACACCGCGCACGAGACCCGTGTCGAGGGCGGCGCGGATCCGCTGGACCTGCAGGGCGCCGGCGACCAGGGCCTGATGTTCGGGTACGCCATCAGGGACACCCCCGAGCTCATGCCGCTGCCGATCGCGCTGGCGCACCGGCTGGCCCGCCGCCTCACCGAGGTCCGCAAGAACGGCAAGCTGGATTACCTGCGCCCGGACGGCAAGACCCAGGTCACCGTCCAGTACGACGGCACCACCCCGATCCGGCTGGACACCGTCGTGCTCTCCACTCAGCACGCCGCCGGCATCGACCTCGACGGCCAGCTGTCCCCGGACATCCGCGATCACGTCGTCAAGACCGTGCTCGAGGACCTCAACCACGAGACGCTGGACACCTCCGACTTCCGGCTGCTGGTCAACCCGACCGGCAAGTTCGTGCTCGGCGGCCCCATGGGCGACGCCGGCCTGACCGGCCGCAAGATCATCGTCGACACCTACGGCGGCTGGGCCCGCCACGGCGGCGGTGCCTTCTCCGGCAAGGACCCGTCGAAGGTGGACCGCTCGGCTGCCTACGCCATGCGCTGGGTCGCCAAGAACGTCGTCGCCGCCGGCCTGGCCGAGCGTGTCGAGGTCCAGGTCGCCTACGCCATCGGCAAGGCGGCCCCGGTCGGCCTGTTCGTCGAGACGTTCGGATCCGAGACCGTCGACCCGGCCCGCATCGAGAAGGCCATCACCGCGGTGTTCGACCTGCGGCCCGGTGCCATCGTCCGCGACCTGGACCTGCTGCGCCCCATCTACGCACCGACTGCCGCGTACGGCCACTTCGGCCGCACCGACATCGAGTTGCCGTGGGAGCAGCTGAACAAGGTCGACGAGCTCAAGGCATCGGTGTAACCCACTTCGTACCGCGAACAGGCAGAGTCCCGCTTTCTCACCCGAGAAAGCGGGGCTCTCTGTCTGCCGGCGAACCGTTGGAGCGTGACGAGAACAGGTAATCCTCGAGCGGGAAGCGGCGGCTGCGCCAGTACGCCTCGGGCGTACTGGCCGGCCGCAGCGGCACATCGCCGTTGCTGTCGAAGTAGTAACTGTTGGCCGCGGCACAACTGTCCTGCCAGAAGATCTGGCGATGCCGCTTGCGCATCATCTCCGCGAAGTACCGGTCGTTGGCGTCGCGGCGCACCTCGATGCGGGTCGCGCCGTCGCGCTGGGCCCGGCTCAGGCAGCGCACGATGTGGTGGGTCTGGGTTTCGATGAGTGCGAAGAACGACGAGCCGACGTAGCCGTAGGGCCCGCAGACGTTGAAGAAGTTCGGGAAGCCGGGCACGCTGACCCCCTCGTAGGCCTGCATGCGGTGTGCCGACCAGAACTCGGCCAGCGACTGCCCGCCGGATCCGATCAGGGCGAAGGTGCCCGCGTCGACGTCCATCACCTTGAAACCCGTTGCCAGCACCAGGATGTCGACCTCGTGGGTGACGCCGTCGGTGGTCGTGACCCCCGCGGGTGTCACGCCGGCGATGGGGTCGGTCACCAGAGACACGTTGTCGCGGTTGAAGGTGGACAGGTAGCTGTTGTGGAACGCGGGCCGTTTGCAGCCGACCGCGTAGCGCGGGGTCAGCTTGTCCCGCAGGACCGGGTCGCGGACCTCACGGCGCAGGTAGTTGCGGCCCAGCACCTCGGCGCCCTTGGCCAGCGGGAAGACGCCGTGGTACTGCGCCGACAGCGGGAAGGTCACCTCGACGTAGCTCTGGCTGAGCGCTCGTTGCACCGCTTTGCCGCCGGGCAGTCGCATCGCCCACCGGGCCGCGGCGGGCAGCGGCACGTCGAACTTGGGAAAGCACCAGATGGGGGTGCGCTGGAACACCGTGAGCTGCTTGACAATCGGGGCGATCTCGGGGATCAGTTGCACGGCCGAGGCGCCGGTGCCGATGACGGCGACCCGTTTACCGGTCAGGTCGGCGTCATGGTCCCAGCGCGCGGTGTGCAGTGTGGTGCCCGCGAATGTCTCGATGCCGTCGATGTCGGGCAGCTTGGGGACGTTGAGCACCCCGGCGGCATTGATCAGATGGCGCGCGGTGATGGTGCCGGTGTCGGTGCTGACCCGCCAGAGGTTCGCGGCGTCGTCGAACACCGCACCGGTGACCTCTGTGCGGTACCGGATCTTGCGGTCGATCCCATACTTGGCGACGCAGTGGTCGGCGTAAGCCTTCAGTTCGTGGCCCGGCGCGTAGGTGCGTGACCACTCCGGACTCTGCTCGAAGGAGAACTGGTAGGAGAACGACGGGATGTCCACTGCGATACCGGGATAGGTGTTCCAGTACCAGGTTCCCCCCGCTTCGGAGGCGGCCTCGACGATCAGATAGTCCGGCAGTCCGGCCTCGTCGAGCTTGATCGCAGCACCGATGCCGGAGAACCCGGCACCGACGATCAGGGTGTGGAACTGCGGCTCGGTCATCGATGCAGCGCTGCCCGCAGCGCGGCCAGTCCGCGTTCGGTGGCCTCGGTCGCCGCCGGTGAGGCCAGCGCCAGGCTCACATAGCCGTGGACCATCGACGGTTCGTTGCTGTATTGCACGGATACTCCTGCGGCGGTGAGCAATTCGGCGTACTTCCCGCCGTCGTCACGCAGCGGGTCATGGCCGGCGGTGCCGATGAATGCCGGTGGCAGACCGGCCAGTGAGGCGGCATTGGCCGGAGCCACGTCGGTGGGCAGCGCGCCAGGATTGTCGAGATCGAATCCGGGTAGGTACCAATTCATGAACGCGTCGCTGACCGCCTGGTTGAGGATGTAGGCGTCGGCGTTCTCATGGAACGACGGGGCATTGCGGTCACCGACGGCGACCGGATACCAGAGCAGCTGGAACACCAGCGGCGGACCGCCTGCGTCGCGGGCCCGCAACGCCATCACCGCGGACAGGTTGCCGCCTGCCGAGTCGCCGGCCACCGCGATGCGGGCCGGGTCGCCACCGAGTTCGGTGGCATGCCCACCCACCCAGCGCAACGCCGTCCAGGCGTCCTCGACGCCGGCGGGGAAGGGATGCTCGGGTGCCAGCCGGTAGTCCACCGACACCACGATGGCCTCGGCGCCGACCGCGTGGGCGCGGGCCACATGATCGTGGGTGTCCAGGTCGCCGATCGCCCAGCCGCCGCCGTGGTAGTAGACGACGACGGGCAGGCCGTCGTGCTTGTCGACCGGAGGCCAGTAGATCCGCACCGGGACGTCGCCCGCCGTGTGTTCCTCGATGCGCAGCTGCGGCAGCATCTCGGCGGGCGGACGAACCTTGCGGAGGCGTTCGCGGGCCACCCCTACGCCGTCTTCCTGGGTGAATTCCATGGGGACGGCATCCAGCAACGCTTTGAGATTGGGATCGACGGGCCGGATCTCTGGGGAGGCGGTCATGATTCAGGCTAACGCGGCCCGCAGCGCGGCCAACCCACGGTCGACGGCCTCGGTCGCGGCCGGGACCACCCCGTAATAACCGAGGTAGCCGTGCACCAGGGTGTCGGCTTTGTGCACCTCGGCGGGCACGCCCGCGGCCGTCAGCAGCTCGCCGAACCGGACGCCGTCGTCCCGCAGCGGGTCGTAGCCCGCGACCGCGATGTAGGCCGGCGCGACCTTCTCCAGCGACTCGGCGCGGGCCGGCACCAGGGTGGCCGGCGGGTTTCGCAGGTCCGCGTCCCCGGCGTACAGCAGTGAGAAGCTGCTGACGTCGCCGCGACCGAGGACGGGGGCGTCGGCGTTCTCACGGAACGACGGCAGCGAGGTGTCCCATGTGGTCGCGGGGTACCACAGCAGCTGCAACCGCAGGGGCAGTCCGGCATCGCGGGCCAGCAGCGCCACCACGGCCGCCAGATTTCCACCAGCCGAATCACCGGCCACCGCAAGGCGTTCCGGATCGGCACCGAGCTCGCTGGCATGGGCGGCCACCCACTGTGTCACCGCCCAGACGTCGTCGACAGCGGCTGGGTACACGTGCTCGGGAGCCAGCCGGTAGTCCACCGACACCACCACCGCGCCCGCCCCGACGGCGTGTTCGCGGGCGGTGCCGTCGTAGCTGTCCAGATCGCCGACGACCCAGCCGCCGCCGTGGAAGAAGAGAAGTACCGGCGGGGTTGGGTCGTCGGTTTGCGGCCAGTAGATCCGGACCGGAACGCCCTCGATGGTGCGATCCTCGACACGCAGGTCCTGGTGCACCGGGCGGCGCGGCAGGGCATTGAACCGTTCCCGGGCCGCCTCGGGGCCGCCGTCCATCGTCAATTGGAACGGCACCGCGTCCAGTACCTTTTGCAGGATGGCGTCCAGGGCGGGTCTGTCGGTACCGGATTCAGGCATGGGATCACCGTACGCAGCGCGCCCCACCGGGCTGCTGTGGGTGCTGGCCCTGGTCGCCGGCGCCGGCTACGGCATCTTCCTCGTCACGGTGGCCCTGCGGGTGCCCGCAGGTGCCGAGTTGACGGGGCAGTTCGGGCTGCAACCCGCCGTGAAGGCGAGTGCGGCCGTGCTGTTGGCCGCCGCGGCGCTCTGGCACCCCGTCACCCGTGAACGGCGCTGGCTGATCCCGGCGCTGATCTTCTCCGCCGCCGGGGATTTCCTGCTGGCGATGCCGTGGTGGCAGCCGTCTTTCGTGTTGGGGCTGGCCGCCTTCCTGCTTGCCCATCTGTGTTTTCTGACCGCGCTGTACCCGCTGGCGCAACGCAGTCCCGCGCGTCTGGGTGCCGCCGCTGCGGTGCTGGTCGCCTGCGTGGGGCTGCTGGTGTGGTTCTGGCCGAGTCTGCTGGAGCAGGGCATGGCGGCACCCGTGGTGGTCTACATGGGGGTGCTGGCCGCGATGGTGTGCGCAGCCCTGCTCGCGCGGCTGCCGACGCCGTGGACGGCGATGGGCGCGCTCTGTTTCGCGGTGTCCGACGGGATGATCGGGATCAGCAAGTTCGTGCTCGGTTCAGAGCAACTGGCCGTGCCGATCTGGTGGGCCTACTGCGCGTCGCTGCTGTTGATCACCGCCGGCTTCTTCTTCGGCCGCGAGCGGTGACGGTCGCCCGGGTCGCCGCCGAGCCCAAATCCCGGGTCGCTGCGCTCCTGCCCGCCGAGCACGAGCCCATCGCCCGCGTCCTACCGATGCTCTCGGTCCCGCACCTGGACCGCGAGTTCGACTACCTCGTGCCCGCCGACCAATCCGACGACGCCCAGCCCGGGGTGCGGGTACGGGTGCGCTTCCACGGCCGCCTCGTCGACGCATTCGTCCTCGAAAGGCGTTCGGACACCGACCATTCCGGAAAGCTGGGATTTCTCGACCGGGTGGTGTCGCCCGAGCCGGTGCTGACCCCGGAGGTGCGACGGCTGGTCGACGCGGTGGCCGCCCGCTACGCCGGCACCCGGGCCGACGTGTTGCGGCTGGCCGTGCCGCCGCGGCACGCCAGGGCCGAGAAGCAGGCCGACAAGGAACTGCCGCCCCCGACCGAGCACGCGATCGACGAATCGGGCTGGGCCGTCTACGGCCGCGGCGAGCAGTTCCTCGGCGCCGTGCGCGAGGGCCGGGCGGCGCGCGCGGTGTGGCAGGCGTTGCCGGGGGAGCACTGGGCGCAGCGGTTGGCCGAAGCGGCTGCCGTGGCGGTGAACGCCGGGCGAGGCGCCCTGCTGATCGTCCCGGATCAGCGCGATGTGGACGCCGTGCACGTCGCCGCGCTGCAGTACGTGGACGAGTCCCGGGTGGTGGCGTTGTCCGCCGGCCTGGGCCCGTCGCAGCGGTACAAACGCTGGCTGGCCGTGCTGCGCAAACAGGCCCGGCTGGTGATCGGCACCCGCAGTGCGGTGTTCGCACCGGTGGAGGATCTGGGCCTGGTGGCCGTCTGGGACGACGGCGACGACAACCTGGCCGAACCCCGCGCCCCGTATCCGCATGCCCGTGAGGTCGCGATGCTGCGCGCCCACCAGCTGCGTTGCGCTGCGCTGCTCGGCGGTTATGCCAGGACGGCCGAGGCGCAGGCGCTGGTCCGCACTCGCTGGGCCCACGATCTGGTGGCCGGGCGCGCGGTGGTGCGTGCGCACGCGCCGCGGGTGGTCGCCCTCGACGACAGCGGCTTCGACCAGGAGCGCGACCCCGCAGCCCGCACCGCACGGGTGCCCTCGATGGCCCTGCGTGCGGCCCGCACCGCGCTGGCGGCCGGGCATCCGGTGCTGGTCCAGGTACCCCGGCGCGGCTATATCCCGGCGCTGGCCTGCGCCCGCTGCCGCACCGTGGCCCGCTGCCGGCACTGCACCGGTCCGATGTCGCTGCCCGACCGCGACGCCCACGGCGCGGTGTGCCGGTGGTGCGCCCGCACCGACCTGTCCTTGCGCTGCGTCAGTTGCGGATCCGACGCGGTCCGGGCCGTCGTCGTCGGGGCCCGCCGCACCGCCGAGGAACTGGGCCGCGCCCTGCCCGATGCGGTCGTCATCACCTCCGGCGGCGACTCCGTGCTGTCGGAGGTGGGTGAGGGGCCGGCGGTCGTCGTCGCCACGCCCGGCGCGGAACCCGTCGCTCCCGGGGGATACGGCGCGGCCCTGCTGCTCGACGGCTGGGCCCTGCTCGGTCGCCAGGATCTACGGGCGTCGGAGGACACGCTGCGGCGGTGGATGGCCGCTTCGGCGCTGGTGCGCAGTCGCGCCGACGGCGGCATGGTGGCCGTCATCGCCGAGTCGGTGATCCCCACCGTGCAGTCGCTGATCCGCTGGGATGCGGTGGGCCACGCCGATATCGAGCTGGACGCGCGCGCCGAGGTAGGTCTGCCGCCCGCGGTGCACCTCGCGGTGCTCGACGGCACCCCTGAGGCCGTCGCCGCGATGCTGGACGTCACCTCGTTGCCCGCGGGCGCCGAGCCTCTGGGGCCGGTGGACCTGCCGCCCGGGGCCCGTCGCCCCCCGGGGGTTTCGCCGGACAGCCCCATCAGCCGGATGCTGGTCCGGGTGCCCCGGGACACGGGTCTGGAACTCGCCGCGGCACTGCGCAAGGCCGTCAACACGATGTCGGCGCGTCACGATCAACAGCCGGTGCGTGTGCAAATGGACCCGTTGCACATAGGGTAGGGCTCAGCCAACGCACAGGAGGTGGGTATGGGACGGCTGTTCCGCTGGTCGATCCTGTTGGTACTCATCATGTTTGGCTTCCTCTGGCCGCTGGTTTTCAGCATCTCGTCGGGCTCGGGTTCCCCGGTCGACGACCCGGTGGAGATCGCCCAGTACACCGCCACCTACACCGTCGACGCCGACGGCCGCCTCGACGCGGTCGAAACGATCAACGGCGAGTTCCCCAGCGGCAGGCACGGCATCTTCCGGTACTGGGACGTGGCGAATCGCAACAGCCCGCGGGTGCGCCAGGTCCCGCAGATCGATTCGATCCTGATGGACGGTGAGCCGGCCCCCTACCAGATGCTGTGGGAGGACGGTGAACGGTTCCGGGTCGCCAAGATCGGTTCGCCCGACGTCACGCTGGACTGGGGACGGCATGTCTTCGAGATCCGCTATCACATCGACGGGGTGCTGGACTCGGGGAAAGTGGGTGCCGACAAGCAATTCGCGTCGACCACCGGCCGTGTGCTCGCCGAGACCGCCTTCTACTGGAACGTGATCGCGCCCTCCTGGAACAACATCATCCATCGGGCCGAGATCACCGTGACCCTGCCGGAGAACGTCGTCGGCGCACAGTGTTCGGTGGGATTCGGCGCCGGACGGGACTGTGCCGACCTGACGGTGCGCGGTCATACGGTGACGCTGAGGGCGACGGGCCTGCAGCCACGCACCCCGGTCACCCTGCGCGCCGGTGTCGACATGCCCACCCCGGCGCGTGCCGAACTGCTGTGGCCCTACACCTTCGACCGGATCCTGGGGCAGTCGACGACCCGGGTGGTGGTGCTGCTCGGGTTGTCGGTGCTCGCCGGAGTGGGCGCCGCGCTGGCTTACCGAAGCACCGTTGAGCCGGCGCCGGGATTCCCGGTGCAGTACGCGCCGCCGCCGGGACTGGGCCCGGTGCAGTGCGAATACATCCGCACCGAGGCCGTCCCGAAGGACGGTCTGACCGCGACGTTGTTCTATCTGGCCGAACGCAAACTCATCGATCTGCGCCAGTTCAACGACAAGCAGTGGAACGTCACGGGCATCGCCAAGCCCGGCGCCTGGGCCGACGTGGACCGGATCAGCGTGGCGGTCGGTTCGGCGCTGAAGGTGATCGGGCAGGGCACCGAATTCGAGGCGAAGAAGACGGCCTCCTCGGGAAAGAAGCTCAGCAAGGCCAAGACCGATATGACCGAGGCCGTGCAGCAGTGGGCGCTCAAAGACGGCCTGCTGGTGAAGCGCCGCAAGGAACTCTGGGTGCGGACGGCCAACGCGGTCGCGGCGATCCTGATGGTGTGCGGATTCTTCCGGTGGGGCTTCCCGATCACGCTGTGGGCGTTGCCGTTCGTGGTGTTCTTCCTGCTGTCGGTGCGCGCCTGGGCCGACGGAGTCGGCACCCGGCGCAGCGAGGCGGGCAGACAATTGTGGTCCCAAGCCGGTGGATTCCACCGTCTGTTGTCCACCGACTCGGCCGAGACCCGTTTCGACTTCGCCGCACGTAAAGACCTCTACACCGCCTACGTCCCGTTCGCGGTGGCCGCGGGCACCGCCGCACTGTGGGCGCAGAAGTATCAGGCGACGACGGGAGCCGTTGCCCCGCAACCGGGTTGGTATCACTCGTCGTCCAGCGACTACAGCGGCTCGACCTACTTCTCCGGTGGGTCCTCAGGTCCGAGTTTCGATAGTTTCGAATCGGCGTTGTCCTCGTCGATCGGTGCGTACACCGCATCGCAGTCGTCGTCCTCCTCCGGTGGCAGCAGCAGTAGCAGCAGCTCCGGTGGTGGCGGAGGCGGCGGTGGCGGCGGTGGTGGTGGGGGAGGCTCGTGGTGAGGAAAATATGGTGAGGTTCCTGCTGATACTGGTGCTGCTGATCGCGGTGGCGGTGCTGGTCGGTTTCGTGGCCGGATACAACAAGTTGCGCGGCGCCGATGTGCGGGTGGCCGAGGCGCTGTCGGGCATCGACGTCGAGCTGACCCGACGGGCGGCCCTGATCCCCAGCCTGGTGCACACCGTGGGATCGTTCGCCGCCCATGAGAAGGCGGTCCTGGACCATGTGACCGACGCGCGGGCCGAGCTGACCGCGGCCACGGGGACCGCGTCGGTCACCCAGCGCAGCGCCGCCGAGCGCAATCTGGACGACGCAGTCGGTCAGGTGCTCGCGCTGGGGCAGAGCTACCCGCAGCTGAACTCGTCGAACAATTTCCTGGATCTGCAGCGCAACCTCACCGATACCGAGAACAAGCTGGCCTTCGCCCGGCAGTACTACAACGACGCGGTGGCCACCGTGAACCGGCTGATCGTCACGATGCCGTGGATGTTCGTGGCGCCCCTGGCCGGGGTGAGTGAACGGGAGTTTTACCAGGCACCGCGGTAGCGGGCCCTAGACTGTCGCGGTGCGTCTCGTCTTCGCCGGAACCCCGGAACCCGCGCTGCCCTCGCTGCGCAAGCTCATCGACTCGTCTCGTCACGAGGTGGTCGCCGTGCTGACGCGCCCGGATGCGGCCGTCGGGCGCCGCGGTACCCCGGTCCCGTCGCCGGTGGCGCTGCTGGCCGACGAGCACGGGATCCCGGTGTTGAAACCGGCCAAGCCGAACAGCGCCGAATTCGTCTCGGAATTGGCCGAATTCGCGCCGGAAGCCTGCGCGGTGGTGGCCTATGGGGCGTTGCTGCGCGACGAGTTGCTCGCGGTACCCACGCACGGTTGGATCAATCTGCATTTCTCGCTGCTGCCGGCCTGGCGCGGTGCGGCGCCGGTGCAGGCCGCCATCGCCGCGGGGGACGTGGTGACCGGGGCCACCACGTTCCTGATCGAGCCGGCACTGGATTCTGGGCCGGTGTACGGGGTGGTGACCGAGACCATCCGGCCCGCCGACACGGCCGGGGATCTGCTCGACCGGCTGGCGGTTTCGGGCGCGGGACTGCTCGAGGCCACCATGGACGGGATCGCCGACGGTGCACTGGTGCCGGTACCGCAGCCCGGCGAGGGAATCACCGTGGCGCCCAAGATCACCGTCGAGGAGGCCCGGGTGCGCTGGGACCTGCCCGCTCACGCCGTGGATCGCCGGATCCGCGCGGTGACACCCAACCCCGGCGCCTGGACCACCATCGGGGAGACCCGCCTGCGCGTGGGTCCCGTGACCGTGGCGCCCGACAAACAGTTGGAGCCCGGCCAGTTCGAGGTGGGCCGGCGCGATGTATGGGTCGGTAGTGGATCACATGCGTTGCAGCTCAGCTGGATTCAGCCGCCAGGAAAGAAACCGATGAAGGCAGCGGACTGGGCGCGCGGCGCCCGGCTCGACGAGGAGACACGGGCACGATGAGCCGGTATCACGACCAGAACAGACCCAAGCAACGCAAGGGGCCGCCCCGCAAGCCGCTGGACGCCGCCCGGCGGGCCGCCTTCGACGTGCTGCGCGCGGTCAGCGAGCGTGACGCATACGCCAACCTCGCCCTGCCCGCCCTGCTGCGCGAGCGCGGGATCACCGGCCGCGACGCCGCCTTCGCCACCGAACTCACCTACGGCACCTGCCGGACCCGCGGCCTGCTCGACGCCGTGATCAGCACCGCCGCGGGCCGTCCGGTCGACCAGATCGATGCGGTGCTGCTGGATCTGCTTCGGCTGGGCGCCTACCAACTGTTGCGCACCCGCGTCGACGCGCACGCTGCGCTGGACACCACCGTGGACCAGGCCGGTCTCGAATTCGACACGGCGCGAGCGGGTTTCGTCAACGGCGTGTTGCGCACCATCTCCGAACGCGATGAGCAGTCCTGGCTCGCGGAGATCGCCCCGCCGGCGGCCACCGATCCCGTCGGCCACGCAGCGCTGACGCACGCGCACCCGCGCTGGGTTGCGCAAGCCTTCGTCGATGCGCTCGGCGCCGACGCCGGTGAGCTGACCGACCTGCTGGCCAGCGACGACGCACGGCCCGTCGTGCATTTGGCGGCCCGGCCCGGGCTCCTCACCGCCGAGGAGTTGGCCGCCCAGGCCGACGGCACCGTCGGCCGGTATTCGCCGTATGCGGTGTATCTCACCGGCGGTGACCCGGGTGAACTGAAGGCGCTGCGCGACCGTGCCGCGCAGGTGCAGGACGAGGGATCGCAGCTGGTGGCCCGGGCGCTGACGCTGGCGCCGCTGGAGGGCGCGGACGGCGGTCAGTGGCTGGACCTGTGTTCGGGGCCCGGCGGGAAGACCGCGCTGATCGCCGCGATCGCCGGTGCGGGCGTCCAGATCACCGCCGTCGAACCCACGCCGCACCGGGCCGCACTGGTGGAGCAGAACACCGCCGGGCTCGGCGTGCCGGTGCTGCAGGTCGACGGCCGCGAGTCCGGACTCGAGCCGGGCAGCTTCGACCGGGTGCTCGTCGACGCGCCGTGCACCGGGCTGGGCGCACTGCGTCGCCGGCCCGAGGCGCGGTGGCGTCGCCAGCCCGGCGACGTGCCGGCGCTGGGCAAGCTGCAGAAGCAACTGCTGGCCGCGGCAATCGCGCTGACCCGGCCGGGCGGGGTGGTGCTGTATGCAACCTGTTCGCCGCACCTGGCCGAAACCGTGGGTGTGGTGGCCGATGCGCTGCGCCGCCAACCGGTGCAGGCGCTGGACACCCGGGAACTGTTCCCGGGCGTCGACCGTCTCGGCGCCGGGCCATACGTGCAGTTGTGGCCGCACCGGCACGGCACCGACGCGATGTTCGCGGCTGCTTTGCGGGTGAATTCGGCCTGACCAGTAGGCTGACCACCCATGGCAGGTCGTCCACTCATCGCTCCGTCCATTCTGTCCGCGGACTTCGCCCGGCTGTCCGATGAAGTCGCCGCGGTGGCCGGCGCGGACTGGCTGCACGTCGACGTGATGGACAACCATTTCGTCCCGAACCTGACGCTGGGCCTGCCCGTGGTGGAAAGCCTGCTCAAGGTGACCGACATCCCGATGGACTGCCACCTGATGATCGAGGACCCGCAGCGCTGGGCGCCGCCGTACGCGGAGGCCGGTGCCTACAACGTCACCTTCCACGCCGAGGCGACCGACAATCCGGTCGCGGTGGCCCGCGATATCCGCGCGGCGGGGGCGAAGGCCGGGCTGAGTGTGAAGCCGGGGACCCCGATCGATCCCTACCTGGAGATCCTGCGCGATTTCGACACCCTGCTGGTGATGTCGGTGGAGCCGGGCTTCGGTGGGCAGAGCTTCATCCCGGAGGTGCTCGCCAAGGTCGGCATTGTGCGCCGCCTCGTCGACTCCGGTGAACTGCGGATCGTGGTGGAGATCGACGGCGGGATCAACGCCGACACCATCGAGCAGGCCGCCGAGGCCGGCGTGGATTGCTTCGTCGCCGGATCTGCGGTCTACAGCGCCGAGGATCCCGCAGATGCGGTGCGGCGCCTGCGCGCCCAGGCGGCGTCGGCGTCGCGGCATCTGACCCTATGACGTTCGCGGCCGCCATGCGGCAGGCCATCGCCGAGTCCGAGCGGGTCAAGGGCACCACGTACCCGAATCCGCCTGTCGGAGCGGTGATCCTGGACGCCGACGGTCACATCGCCGGGGTGGGCGGCACCGAACCGCCAGGCGGCGCGCATGCCGAAGTCGTCGCGCTGCGGCAGTCGGGGGAGCGCGCCAGGGGCGGGACCGCGGTGGTCACCCTGGAGCCGTGCAACCACCACGGCCGCACCCCACCGTGTGTGGACGCGCTGCTGACCGCCGGTGTGGCCCGAGTGGTGTACGGGGTCGGCGATCCCAATCCGAAGGCCGCCGGTGGTGCCCACCGGCTGGCCGAGGCCGGTGTCGAGGTGATCGCCGGCGTGGGTGAGGCCGAGGTGGCGGCCGGCCCGCTGCGCGAGTGGTTGCACAAGCAGCACACCGGATTGCCCTATGTGACATGGAAATTCGCGACGAGCGTGGACGGCCGCAGCGCAGCCGCCGACGGCAGCAGCCAGTGGATCACCAGCGAGGCCGCGCGCTTGGACGTGCACCGCTACCGGGCGGCGGTGGACGCCATCGTGGTGGGCACCGGCACGGTCTACATCGACGACCCGACGCTCACCGCACGTCTGCCCGATGGTTCGTTGGCCGAGAATCAGCCGCTGCGCGTCGTGGTCGGCGAACGCGAAATCTCGCCGGAAGCCAATGTGCTCAACGATGATTCGCGCACCATGGTGATCCGGACCCGCGATCCGCATGAGGTGATGCGGGCCCTCTCGGACCGCACCGCGGTACTCGTGGAGGGCGGACCCACCCTGGCCGGGGCGTTCCTGCGGGCCGGGGTGATCCACCGGATCCTGGCCTATGTGGCGCCGATCCTGCTCGGCGGACCGATCACGGCCGTCGATGACGTCGGGGTGCTCAGCATCGCGGGGGCACAGCGCTGGCGATTCGACGGGATCGACACAATCGGCCCCGATGTGCGGCTGAGCATGGTGCCCGACGGTTCGTAATCGGGCCCGCCACGGTGGAACCCCCAAGATTCCTGCACGCCGGTACAATTTTGGCAAAGCGTTGTCATCGTTGAGCGCGCAGAGCTTGAACAAAGGACGAAGACCATGACTGCCCTGCAGGACTGGCTCGGTATTTCCCCGTTGACCCAGCGCGCCGTCAAATCGATCATGTGGGGCGCCCTGCGCGTGGGTGTTCCGGCGGCGGCGCCGCGCCGCAAGCCCAAGGCCATGCGGCGCGGCGTCGAACGCTGCTAGCTACCGACTTCGCTTGGCGCCAACTCGGTTTCGGCCTCATCGGCATGCTCTTTACGACCGCTGACGAACAAGGCGAACACCGCTCCCACCACACACACGATCGCCGTGATGAGGAAGATGCTGGCGTACTGCATGGTGTAGGCCTCTTTGGTGGCCTGCCCCAGTCGCGCGCCCTGCGCGATGAGGATGCCTCCGGGTGAGTCGGCCTTGGGCGCCGGCAACGCCGCCAGTCGCTCCTGCAGGAACTGGTTGAACTTGTAGAGACCCCAGGCGCTCAGTGCGGCCATACCGATCAGCATGCCGATCATCCGGGAGACGACCACCAGCGCGGAGGCGATGCCGTGCTCGGCAGCCGGCACCACCCGCAGGCTCGCCGAGGTCAGCGGACCGATCACCAGTCCCAGCCCGAAGCCGGCCAGTGCCAGGTCGGTGCCGAAGGTCGGCAGCGCCACGACACCCAGATCATGGTGCGCGGTAAGCACATTGGTGTCCCAATGTGACACCAGCCAGTACGCGAAGCCGGCGATCACCAGGCCGACGGACGCGACCACGCGGTCGCCGATCCGGGTGGCCACGAAGCCGCCGATCAGGGCACCGACGGGCAGCGCCCCCAGGAACCAGACCAGCAGGAACACCGTTTCTTCCTGGCTCTTACCCAGCACGCCCTGGCCGAACAGTTCCACGTTGACCAGCGTCACCATCAGGGCGGCGCCGGCGCACAGCGAGGCACCCAGCGCGGCCAGGAACGGCCGGAAGTGCACGCCCGCGGGCTCGATCAGCCGTGTCGTGGCGAACTTCTCCCAGACGAAGAAGCCGATGGCGACGACGAGTGCCGCGATCAGCATGGGCGGCCCATAGCTGGGCAGAAGCTGTTTGCCATCGGGGGACTGGTTGTACATGCCGACGACGGCCAGACCCAGCGCGACGGCGAGCAGTACGCCACCGATGACGTCGACTTTCTGGGGTTCCTTGCTGCGATCCCTAGACGGCAGGCTGAAGTGGATCAGCACCATCGCGACGGCCACCAGCGGGACGTTGATCCAGAACACGTCCTGCCATTTGCTCAGCGCCCAGACGATGAAGACGCCGTACAGCGGGCCGAGCACGCTGCCCAGTTCCTGGGCGGCACCGATACCGCCGAGCACCGTCGCCCGGTTGCGGGCCGACCACAGGTCCGCGGCCAACGCCAGGGTGACCGGCAGCAGCGCGCCGCTGGCGGTGCCCTGGATGACGCGGCCGATGACCAACATGGTCAGGTCGGTGGACAGCGCGGTGACGACCGAGCCGACGGCGAACCCGAGCAGGCTGGCCTGCAGGACCAACTTTCGACCGAACCGGTCCGAGGCCCGCCCCAGCAGCGGCATGGCCGCGATGTAGCCGAGCAGATACCCGGTGATGATCGGGGTGACCTGCTGAATCTGGTTCAGCGGGATACCGATGCCCTTGGGCGGGGCCGCCATGATGTCGCGGATCACCGCGATCACCACATAGGTGTCCAGCGCACCGAGCAGTACCGCCAGGCCACCCGCGCCGATCGCGAGGCCGCGGTTGGTGCGGGCCGGCATCAGGCGGCGGGTTTGTCGACGGTGACGGTCTTACCCCAGTCCGACAACGTCATCTGGATGGTCTTCCCCTCGGCGATGTCGAACTTGACCTGCTGCAGCTGGTGGTCGCCGTCCTCGCGGATCCAGGCGGTGCCCGGGATCGGTCCGGTGACCTTCAGTGCGGGCGCGATCTTGTTCATCGCGTCGGCGGGCACGGTGCCGCTGATCTTCACCGCGTCCGCGCCGTTGATCGACTCGCGGCCCTCCGCTTTCGGGTCGGCGAAGGTGGTCAGGATGTTGGCCAACCCGTTCTCCGGGCTGAGGATCGTCGAGATGTCGTAGATGTCGGCGGCCGGGCCGAAGTTCTCCATGGCACCGCCGGAGGTGATGGCGCCGTAGAGATTGCCATCGGACACCACGAACTTCACGTCGGAGAGCTTCTGGCCGAGGAACATGATGTCGGCCTTGCCCTGCGCGGCGACCGCCGGCGTCAGGGTCATGTCACCGGTGAGAATCGTGATCGGGAGGGACTTGATGTCCCCGGTCGTGGTCAGCACCACGTGTGCGCTCGTCTGGGCGCGGGTCGTGTCGGCGGACTGCTTGAGCAGTGCGGCGGCGTCGGGAAGCGGGGCGTCGTTCTGCTTCGGCGACGACGAACACCCGACAAGTCCCAGCGCAGCCAGGAACACCGCCAGGAAGGGGATCAGGAAACGGACACGAATTGCACGGCGTTGCTGCGTCTGCATACCCAGCATCGTAGTGGGTGCGGCTGGACTGCCCGGTTCTACACCGGTCGGGGCCATTCCCCGTCGGTGCGCGCACTAGCCTGACACCCATGTTCACCGGAATCGTTGAGGAACTGGGCGAGATCGTCGGCATCGACAATCTCGATGATTCGGCCCGTCTGGTCATCAAGGGTCCGGTGGTGACCTCGGATGCCGGGCACGGTGATTCCATCGCCGTCAACGGTGTCTGCCTGACGGTGGTGGAGGTGCGCTCCGACGGCGCGTTCACTGCCGACGTGATGGCCGAGACGCTGAACCGGTCGAGTCTGAGCGCCATCGGCGTCGGCAGCCAGGTCAATCTGGAGCGCGCAGCCGCCGTCAACAGCCGGCTCGGTGGTCACATCGTGCAGGGCCACGTCGACGGGACGGGGCGGGTCATCTCCCGGTCCCCGTCCGAGCACTGGGAGATCGTGCGCATCGCGCTGCCCGCGGACCTGTCCCGGTATGTCGTGGAGAAGGGGTCCATCACCGTCGACGGCATCTCGCTGACGGTGTCGGGGCTCGGTGGCGCGGCGAGCGCAGCGACGGGGAGTGACAGTGACGACTCGGGCGACTGGTTCGAGGTGTCGCTCATCCCCACCACCTTGGCGTTGACCACTCTCGGCCGCGCCGCCGTGGGCACCCCGGTGAACCTCGAGGTCGACGTGATCGCCAAGTACGTCGAGCGATTGATGGCCGCCCGATAGGGACGCCCGTACCTGATTGCTGCCACACCTGCGGCTGCTGGTTCAGCAACAAGAACGTGTTCTAGAACTGCGGCCAAACCGGCTGGCAGGACACGGCTCAGTTTTTTCTCAGGAAAACCTTCCGTTGGTAACCACGGGCGTGTTAACTTTCGCGTCAATTAATAAACTCCCCGTTGCCTACAGCGCTGCTCAAGCGGTGTCGGAACGCGGGCGTCGGGAAGGACACCGGTGGCGGCTCATCGTAAGAATTCAGCGAAAACTCGCAAGCGTGCCAGCGAGTTCGCGGTCGCAGCGTTTCTAGGTCTCTCGGTCGCGGCCGCCGCGCCCGGGATCGCCGCAGCGGAGACCGGTGACAACCCGCCCAGTGGGGATTCCCCGTCGGGCACCGGGACGGGAGCGGGCACCGGAACGGGAGCGGGCACCGGCACGACCGGCACCACCGGCGGCACCGGGACGACCGGCACCACCACCGGGACGACCGGCGAGACCGGCACCGGAACCGGCAGTACGGGAACGTCCGGATCGACCGGTGGCGGCACCACCACCGGCTCGACGACCACCGGCACGACCAAGGAAGAAACGACCACCAGCGGGTCGACCGGGACGTCGACCACGACGAGCACCAACGGCGGCCCCACCACCACGGTGAGCAGCTCCGGTGGCGCACACAACTCGACGACGTCGGGCAGCAGCACCAGCACCTCGGGCACCTCCAGCCCCACCACCGGCACCTCGACCCCCACGACGGGCACCACCGGCACCCCGGAGATCCCCGAGACCACCGAAGGCACCGGAACGGGCACCGGCACCACGGGCACCGGGACGGGAACGACGGAAACCCCCGCCGTCACGACGCCGGTCGTCGAGACTCCATCGATCCCGACGGCCACCAACGAGCCCGGTGTTGCGGCGCCCGTCGTCGCCACCAACGAAGCCGGCTCCGCGAAGTCAGCTGCCAAGACCTCGTTGTTCAGTGCCACCGCCACCCCGGTCTCCGGCGCGCTGGCCGCCTCATCGCTGGCCGATCTGGTCCCAGCGCCGCCGGACATCCCGGCCTTCCGGCCGTTCGCCAGCTTCATCGAGCAGTTCGCGAATGCCGTCGACAAGTTCTTCCCGGCCTACCCGGACAACCCGATCCTGGCGCCGTCACAGGTCGCCGCGGGATACGTGGTCACCCTGCAGACCCTGTTGCAGGCCACCCTGTTCAACGGTGCGCCGACTCCGTTGAGCGTGCCCGTCTACCTCTTCCTGGCCGCGGCCTACACCCGCTACGAGCGGCTGGCCACCAACCACCTGCCCGGGCAGCCCATCGTCTCCACCGGTCCGCTGCCGGGCACCTACAAGCTCACCAGCACCGACCCCGACGGCGATCCGCTCATCTACACGACCGGCATCAACCAGCAGCCCAGTGAGGGCCTTATCGTGATGGGCCTGGACGGCACGTTCACCTATGTGCCGTCACCGAGCGGTCTGGTCAACGGCGCGGATGTCACCTTCAGGGTGAACATCAACGACGGCCTCGGCATCCTCGCGCACCCGATCAACCCCGACGGCAACGACGTCGAATACGAGGTGAGCTTCCACTACGAGGGCAGCCCCATCCTCGGCAACCACGCCCCGACGTTCAACACGCCGCCCGCCATCACCGACACCAACAACCAGACCGGTGTCCTCACCGGGAAGTTCCAGGCCACCGACCAGGACGACGACACGCTGAGCTTCACCGGCATCGGCGTGCTCGGCACGGTCGACGTCGACGAGACGCCGGACGAAAACGGTTGGTACACCTTCACTTACACGCCGTACCTGCCGCATGCGGCGGCCGGCTTGAACCTGACCGACCTGGTGACCATCACGGCCTGGGATCCGGGCCTGCTGTCCGACTCGGCGACGTTCACGGTGCACCTGTCGAACACGGTCAATCAAACCCCCGTCGCGAGCTATCAGAACACCGGCGGCAGCAGCCTGCTCGGCACGGTGACCGGCAAGATCAATGTGGACTCCGACGACGACATCGTGCATGCCTTCACGCCGGTGATCTTCACCACCAGTAAGGGTTCGGTGATAGTCAGCGCGCTGACCGGTGACTACACCTACACGGCGAACGCCGATGCCAGGGCCGCCGCCAGTGTGCAGGGCGCCCCGGCCTCGGCCAAGACGGACTCGTTCACCATCACGGTGGACGACTTGCACGGCGGCACCACCGATGTGCTGGTGACGGTGACCATCCCGACGGTCAACCTGGCCCCGGTCTTCGACACCCAGCCGACCATCATCAGCACCAACAACCAAACCGGCGTGCTGACAGGAACTTTCAAGGCTCACGACGATAACGGTGATTCGCTGAGCTTCACCTCGACGTCAATCCTCGGCTCGGTGAACGTCAACACCACCCCGGCCGCCGACGGCACCTACACGTTCACCTACACGCCGTACGCCCCGCATGCGGCAGCCGGTCTGAACCTGACCGATCTGGTGACCATCACGGTCTCGGACGGCAGCCTGCTCTCGTTCGACACCGCGGCGTTCACCGTGCACCTGTCGAACTCGGTCAACCAGACCCCGGTCGCCAGCTACGAAAACACCAGCAGCAACAGCATTCTCGGCACGGTGACCGGCAAGATCAACATCGACTCCGATGACGACGCGATCCACGCGTACACGCCGGTGATCTTCACCACCGGCAAGGGTTCGGTCATCGTCAGCGCGCTGACGGGCGACTACACCTACACGGCAGGTATCGACGCCCGCAACACCGCCAGTGCCACCGGCGCGACGGCCGCCGACAAGATCGACACGTTCACCATCACCGTCGACGACCTGCACGGCGGGACCACCGACGTCCAGGTCACCGTCACCATCCCGACGTGGAACCTCCCGCCGATCGGCGGCGTGCCGTCCAACACCCTCGGCGACAACAACGGCATCGTGCGCGGCCAGGTCAACGCCGTGATCAACCCTGACGGCGATCCACTGAGCTACTCCATCAAGGGCGCCACCGGTGACACCTCCACCGACTACACCGGCGCCGGCGGCATCGCCCACGTCAACGCTGACGGCAGCTACGTCTACATCCCGAAGGTCAGCAGCGGCATCACCTACTCCGACTCGTTCACCATCGTGGTCAGCGACGGCCGCGGTGGAACATCGGATGTCCTTGTCGCACTTGGCGTCTTGAGTCTCACCAGCCCGCTGGACAACGTGAACATCACCAAGACCAACGGGGCGCCCGGCGTCACCTCCGGCACGGTGAGCCTGGGTTCGTCGGCCAACAATGCGCTGTTCACCAACTACACCGCCACCGGCGCGGGCTACGGCAACGTCGCGTTCAACGGTGCGGGTTACACCTACACCCGAACCGCCACCGGGCACATCGGCGGCACCGACGACACGTTCGACGTCTACGGCACCGCGTACGGCCTGCAGATCAAGGTCGGGACGGTCACCGTCACCCCGGTCATCAGCAATGCGGCCCCGACGGCGGGCACCACGACGGTCACCAGTTCTTCGATCGTCGACGTGCTGGGCGTGTACTGGCAGTCGAGCAGCGGCAAGGTCGTCGCGGCCGACGCCGACGGCGACCCCATCAGCTACCCAGGCGGGTCACTCGGACAGCTGCTCAGTACCTCCAACGGCGGCACGGTGACGGTCAAGTCCGACGGCAGCTTCAGCTACACCATCGCCAAGACCTACGGCTACTACCACGCCGCGTCGGCGACCGGGGCGACCGGCAACGACCTCAATGACACGTTCAACATGACCGTCACCGACAGCTTCGGTGCCAGCACCACGATCACCGTCTCGATCCCCATCGAGAAGCTGAACGAGGTGCCCTCGGCGAGCGTGCCGACCAAGAACAACGCGACCGACGCGCTGGGTGTCGTGCGCGGCACGCTCAACGGGTCCGACGATGACGACGACACGCTGACCTACACGCTGATCGGCGCCACCAACGGGTCTGTGAAGGGCTCCAACGGCGGCATCATCACCGTGTCGGGCACCTCGTACACCTACATCCCGACGGCCGGCAAGACGACGGATACCTTCCAGGTGCTCGTCAACGACGGACACGGCGGCACGTCGACGGCCACGGTCAGCCTGAGCGGGCTCACCACACCCTCGGCGACCACCGGCGTCAACACCTCGACACCGAATGTTGTTACCGGACAGTTGAATACGGCCGGCAACACGGGCCTGACCTACAGTGTGGGCGGCCAGGGTGTCAAGGGCACGGTCACGGTCACCTCGACGGGTGCATTCACCTACACGCGCGACGGCTCGCTGGGCCACACCCAGACACCGGGGGACACCTTCACCATCAAGGCCACCGACGCCAACGGCAACTCGGTGACCATCGCCACGGTGAACGTCACCCCGACGGTGGCCAACAACGCCCCGACCGGCAACGGTGTGACGACCGACGCCCCGGTCGGGTCGCCGACCTACAACCCGTTGGGCGGCCCGTCCGACAAGCAGACCACCACCGGCACGCTCAAGGCGACGGACGCCGATGGCGATGCGCTGACGTTCGCTGCCGGTACGTACGACACCGCCAACGGTGGTTCGGTGACGGTCAGCTCGACCGGCACCTTCACCTACACGCTGACCAAGTTCGCGCCCTTCGGCATTCACGACGACTACTGGCACAACGCAGCGGCGACCGGGTACCCGGGCGATACCTTCACGGTGAATGTGACCGACGGCTTCGGTGGTACCACTGCGGTGACGTACTCGGTGCCGGTCGCCACGCTGAACAAGGTTCCGGATTCGAGTGTGTCGGTGGGAAGCAAGACCACCGATGCGTTGGGTGTGGTGCGCGGCACCGTATCCGGTTCCGACGACGACAGTGACGGCCTGACCTACAGCCTGGTGGGAGCGGTCAACGGCGCAGCGGCGACAGCCAACGGCGGCATCATCCGGTTCAGCGGTAACTCGTTCACGTACATCCCGACGGCGGGCAACACCACGGATTCGTTCCAGGTGCTCGTCAACGACGGACACGGCGGGACGTCGACGGCCACCGTCAGCCTGAGTGGACTCACCACGCCGTCGGCGGTGACGGGTGTCAACACCTCGACGGCGAATGTCGTTACGGGACAGCTCAATACGGCAGGCAACACGGGCCTGACCTACAGCGTCGGTAGCCAGGGAGCCAAGGGCACGGTGACGGTCACCTCGACGGGTGCTTTCACCTACACCCGCAGCGGCGTGCTGGGCCACACCCAGACGCCGGGTGACACCTTCACCATCAAGGCCACCGACGCCAACGGCAACACGGTGACCATCGCCACGGTGAATGTCACCCCGACGGTTGCGAACAGCGCTCCGGTGGCCAACGGCGTAACGGTCACGACCTCGAACCTCGCGACTGTCGACCTCGGTATCAACCGTCAGCAGACCACCACGGGCACCATCAAGGCCACGGATGCCGACGGTGACACGGTGACCTTCGCCGCGGGCAACTACGACACGAACAACGGCGGTTCGATCACGGTGGCCGCCAACGGCACGTTCACCTACACGATCAAGAAGACGAAGGACGTCCCGATCTTCGGGGGCCAGGACTCGTACTGGCACAACGCGGCCGTGCCCGGTGCCCCCGGGGATGTCTTCACGATCACCGCGAGCGATTTGTTCGGTGGCTCAAGCACTTTGAGCTTCTCCATCCCGATCGAGAAGCTCAACACCAACCCGACCGGGTCGTTCAGCAACACCGGCACGGATGCGTTGGGTGTGGTGCGCGGCACGGTCTCGGGTTCCGATGACGACGGTGACACCACGACCTACAGCCTGGTCGGCGCCAGCGGTGGATCCGCGTCCAGCACCAAGGGCGGCATCGTCACGCTGTCGGGCAACACCTACACCTACATCCCCACCAAGGATGCGGGCACGGACTCGTTCAACGTGCTCGTCAACGACGGCCACGGCGGCACGGCGACGGTGACCGTCTCGGTGACGGCCACCACCCCGTCGCCGGTGACGAACATCAACACGTCCACCAACAACGTCGTCACCGGCAACCTCAACATCCCGGCCGGCGATACGGGCCTTGGCCTGACCTACAGCGTGGGCAGCCAGGGCGCCAAGGGCACGGTCACGGTGACCGCTGCCGGCGGCTTCACCTACACCCGCAACGGCGCCCTGGGGCACACCCAGACCCCGGGCGACACGTTCACGATCAATGCCACGGATGCCAGCGGCAAGACGGTCACGATCGCGTCGGTGAGTGTGACTCCGACGGTGATCAACAATGTGCCCACCGCCAGCCTGACCACGGCTCCGACGGTGGGGACGCTCAGCGGGACCGTTCAGACGAGTACGGGCAAGATCACGGCGAATGACACCGACACCGACACGCTCTCCTACTCGGCCAGCGGGTTGGCCAGTGGGGCGTCGGTGACCTTCAACGCGGACGGCACCTTCACGTACACGGCCGACATCACAACCGCCACCCGGCACGCGGCGGCCAAGTACGGGGCGACCGCTGCCGAGAAGAACCAGACGTTCACCGTCAACGTCACCGACGGCTACGGTGGCACTGCCCCTGTCGTGGTCACGGTGCCGATCTATGCGGTGAACAGCGCGCCGACAATTTCTGGTAGCAAGGTCCTGCTCACCATCGGGATGTCGACCGATGATGCCGACGGCGACAACATCCCGACCACCAAGAATCCCGCCACCGGTCAGGCTGGTTACTCCCTGAGCAACGGCGGCACCCTGGTGGGGATCCTCAGCGTCGGTGTCACCTACACGACTACCTCTACGGTGACGCTCACCGTGTGGGACGGCTACTACGTCGTGACCAACGGTGTGGTCACGAGCACGCTGTCCAGCGCGAGCAAGACCTGGTAGCTCGATCCGGTAGCACCCGTTGATGCCCGTCGGTCCGCAAGGACCGGCGGGCATTAAACGTCACAGGGCTGTGGTTCATACTTGGGTGGACATGCGAACGCGAGAAGGTGGCACAAGATGACGAGGCTCGATTCCATCGAGCGGGCAGTGGCCGACATCGCGGCGGGTAAGGCCGTCGTGGTCATCGACGACGAGGACCGCGAAAACGAGGGCGACCTGATCTTCGCCGCCGAGAAGGCCACGCCCGAACTGGTGGCGTTCATGGTGCGCTACACGTCCGGTTACCTGTGTGTGCCGCTGGACGGCGCCGTCTGCGACCGCCTGGGCCTGCTGCCGATGTACGCGGTCAATCAGGACAAGCACGGCACGGCCTACACCGTCACGGTGGATGCCAAGGTGGGCGTCGGGACCGGCATCTCCGCCTCGGACCGCGCCACCACCATGCGCGCCCTGGCCGACCCGGATGCGGTCGCCGACGACTTCACCAAGCCCGGCCACGTCGTGCCGCTGCGCGCCAAGGACGGTGGCGTGCTGCGCCGACCTGGTCACACCGAGGCCGCCGTCGACCTGGCCCGGCTGGCCGGACTGCAGCCGGCCGGCGCGATCTGCGAGATCGTCAGCCAAAAGGACGAGGGCGACATGGCCCAGACCGATGAGCTGCGGGTCTTCGCCGACGAACACAACCTGGCGCTGATCTCCATCGCTGACCTCATCGAGTGGCGCCGCAAGCACGAGAAGCACATCGAGCGCATCGCCGAGGCGCGCATCCCGACCAAACACGGTGAGTTCCGTGCCGTCGGCTACAGCAGCATCTACGAGGATGTCGAGCACGTGGCGCTGGTGCTCGGCGACATCTCCGGCCCGGACTCCGACGGCCATGACGTGCTGGTGCGGGTGCACTCGGAGTGCCTGACCGGTGACGTGTTCGGCTCCCGGCGCTGCGACTGCGGCCCGCAGCTGGACGCCGCGATGGCAACGGTGGCCCGCGAAGGCCGCGGCATCGTGCTGTACATGCGTGGCCACGAGGGCCGCGGCATCGGCCTGCTGCACAAGTTGCAGGCCTACCAGTTGCAGGATGCCGGCGCCGACACCGTGGACGCCAACCTCGAGCTGGGCCTGCCCGCCGACTCCCGGGACTACGGCATCGGCGCGCAGATCCTCGTCGACCTGGGCGTGCGATCCATGCGGCTGCTGACCAACAATCCGGCCAAGCGGGTGGGTCTGGACGGCTACGGGCTGCACATCATCGAGCGGGTGCCGCTGCCGGTACGCGCCAACGCGGAGAACATCCGCTACCTGATGACCAAGCGCGACCGGATGGGCCACGATCTGGTGGGCCTGGAGGACTACGACGAGGTGTCACCCCCCGGCGAACTCGGAGGCACGCTGTGAGCGGTCACGGCGTACCCGACCTGCCCGACATCGACGCGTCGAACGTGTCGCTGGCCATCGTGGCCAGCACGTGGCACACCACCATCTGCGACGCGCTGCTCGACGGCGCGGTGCGGGCCGCCAAGCAGCTCGGCGTCGTCGAGCCGGCGATCGTCCGGGTGCTCGGCGCCATCGAGATCCCGGTGGTGGCACAGGCGTTGGCCGCCAAATACGACGCGGTGGTGGCGCTCGGCGTGGTGATCCGTGGTGAGACACCGCATTTCGACTACGTGTGCGACGCGGTCACCCAGGGGCTGACCCGGGTGTCGCTGGACCAGTCGACCCCGGTGGCCAACGGCGTGCTGACCACCAACACCGAAGCGCAGGCGCTGGACCGGGCGGGCCTACCGAACTCCGGCGAGGACAAGGGTGCGCAGGCCGCGGCCGCCGCGCTGTCGACCGCATTGGTGTTGCGCGACATCCGGTCATGAGTACCTGGGATCTGGACGTCAAGCCGCACCTGACCCCGTATTTCGTGTATCTGGCGGCATTCCTGGTGGCTGCGGCGCACATCACGGTGGGCTTCCTGCTCAAGATCGGTTCCAGCGGTGTGTTGTTCCGCACCTCGGATCAGGTCGCGATGGGGGTGCTCGGCGTCGTGCTGGGCGGGCTGCTGCTGCTCTTCGCGCGGCCACGGGTGCGTGCCGGAGCGTCCGGCATCGCGGTCCGAAACCTGCTCGGATACAAACTGATTCCGTGGTCCGACGTGGTGGACGTGTCGTTCCCGCTCGGAGCGCGGTGGGCCAGGGTCGATCTGGCCGATGACGAGTACACCCCGATCATGGCGATCCAGGCGGTGGACAAGGAGCGGGCCGTCGACGCGATGGATCAGCTGCGCACGCTGATGGACCGCTACCGGCCGGACCTCAACTCACGTTCAGCGACATCGTGACCTCGTTGGTGCTCGCGGTGCTGCACACGGCGAACCCCAGACTGTCGTAGACCGCGCGTGCCCGCGCATTGTCGACGTTGACCTTCAGCGTGACCTGTCGCACCCGCTGGGTGCGGGCCCAGCGCACCGCCTCGGCTACCAGCGACCGGCCCAGGCCCAGCCCGCGGGCGGCCGGATCCAGCCACAACGAGTACAGGTAAACGGCTTCGGACCCCTGGCGCTGGGCTGCGATGAGACCCACCGGCCGGTTGTCCACCACCACCGCGAACTGGGCGTGCGCGCGCAGTCGCCGCCGCCACTGCGCGGCCGTGAACGTCGACTCCTGCCGGAACTGGGGGTCGTCGGCCCCCAGCGAGTCGGTGAGCGCCCGCAACCGCACGCCCGCGAACGCGCGCCAATCGGTCTCGGTCAACCGGGCCACCCGCGCCTCACCCATGTTGCCCATCCATCCAGTATCGCCGCTGATCGCTGCGGTAGTATCGGCATGTCGATGACTACTCTGCAGTTCGTATCAACCTCGGCTGACGGCCTCTCCGAAAGCGCTACACCGCTCGTCTCGGCAGGTGCGCTCATCGCAGGTCTGGGCACGCATCCCACCATCACCATCCCGGTCGTGGCCGGCCGCGAACCCGATGCCGACGCCGTCTGGCATCGGCTGGCCGAACCGGCGGAGTTCTTCGGCATCGAGATGCCCGGTGTCACCCAACTGCGGCGGGCGCTCGCCGATTTCCTGGCGGAACTGCAGCGCAGGCATGGCGGCGTGAGTGCCGCGGTCACCGTCGTCGTCGTGGACACCCGGTTCGTGGTCAGCGGTGTGCTGATCGAACCCGTTCGTCCCGAGCCGGTGCGCCTGGCGCTGTGCGCCCCGGCGCCCGCCGCGCCGCACTGGCAGACGATGGCCGCGCGCACCACCAGCCGGGCCGCCGACCTGCTGGCGGAGCGGGAGCTCGCCACCACCGGTCACGCCGATGCCGTACCCAGCGACGGGGATCTTCTCGAAGTGCCACTGCTGGGTGCGCTGCTGTGCGAGACACCAAGCGGCCGGATCGGTCTCGGTGCCGAGCGGCTGGGTTGGCTGGCCGCGGCGGGGCTGCTGGACGCGGACACGGTCACCGACGAACCCGTCGACCTGGCTGCGGTGACGCGGGCCCGGTGGGTGTCACCGACTTTCGAGACCCATCCCGTCGCCGCGATCGGGGAGCGCCTGCTGTGAATGCATTCCACCCGGAGCGCTTCGAAGCGCTGGTCATCGACGGCTTCGACATGGCCGGCGACATCCTGAACCTGCGCTACACCCTGCGTGGCCCGGAGCCGGTCAGCTTCACCGAGGTGATCGATTTCGGCACCAGTTTGGCCGGCGCGCAACCGAACCCGAAACTGGCACGGCTGCTCGCCCTGACCTGTTCGCTGAGCTACTACAAGGCCGCGGCCCCGCCCGCCATCGAGATCGCTTTTCCGACATATGAATTCGAGAAGCACTACCTGCGGACCCTGGTCGAGGGCGGCCTGGGCGAATTCGCCTACCGCAACGACCTGCCCGCAGCGCTGACGCCGGAGGTGACCGGCCCGGACGCCGCCGCCGAAGACGTCGCGGACGACACCTGGGATCCGGAAGCGAACCCCCTGGTGCCCGTCGGCGGTGGCAAGGACTCGGTGGTCAGCATCGAAGCCTTCCGGCGCCACGGCGTGCAGCCGGTGCTGTTCAGCGTCAACCGGTATGACCCGATCGACCGCTGCATCGAGGTCAGCGGGCTGGACAGCGTGCACGTCCGGCGCAGCATCGATCGCGGGCTGATCGAGGCCAACGCGAACGGTGCGCACAACGGGCACGTCCCGGTGACCGCGATCAACAGCGTGATCGGATTGATCGTGGCCGACGCGCGCGGGCTCGGGCCGGTGGTGCTGTCCAACGAGAAGTCCTCGAACGTGGGCAACATCGAATGGCTGGGTCGCGACATCAACCACCAGTGGTCCAAGAGCATCGTCTACGAGACGCTGCTGCGGGACACCCTGGCGCAGTACGGACTGAACCCCGACCGCTACTTCTCGCTGCTGCGTGGCCTCTCGGAATCCGAGATCGCCGACCGGTTCGCCTCCTGCACCGACTATTTCGGTGTTTTCACCAGTTGCAACCGGCTGTTCGCGCTGGACCCCGCCCGTCGCGCCACCTCGTGGTGCGGGCACTGCCCGAAATGCCAGTTCGTCTTCGTGCTGCTGGCGCCCCGCCTGGGGCGGGCGCGGCTGGAAGAGATCTTCGGCGCCAACCTCTTCGACGACGCCGCCCAGTACGACGGGTTCGCCGACATCCTCGGTCTCGGTGTGCACAAGCCGTTCGAATGTGTGGGGGAGTACTACGAGGCGGCCGAGTCGATGCTCGCCGTCCTCGATGACGAGCGCTGGCGCGGATTGTCCCTCGTCGACCAGTTCGCCTCGCGCCGAGCCGAACTGGTGGCCGTCGCGGCCGCCGAGCAGGACCAGGGGCCCGTCGAACATCATGTGCCAGCGCGTTTCGCGAAGCTGCTCGATGACTGACCTAGCCGGTCTGGTGGTCGGCATCTGGGGGCTCGGCAAGGAGGGCCTGTCGATGGCCCGCACCGCGGCCGCCCAGGGCGCCGCCCGGATCGTCGGCGTCGACGACCGGGCAACCGGGACAACCGAGACCGGCATCGCCGGACTGAGCGTGCACCACGGTCCCGAGTCGCTGTCGTTGCTGCGCGACACCGACATCGTGTTCGTCAGTCCCGGTGTGCCGTGGCGCAATCCGGTGTTCGAAGAGCTGCGCGAGAGCGGCCCACGGGTGTCCAGCGCGGCCGACTGGTACCTGAGCACCCACGGGGCTCGCACCATCGGTGTCACCGGCACCAAGGGCAAGAGCACCACCGCGGCGTTCCTGGCCCACCTGCTGACCGCCCTCGGCGTCGACGCGGTCGTGGCGGGCAATATCGGCACGCCACTCTCGGATCTGGAGCCGCACGAGGATCAGTGGGTGGTGGCCGAGCTGTCCAGCCAGCAGTGTGCCCTGCTGCGCACCACGCCGGCAGTGGCGGTGATCACCAACCTGTATCAGGACCATCTGGACTTCCACGGTGACATCCCGACCTACTACGCGGCCAAGGCACGCATCTTCGGGACCGGCTCCCGGGCGCTGATCACCACACCCGAGGTCGTCACCGCGCTGGCCCGGATCGGGATCACCGACCTGCCGCCGGTCCGGCTGGTGGATCCGGGGACCGCGCGGGTACCCGCCTCTCGATCGGTGATGGCCTACGAACACAACGTCGCCAACGCCGCACTGGCCGCGCTGGCCGCCGCCGAGGTGCTCGGCAGGCCGGTGACCGATGCCGAGGTCGACGCGGCAGCCGCGACATTCGCCGGGCTGCCGCACCGGCTGCAGACGGTGCGCACCACCGGTCGGATCCGCTGGATCGACGACACACTGGCCACCACCGGCGAAAGCGTGGTGGCCGCACTGCGTGCCATGCCCGCGGACGCCGACGTGGCCGTCATCGTCGGCGGCATGGATCGCGGCCTCGATTACCGCGGCCTCGACGATCATCTGTGCGGGACGCCGGACCGGGTGACCCTCATCCAGGCGCCGTCCAACGGAACCCTGATCGGCATCCGGTTCGCCCAGGCACACCCCGACCGGACGCAGCGGGCGGGCAGCCTCGAACACGCGGTGACGCTGGCCGCGGCGGTGCCCGGCGTCGACGTGGTGTTGCTGTCGCCGGGTGCGGCCAGCTACGACCTGTACCGCAACTACGAAGCCAAGGCCGCAGCGTTCTGCGGTTACATCGACACGCTCTAACCTGGACCCGTGCCCGATCCAGCGACGTACCGGCCTCCGCCGGGTTCCATTCCGGTGGAACCCGGTGTCTACCGGTTCCGGGACCCGCACGGCAGGGTCATCTACGTCGGCAAGGCCAAGAGCCTGCGCAGCCGGCTGAACTCGTACTTCGCCGATATCGCCGGGCTGGCGCCGCGCACCCGGCAGATGGTGATGACCGCGGGCAGCGTCGAGTGGACGGTGGTCACCACCGAGGTCGAGGCGCTGCAGCTGGAATACAACTGGATCAAGGAGTTCGACCCGCGGTTCAACATCCGGTACCGCGACGACAAGTCCTATCCGGTGCTGGCGGTGACTCTCAACGAGGAGTACCCGCGGTTGTTCGTCTACCGCGGTCCGCGGCGCAAGGGTGTGCGCTACTTCGGGCCGTACTCGCACGCGTGGGCCATCCGCGAGACCGTGGACCTGCTCACCCGGGTGTTCCCGGCGCGTACGTGCTCGGCAGGAGTGTTCAAGCGGCACAAGCAGATCGACCGGCCATGTCTGCTGGGCTACATCGACAAGTGTGCGGCACCGTGTGTGGGCCGGGTCAGCGCCGAGCAGCACCGCCAGATTGTGCTGGACTTCTGCGACTTCCTGTCGGGGAAGACCGACCGGCTGGTGCGGGACATGGAGCGGCAGATGACCGCCGCGGCGGAGGCCCTCGACTTCGAGCGGGCGGCGCGGCTGCGCGACGACATCGGGGCGCTCAGGCGGGCGCTGGAGAAACAGACGGTGGTGTTCGGCGACGGGACCGACGCCGATCTGGTGGCCTTCGCCGACGACGACCTGGAAGCCGCCGTGCAGGTGTTCCACGTGCGCGGCGGCCGGGTGCGCGGCCAGCGCGGCTGGGTGGTCGAGAAGACCGGCGAGCCAGGGCAATCCGGTGAGGGCTACCTCGTCGAGCAGTTCCTGACCCAGTTCTACGGCGACCAGGCAGAGTTGGGCGACGGCGTCGCCAATCAGGACGAGACCACCAATCCGGTACCCAAACAGGTTCTGGTGCCGGTACTTCCGGACAACGCCGACGAACTGGCCGACTGGCTGTCGGGTCTGCGCGGATCGCGGGTGTCGCTGCGGGTCCCCGTGCGCGGCGACAAGAAGGCGCTCGCCGAGACGGTCCAGCGCAACGCGCGCGAGTCGCTGACCCAACACAAGCTCAAACGCGCGGGCGACTTCAATGCGAGATCCGAAGCGCTGCAGAGCATTCAGGACGCGTTGGAATTGACCGACGCGCCGCTGCGCATCGAGTGCGTGGACATCAGTCACGTGCAGGGCACCGACGTGGTGGCCTCGATGGTGGTGTTCGAGGACGGGCTGCCACGCAAATCCGACTACCGGCACTACGCCATTCGGGAAGCGGCGGGCGGGGGCAGGTCCGACGACGTCGCATCCATCGCCGAGGTGACGCAGCGCCGGTTCGCCCGGCACATCGCCGACGCCGACCGCCCGTTGGTGGCCGAAGGACGATCGCGGCGCTTCGCCTACCCACCCAACCTCTACGTCGTCGACGGCGGCGCACCCCAGGTGAMCGCCGCCGCCACGGTGCTCGACGAACTCGGCATCACCGATGTCGCGGTGATCGGTCTGGCCAAACGGTTGGAAGAGGTGTGGGTGCCGTTCCAGGACGACCCGGTGATCTTCCCGCGCAACAGCGAAGGCCTGTACCTGCTGCAGCGGGTCCGTGACGAGGCGCACCGGTTCGCCATCACCTATCACCGCAGCAAACGGTCCAAGCGGATGACGGCGTCGGCACTGGACGCGGTACCCGGGCTGGGCGAGCACCGGCGCAAGGCGCTGGTCACCCATTTCGGATCGGTGTCGCGACTGTCGGCGGCCAGCATCGAGGACATCACGGCGGTGCCCGGCATCGGGGTGGCCACCGCGCGCGCCGTGCTGGAGGCCCTCGGCACCGGCACGACCGGCGCGGGCGCACCCGATTCCGGCGCGCAACCGGCAGTTTTGGACAATGATCGAACCGACCAAGATCAACAGGCATCGGGGTGACTGAGCAATATATGAGTGACGAATCTGGGATCGAGGTCGTCCTCGTCACCGGGCTGTCCGGTGCGGGACGCGGTACCACCGCCAAGGTGCTCGAAGACCTCGGTTGGTACGTGGCCGACAACCTGCCCCCGGAACTGATCGCCAGGATGGTCGACCTCGGGTTGGACGCCGGTTCGCGCATCACCCGGTTGGCGGTGGTGATGGATGTGCGGTCCAAGGGCTTCACCGGCGACCTGGACTCGGTGCGCACCGAACTCGGAACCCGGGGGATCACCCCGCGGGTGTTGTTCATGGACGCCTCCGACGAGGCGCTGGTGCGGCGCTACGAACAGAACCGGCGCAGTCATCCGCTGCAGGGAAATCAGACCCTCGCCGAGGGCATCACCGCCGAACGGGCGATGCTGGCCTCGGTGCGTGCGGTGGCCGATCTGGTCATCGACACCTCGACCCTGGCGGTGCCGGCGCTACGGGAGAGCATCGAACGTGCCTTCGGTGAAGAGGCCGTGGCGCACACCAGCGTCACCGTGGAGTCGTTCGGCTACAAATACGGCCTGCCGATGGATGCCGACACCGTGATGGACGTCCGGTTCATCCCGAACCCGCACTGGGTGGACGAACTCCGCCCGCACACCGGCCAGCACCCGGCGGTCCGGGACTACGTGCTGGGCCAGGACGGCGCCGCGGAATTCCTCGACACCTACCATCGACTGCTGGGCGTGGTGATCAACGGTTATCGCCGGGAGGGGAAGCGGTACATGACGGTGGCCATCGGCTGTACCGGCGGAAAGCACCGCAGTGTGGCGATCGCCGAGGCGCTGGCCGGGCGGCTGCAGGGCGGTGAGCAGCTGTCGGTACGGGTGCTGCACCGCGATCTGGGGCGCGAATGACGGCCCCGCAACCGAGTCGGACGAGCGATCCGCGGGTGGTCGCACTCGGCGGTGGGCACGGTCTCTACGCCACCCTGTCCGCTGCGCGCCGGCTCACCCCGCATGTCACCGCAGTGGTCACCGTGGCCGACGACGGCGGATCGTCGGGCCGGCTGCGCAGCGAACTCGATGTCGTGCCTCCCGGTGATCTGCGAATGGCGTTGGCGGCGTTGGCCTCTGACAGTCCGCACGGCCGGCTGTGGGCGACCATCCTGCAACACCGGTTCGGCGGTAGCGGCGCGCTGGCCGGGCATCCGATCGGCAACCTGATCCTGGCCGGGCTCAACGAGGTGCTGACCGATCCGGTGGCCGCCCTCGACGAGCTCGGCAAGATCCTCGGCCTCAAGGGCCGGGTGCTGCCGATGTGCCCCATCGCCCTGCAGATCGAGGCGGATGTGGCCGGACTGGAGACCGACCCGCGGATGTTCCGGGTCATCCGGGGCCAGGTGGCCGTCGCGACGACGGTGGGCAAGGTGCGACGGGTGCGGCTGCTGCCGGGCGATCCGCCTGCCACCCATCAGGCGGTGGACGCCATCATGGCGGCCGACCTGGTGGTGCTGGGCCCCGGCTCGTGGTTCACGAGCGTGATCCCGCATGTCCTGGTGCCGCAGCTCGCGGCGGCCCTGCAGGCCACCACGGCCCGCCGGGCCCTGGTGCTCAACCTGGCGGCCGAACCGGGGGAGACGGCGGGGTTCTCGGCCGAGCGGCACATTCACGTGCTGGCTCAACACGCACCGGGCTTCACCGTCGACGAGATCATCGTCGACTCCGTGCGGGTCCCCAGCGACCGGGAGCGTGAGCAGCTGGTGCGCACGGCTGCCGCGCTCGGCGCCAACGTGGAGTTTGCTGACGTGTCGCGGCCTGGTACACAGTTACATGACCCGTCGATGCTGGCCGCCGCATTGGAGCGGGTCCGGCTGCGCGGCAGGGCATCACATCCGGATGACAGCGATTCCACCGCTCCCCACCCGGCCTGGCCGGTCGGGGGAGCGCAGGGGCAATCGACGGTGAATGTATCGAGGGGTGACGATTCGTGGCGATGACCGCTGAGGTGAAGGACGAACTGAGCCGGCTGGTCGTGAACTCGGTCAGTGCGCGCCGGGCTGAGGTGTCCTCGCTGCTGCGCTTCGCCGGTGGCCTGCACATCGTCGCCGGCCGGGTGGTGGTCGAGGCCGAGGTGGACCTCGGCATCATCGCGCGCCGGCTGCGCAAGGACATCTACGACCTGTACGGCTACAACGCCGTGGTGCATGTGTTGTCGGCCAGCGGGATCCGCAAGAGCACCCGCTACGTGGTGCGGGTCGCCAAGGACGGTGAGGCGCTGGCCCGCCAGACCGGGCTGCTGGACCTGCGGGGCCGGCCGGTGCGCGGGTTGCCCGCCCAGGTGGTCGGCGGCAGCGTCAACGACGCCGAAGCCGCTTGGCGCGGCGCGTTTCTGGCGCACGGGTCACTGACCGAGCCGGGCCGGTCCTCGGCCCTGGAGGTCAGCTGCCCGGGTCCGGAGGCCGCACTCGCGCTCGTCGGTGCCGCGCGGCGGCTCGGTGTCAGCGCCAAGGCCCGCGAGGTCCGCGGCAGCGACCGGGTGGTGGTCCGCGACGGCGAGGCCATCGGCGCCCTGCTGACCCGGATGGGCGCCCAGGACACCCGGCTGACGTGGGAGGAACGCCGGATGCGGCGCGAGGTCCGCGCCACCGCGAACCGGCTGGCCAATTTCGACGATGCCAACCTGCGCCGCTCGGCGCGCGCGGCGGTGGCCGCGGCCGCGCGGGTGGAACGGGCCCTGCACATCCTCGGCGAGACCGTGCCCGATCATCTGGCGCAAGCCGGCCGGTTACGGGTCGAGCACCGGCAGGCATCACTCGAGGAACTGGGTCGCCTGGCCGAGCCGCCGATGACCAAGGACGCGGTCGCGGGCCGGATCCGGCGGCTGCTCTCGATGGCCGACCGCAAGGCCAAGCAGGACGGCATCCCCGACACCGAATCGGCCGTCACCCCGGACCTGCTCGACGACGCCTGAGGCTAGCCGGACTGCTGGTGCGCGGCGTGCCTGCCGTGTTTGCCGCCGAATCCGTGGACGTGGCGCGGCTTGTGCGCCGGTGCGGGGTGCGGATCGTCGGACGTGGCCGTGCCGCCGGTCGGCGACGCCGGATCCGCTGCCGCTGAAGCTCCTTGCGGTGCATCATCTTTCGGCGGTGTCGAGGCGCTGCCCGGGACGGGGCTCGCTGTCTGCGGGGTGGCCGGCGCGTGCCGCCAGCCGAATGTGTGCCGCGGCGTGGGGGTTTCGGCGCTCTGTGCCGTGGCCGTGGCCGTGGCCGTGGCCGTCGCCGTGTCTGTCGCCGCGTCTTTCGTTGTGTCTGCTGCCGTGGAGAGCGTCACGGTCGCCACGGCGGCCGCAGGGACCGCGGCCACCGACGCTGCGGTGGTGGTGGTCTTGGTACCCAGAGCTGTCTTGGCCGACTTGAGCAGAGTGGCCGCGGCCGCGGCCAGCGACGCCGCGAGCTGCTTCACCCCCTTGACCGCGGTGCTCACCACCTGATTGATGCCGGCCACGATGGCCTTGATCGCGGCGGCCAGCTGGGTGACGGGGTAGGTGACCGCACCACTGACCGGGTGCGCTGCGATCCAGGCCTTGATGACGGCGACCGCCTCCTTCGGCGTCCAGTCGGAGTTGAAGATCCCGAAGCTGCCGCCGGAGTAGGCCGAGTCGATCAGGGAGAAGACGAACGACGGCCCCACACCGGCCAGCGTCGCCCAGGTGGTCAGGAAATCTTGGATGAATGCCGCCTGATTCGCCTCACCCGCGGCGGTGGAGGCCTCGCCGTATTCGGTGGCCCAGATCAGTTTGAGCGCATCACCGTTGGCGTTCATCAGCGCCCGCAGCGCCTCGAGTTGTTGTAGCGCGGAATTGACCACGGCGGCACCCGCGGAGAACAGGCTGGTGCTGTACGGGTGGAAGGCCAGCGCGTCGAAGAATCCCTCGGCGCCGTCGGCGTACATCTCGGCCAGGAACGTCACCGGGTTGACGCTGAGTGAGCCGAGCGTGATGCCTGCTCCGAGAACGCCCCCGATGACTTCGGCCTTGGGATCGACGGCCTTGATCGCGGTGTACGCGGCCTTCAGCAGTGCGGTGTAGGCCGCGGCGTCCGGGGTGGGAAACCACCCGTTGACTCCGTTGGGTTCGTTCCAGATCTCGTAGGCGTCGATCTTGGCCACCCCGTCGTTGGCCGCCGCGCCGTAGCGACTGGCCACCGCACTGACGAAACTGGCGAAGTCGGCGTCGGAGGTCGGCGCTCCGTTGGCCAGTCCGCTGCCGTACTGCGTCGCCCAGCCCGGGGTGCCGGTGATCGCTGCATCCACGGCGATGCCGTAGGAGGCCGCGGTGTCCAGCAGTTGGTCGGCCTGGGTCCAGCTGTACGTTCCAGCGGTGGGTTCCATTGCGCGCCAGGGAAGATAGATGCGGATCTGGGTGACGCCCATGGACTGCAGGTCTTGCATCGCGGTGGTCAGGTCGGCCTGATCCATGTAGTAGAGGCTGGACTCGGCGATGCCCGTGGTGGTCGATGAGGTGTCGATCGCCGTTGTCAGGGCGATCTTCTCGGCGACGACCACACGCCGCGGTGACGCGGTCGCGGACGCGGGTGGCGGCGCGGTCACACCCGAGGTTGCGCTCAGTACGGCGGCGGCGAGCAAGGGCACGGACATTGTGGAAAGGCTGGAAATGATACGGCGACGATTCAGCGACATATCCCACTCCCGACGCTGGGTAAAAGGCGCTCCGACCTGGAGGTCAGAGGACTGTAACCCACCGAAAATGCATCAATTCGACGACGATTATCAGTAGGGCGCAGCGAATTGACTCCGGCAGCAATTCCCCGGAAGTCGCCGTGTCGTGGTGCGTGAATATGGCAAATTACCGAAGAATCGGGCTCGGGGTGCGAGGAACATTCTCAGCCGCTGAAAAATGATGAAGAACAACAGATTTGAGTTGACTACCCGAGTTGAACGACACGACGAGTTGCGATACGAGACAACTTTTGAGATGCGAAATGGCGTGTCCGCCATCGCCTTTCCGGTGTCGGCTCAGCGATCTCGAGGTTGCGGCGCGACAACCGAGTTCTGGGAAATTTCGACAACTGGTATCCCAGGGCCTCGATCAGCAGTTAGTGGTCGCGATCACCTCTGTTGGCAATGTGCGCAACCGGTTGCGAACGCAACATTCGACTGCCCAGTGCGACCAGCACACTGGTGGGTATTTCACAGGCATTATGCAGCGGCATCGCTCGACGCCGTGGACTCGTGGGGTGTGGTAGATCGCTCGTGTTGTGTCGGTGCCGGACCCTGCCCGCGCTCGACCTCGGGACGGGCGGCTGCGCTGTGGCGCCGGGGGTTGTAGCTGTGCCGTGCACGGGTTTTCGGCGCCGTGGGTGCATCCGCAGATTCCGTTGATTCCTTTGGAGTGGCGGAGTGCCGGTGCGGCCGTGGTGTGGGTGGCTTGCTTTCGGTGGATGGCGTGGATGCTGAAGATTCGGCCGATTCGGCGGGCGCGGACGTGTCGGGCTCGGGATCGGGATCGGCTGGAGCTGTCGGCTGAACCGTCGGGGTGGCCTCCGGGGCGTCGGCGACGGTGGCGTCCTTCTCGACCTCCGCGACCTCCTCCGTCTTCTCGGCGATGCCGACCGTGGCAGTCTCGGCGACAACGGGTTCCACCCGCGCGGAGGGCACCGCCGCCGCTGGTGCCTTCGGTGTCGCGGGTGCCTTCGGTGCCGGGGCGAAGGCGGCGGCCAGGCTGGACACCGACTCGACCGCGTCGGCCGTGATGTCCACGACGGCCCGGACGGCGCTGGCCAGCAACAGGGACGCCTTGGCGACGATGGCCCGGACCGTGTTCACCACGGCGGTCAGCATCTGGGTGGCCAGGCTCGCAGGCCGGTACTGCGCGACGTACTCGATGAGGTCGTCGGGATCCCATGGTCCGGTGTGGGATGCGATCCATTCCTTGATGACGCCGGCGGCGAGTTTCGGCGTCCAATCGTCGTGGAAGATGCCGTAGTTGTTCTCCGACCACAGCGATCCGGTGGCCAGGTCGATCAGCGAGTAGATGAACGACGGGCCGACGCCGGGCATGGTGGACCAGGTCTGCAGGAAATCCTCGATGTAGGCGGCCTGGTTCGCGTCGCCCGCCTGGGTGGAAGGTTCGCCGTATTCGGTTGCCCAGACTAGCTTCTCGCCGTCGCCGTTGGCCTCCATGATCTCGCGCAGTTTCATCAACTGCTTGATCGCCGAGTTGTAGAACGTCAAGCCGTCGGACAGCGTGCCGGTGAGGTTGTACGGGTGGAACGACAGGGCGTCGAAATAGCCCTCCGCGCCCGCGGCGTACATCTGCGACAGGAAGGTCACCGGATTCACGGTCAGCCAGGCCATGGACAGACCGGTGCCGAGCGCACCGCCGATCACCGTGGCGGCGGGGTCGACGGCCTTGATCGAGGTATAGGCGGCCTGCAGCAACTGCGTATAGATCCGCGCATCCGGCATCGGGAACCAGCCGGCGAAACCGTTTGGCTCATTCCAGATTTCGTAGGCCGCGATCTTGGCTTCCGTGGCATCGGCCGGCGTGCCGTACCGCTGGGCGAGCTGCGCCATGAAGTCGGCGTAGGCGGCCGTCGAGGTGGGTTCGCCGTTGGCGGCGACCCATCCGTAGTTCGTCGCCCAGGTCGGCGTGCTGGTCACCGCCGCGACGACGGCGATGCCGTGGGACGCGGCCGCATCGATGAGCTGGTCGGCGTGGGTCCAGTCGTAGCTGTCGTCGGCCGTCTCGATGTCGCGCCACGGCAGGAAGAGTCGCACCTGGGTGACGCCCAGTGACTGCAGGTGATCCATCGCCGTCGTCATGTCTGCGGCGTCCATGAAGTACAGGTTCGAATCCGCGATGCCGACCGTGCTGGCCGACGTGTCGATGGCAGCGGTGGGCACGACGGCGTGCGATGCGACCCGCGGGCCGAGGTGCTCGTGCACCGTCAGGTCGAGTCCGGCCGTCCCGACGGCGACGGTCAGTAGTGGAACGATGCCCATGCAAATTCGGTCAACAATATGCTTACGCATCGCACACATCGTCAGCTCCAAGAACCTTGATCACTCACCTCCTTTCTGGAGGTTAGTGGACCTTATCTCTGTGCTCGCACGTGCGCGATGAAATGTAGAAAATGTTTGATATCGCCGCGCCGGGTTCAATAAAGAACGCCGCCCGTTCATCCTTTCCGAAGGGGTGGGTGGCGGGCTTGGCAAAGCATTCTGATTGGCCGGACATGCAGCTCTGCGCATTGATTTGGCAGTTCACGTTGTATTTATCCGGCTCCCGGAACTGAATGGCGACATTGCTGAGTTTCCATTTCTGCAGCGGCGATACCGAAGGTTCTGGATATCATTCAGAGGGGTATTTCCGGGAGCCAGCACCGTTGCTCGATCAATTCTTCGGGGAGTCGTCAATTGCCGCAAAACGGTAGGTGATACTCTTCACGGCCGCCTTTCCCGACGCTTGGTGACAATGCTCCGAAACGACACTGCGCGGGCGGCCCCGTCGCGCCTGCCGACGGCCACCGACGTGGCGCGGCCGTGTGCCGCTCTGGCGTGGTGCCGAGGTTGTACTGTGTGGCCACAAACTCCATGTCAACACCCCTACAGAGGCGACGGTCGCGATGAGACTGATCCTTGAGCTGATCCGGCCCTATCGGTGGATGGTCGCCGGCATCTTTGGGGTGCTCGTGATCCAGATACTCATGGGTCTGGCAGCGCCCTGGCCGCTGAAGGTGGTACTCGACAGCGTCGTCGGCGACCATCCGCTACCGGGCTGGCTGCACGGGCTGCTGCAGCCGCTCCTCGGTGGCGAGGGCCGCATGCACATCGCCGGCCTGGCCGCGATCATGGTGATCATCATCGCGCTGATCGCCGCGGTCGCCACCTATGCCGCGAACTACCTGACCGAGACGGTCGGCCAGCGCATCGGCAACGACCTGCGCACCCGGGCCTACCACCACCTGCAGCAGCTGTCGCTGAACTATTTCGACACCCACCGCGTCGGGCCCATCCTGAGCACGCTCACCGATGATGTCGACACCATCCAGGATTTCGCATCCGCCTCGACGCTCGGCATCGCCACCGACCTGTTGACCATCGTGGGCATGCTCTTCGTGATGCTGTGGCTGCAATGGGATTTCACCCTCGTCGCGCTCGCGGTGGCGCCCCTGCTGCTGCTGTTCGTGTCCCGGATCCGTAAGGCCGTCAAGGTGGCCACCCACGAAGTGCGCCGCCGGGAATCCGACATCGTGGCCGTCGCCGAGGAAGGCCTGCAGTCCATCCGGGTGGTCAAGGCGTTCGATCGGGAGGAACTGCAGGAGCAACAACTGGCGCTGGCCGGTCAGCAGGCGGTGGACGCGGCGCTCAACGCCAGGCGGGTGAAGTCGGTGGTATCGCCGATCGTCGCCGTGGTGGTGGCCGCCTGCACTGCGCTGGTGCTCTGGCGCGGATCGGCATTGATCCTCGCGGGGGCGATGACGGCGGGCACGTTGACCGTCTTCATCTCCTACCTGGTGTCGTTCTTCAAGCCGGTCCAGGATCTGGCCAAATTGACCAACACCATCGCCATGGCCTCGGTCGGGGTGGACCGCGTCAACGCCCTGCTGACCGCCGAGACGACGGTCCAAGAGAAGCCGGACGCGGTCGAGGCGGCCCGGATCAAGGGCGCCATCGCCTTCGAGCGGGTGGCGTTCAGCTACAACCCCGAGACCCCGGTGCTGCGTGACGTCTCCTTCGAGGTGCACCCGGGCCAGTTGGTGGGCGTCGTCGGGCACACGGGCAGCGGAAAGTCCAGTCTGGTCAGCCTGATTCCGCGGTTCTACGACCCGAGCGTGGGCACCGTCCGGATCGACGGGGTGGACCTGCGCGACTACAAACTCCATGAGCTGCGCAGCCAGATCGCCTATGTCCTGCAGGACACGGTGCTGTTCCGCGGGACCATCCGCGACAACATCTCTTTCGGCAGGCCCGATGCCGACCACGACGAGGTCGTCGAGATGGCCAAGCTGGCCAATGCGCACGAATTCATCTCCGAGATGCCGCAGGGCTACGACAGCGCGGTCGGGGAGCGCGGCATGACGTTGTCCGGTGGTCAGCGTCAGCGCATCGGTATCGCCCGTGCCCTCATCCGTGACAGTCCGATCCTGATCCTCGACGAACCGACCGCGGCGCTGGACGCGGAGTCCGAACACCTGGTGATGTCCGCGCTGCAGCGATTGATGGCCGACCGTACGGTGATCACGATCGCCCACCGGCTCAGCACCATTCGCGACGCGGACAAGATCGTGGTGCTGGAAGAGGGTCGCGTCGTCGAAGAGGGCACGCACAACGAGCTGCTGACCGCCGGCGGCAGATACGCCGACTTGCACCGCATCCAATACGAAAACGAGACACCGTGACGCGATCGCTGATCATCCTGCCCGACGACTCCGCGCAGCCCGTTCTCGACGCGATCCACGCGGCCACCCGGTCGGTGCGCATCAAGATGTTCGCCTTCAGTCATCGTGCGCTGCTGGAGGCCGTGGTGGCCGCCCATCGGCGGGGTGTGGACGTCAAGGTGATGCTCAACCCCGAGCGGCGCGATGGCGAGACCGACAATGACGCCGCCCGGGATATGTTGCAGCAGTTCGGCATCGAGGTTCGGGAGAGCAACCCCGCTTTCGACCTGACGCATGAGAAGTCGATGGTCGTCGACGACGAGCACGCCTTCGTCGAATCGCTGAACTGGACCGAGGAGAATTTCACCCTGACGCGGGACTACGCCGTCGTCACGCCCAGCGCCTACGAGGTCGCCGAGATCATCGACTGCTTCGAAGCGGACTGGGCGCGTGAGGATTTCGATCCCGGCAGCGGTGCGCACCTGATCTGGTGCCCCTCCAACGGCAGGCACCGGATCGCCGATTTCATCGACAGCGCCAAGCACACCCTGTTCCTGCAGAACGAGCGCTATCAGGATCCGGTGATCATCGAGCGTCTGGTCCGCGCCGCGCATCGCGGCGTCAAGGTGCACGTGATGGCCCGCGCGGCACACCATCTGAAAGACGGGAAGCTGGTCGAAGGGGTCAGCGGCATGCGCATCCTCGACGACGTCGGCATCAAGATCCACCGGCTCAAGCACATGAAGCTGCACGCCAAGATGATTCTCGCCGACCACGAGCGGGCGGTGGTGGGTTCGATCAACCTCTCACCGGGCAGCTTCGACCACCGTCGTGAGCTGGCGATCGAGGTGACCGATCACGAGATCGCCACCCGGTTGAACGAAGTGGCCCACCACGACTGGAAGCATTCGGAACCGATGGATCTCTCCGATGCCGGCCTGATCGCCGACCTCACCGGCCGGGGCCGGGACACCCACGACATCGACCAGCTCGCCCTGCACGAGCCGGACGCCTAACTCAGCAGCAACCAGCCGATGCCGAAGGCGGAGGCCAACGACGCCACCGTCAGCGGGATGCCGAACCGGACGAACGTCGCCGTCGAATAACCACCCGGGCGCATCACCATCAGATTCGACTGATGGCTGAACGGGTTGAGGAACGTGAACGAGATGCACGTGCCCACCAGGATCAACAGCAGCACGGGGTCCAGCCCGGTGCCGGAGGCGATGGTGAGCACGACCGGGGTGAGGATCGCCGCGGCGGCCGCGTTCGTGACGATGTTGGTCAGCGCGGTGGTGCCGAGCACCACGACGAGCACCACCAGCGCCGTGTTGGATCCGGCCAGGGCCATGATCGCCGATGAGATGTGGTCGCCCAGGCCGCTTCTCACCACGATGGTGCCGAGGCCGATGGAGCCGGCGATGATGGCCAGGATGTTCCAGTTCAGGGCCCGCACCGCGGACCGCGGTGTCAGGACGCCGGTGAGCACCATCAGCACTGCCCCGGCGACGGCGGCGAGTTCGACCGGGGCCAGCCCGAAGGACCCCGACAGGATGACCCCGATCAGGATGGCCAGCGCCACCCATGTCTTGCCGGTCTGGGGCGCCTTGTCGGTGGCTTTCTGCCACAGCGCGACCAGCGGGTGACCGTCGAGGGTCTGCGCCGAGGCGGCGGTCACCAGGCACAGCTCGCCGGGTTCGGCGGCGGCCTGACTGAGTCGGTGGTCCGTCTGAGCGGCGATGACCAGAAGGTCCTCGTCCTCCTCCAGGTCACGCACTGTCCCGTGTTCCTCGTTGGTGGCCACCACGACCTGGTATAGCGGTTGCGGTGACTGGTTGAATCTGGGGCTGCCCCAGAGCATCCGCACCCCGGATTCGGTCGCGCGGTAGAGCAGGATGTCGTCGGCCGCCAGCACCGCGTCGCCCTCGATGCGGTGGCCCTGTCGGCGGATCCCGAGCAGTTCGTACTCGGCGGTGGTGTGGATGCCGACCGCGGCCGCGGTCCGGCCGACGGCGTTGGCCCCCGGGGTGACCGGGATCTCGGCGCGCCAGGACAGGTCGGGTTCCTCGGCTCCGGCCGTACCGCGGAGCATCAGCGGCGCGGTCACCAGCAACACCACCCATCCCACCAGCGCCACCGGCACCGCAACCGGCACGAAGGAGAACATCGACAGGTGCACCCCGGCGGGTGCGGCGAGGGCGGCGATGAGCAGGTTGGAGCTGGTACCGATCAGGGTGGCCGAACCCGCCAGCGTCGTCGCGTGGGCGATGGGCAGCAGCACCCCGCGGGCGGGTACCCCGGACTGCTGCTCCAACTCCTTGGCCGCCGGGATGAGCATCGCGACGATCGGCGTGGTGTTGATCAGCGCGGACACGACGCCCACCGGCGGGATCAGCCGGGTCAGGGCCTGGCTGGACGTGCGCACCCCGTTGAGCAGCCGATACATCACCCGGGACACCACTCCGGTGTGCAGCACGCCCTTGGCGATCACCAGCATCGCCGCGACGGTGATGACACCGGAGTTGCTCAGCCCGGCGAACAACTCGGCCGGTGTGGCGATGCCGACCAGGCCGGCCGCGACCAGCGCGCAGATCAGTGCGAGCACCGCCGGGGTGCGTCCGGTTGTCATCGCGATCAGCGTGAGGACGACGATGACCGCCGCGACGAGTGCCATGCACGGCATTGTCGTACGGATCTGTCCACGGTGGACCGGCGGGCGCACCACCTGAGCCTCGCGATCATCTGACCAGCCCGCACGCGCCGGAAGCGGCACTACTAGGCTGGCGTGCGAGCAGTGCACCGCCGACTATTCAAGGAGACAACACGTGACCATCCGGGTAGGCGTCAACGGTTTCGGCCGCATCGGGCGCAACTTCTTCCGTGCGCTGGACGCGCAGAAGACCGCCGGCAAGAACACCGACATCGAGATCATCGCGGTCAACGACCTGACCTCGAACGCCAGCCTGGCGCACCTGTTGAAGTTCGACTCGATCCTGGGCCGGCTGCCCTACGAGGTCACTCTCGAGGGTGAGGACACCATCGTCGTCGGCGACACCAAGATCAAGGCGCTCGAGGTCAAGGAAGGCCCGGCGGCGCTGCCCTGGGGCGACCTCGGCGTCGACATCGTCGTCGAGTCGACCGGCATCTTCACCAAGCGTGACAAGGCCCAGGGTCACCTGGACGCCGGCGCCAAGAAGGTCATCATCTCCGCGCCGGCCAGCGACGAGGACATCACCATCGTGCTCGGCGTCAACGACGACAAGTACGACGGCAGCCAGAACATCATCTCCAACGCGTCGTGCACCACGAACTGCCTCGGCCCGCTGGCCAAGGTCCTCAACGACGAGTTCGGCATCGTCAAGGGCCTGATGACCACGATCCACGCCTACACCCAGGACCAGAACCTGCAGGACGGCCCGCACAGCGATCTCCGCCGTGCCCGCGCCGCCGCCATCAACATCGTGCCCACCTCGACCGGTGCCGCCAAGGCCATCGGCCTGGTGCTCCCGGAGCTCAAGGGCAAGCTGGACGGCTACGCGCTGCGGGTGCCGATCCCCACGGGCTCGGTCACCGACCTGACCGCCGAGTTGGCCAAGCCCGGCACGGTCGCCGAGATCAACGCCGCCATGAAGGCCGCCGCCGACGGCCCGCTGAAGGGCATCCTCAAGTACTACGACGCGCCCATCGTGTCGAGCGACATCGTCACCGACCCGCACAGCTCGCTGTTCGACTCGGGTCTGACCAAGGTCATCGACAACCAGGCGAAGGTCGTCTCCTGGTACGACAACGAGTGGGGCTACTCCAACCGCCTCGTGGATCTTGTTGCGCTGGTCGGCAAGTCGCTCTGACCGATGGCCGTCAAGACACTCGACGACCTGTTGGCCGAGGGTGTGGAGGGTCGGGGCGTCCTGGTTCGCTCCGACCTGAACGTCCCCCTCGACGACTCGGGGGCGATCACCGACCCGGGCCGCATCATCGCCTCGGTGCCGACCCTGAAAGCGCTGGCCGACGCCGGCGCCAAGGTGGTCGTGACCGCGCATCTGGGCCGCCCCAAGGGTGAGCCGGACCCGAAGTTCTCGCTCGCCCCGGTCGCCGCGGCGCTGGGGGAGCAGCTCGGCAGGCACGTCCAGCTGGCCGGTGACGTGGTGGGCACCGACGCGTTGGCGCGTGCCGAGGGACTGACCGACGGTGACGTCCTGCTGCTGGAGAACATCCGCTTCGACGCGCGGGAGACCAGCAAGGACGACGCCGAGCGGCTGGCCCTGGCCAAGGCCCTCGCCGGTCTGGTCGAGGCGGCCGACGGAACGCCCGGCGCCTTCGTCTCCGACGGCTTCGGTGTGGTGCACCGCAAGCAGGCGTCGGTGTACGACGTCGCCACCCTGTTGCCGCACTACGCTGGCACGCTGGTGGCCACCGAGGTCAAGGTGCTCGAGCAGCTCACCAGCTCGACCGAGCGCCCGTACGCCGTGGTGCTCGGCGGGTCCAAGGTGTCCGACAAGCTCGCGGTCATCGAGAATCTGGCCACCAAGGCCGACAGCATCGTCATCGGCGGTGGCATGTGCTTCACCTTCCTTGCCGCACAAGGGGTTCCGGTCGGAACCTCGCTGTTGCAAGAGGAGATGATCGATACGTGCAAGAAGCTGCTGGAGACCTACGGTGACGTGATCCACCTGCCGGTGGACATCGTGGTGGCCGACAAGTTCGCCGCCGACGCGCAGACCCAGACGGTGGCCGCCGACCAGATCCCGGACGGCCAGATGGGCCTGGACATCGGGCCCGAGTCGGTGAAGCGGTTCACGGCGCTGCTGTCCAACGCCAAGACGGTGTTCTGGAACGGTCCGATGGGCGTGTTCGAGTTCCCGGCGTTCGCGGCGGGCACCAAGGGTGTCGCCGAAGCGATCATCGGCGCCACCGGCAAGGGTGCGTTCAGCGTCGTCGGCGGCGGTGACTCGGCAGCCGCGGTGCGCCTGCTCGGCCTGCCCGAGGACGGCTTCTCGCACATCTCCACCGGCGGCGGAGCGTCGCTGGAATACCTCGAGGGCAAGACCCTGCCCGGTATCAACGTTCTGGAGTCCTAGACATGGCCCGTAAGCCGCTCATCGCCGGCAACTGGAAGATGAACCTCAATCACTTCGAGGCCATCGCCCTGGTGCAGAAGATCGCATTCGCCTTGCCGGACAAGTACTTCGACAAGGTGGACGTGACCGTCATCCCGCCGTTCACGGATCTGCGCAGTGTGCAGACCCTGGTCGACGGGGACAAGCTGCGGCTCACCTACGGCGCCCAGGACGTCTCCCAACACGATTCGGGCGCGTACACCGGCGAGATCAGCGGGGCCTTCCTGGCCAAGCTGGGCGTCACGTTCGCCGTCGTCGGGCATTCGGAGCGGCGCACCTACCACGGCGAGTCCGACGACCTGGTGGCTGCGAAGGCCAAGGCCGCGCTCAAGCACGGCCTCACCCCGATCGTCTGCATCGGTGAGGCGCTGGAGGTCCGCGAGGCGGGCAACCACGTCGAGTTCAACGTCAACTCGCTGCGCGGCTCGCTGGCCGGGTTGTCGGCCGAGCAGATCAGCCAGGTGGTGATCGCCTACGAGCCGGTGTGGGCCATCGGCACCGGGAGGGTGGCCAGTGCCGCCGACGCGCAGGAAGTGTGCAAGGCCATCCGGGACGAGCTGGTGGCGCTGGCCTCCCCGGAGATCGCCGCCGGGGTCCGCGTGCTCTACGGCGGTTCGGTGAACGCCAAGAACGTCGGCGAGATCGTCGGTCAGTCCGACGTGGATGGTGCGCTGGTCGGCGGGGCGTCGCTGGAGGGCGAGCAGTTCGCCACCCTGTCCGCGATCGCAGCCGGTGGCCCGTTGCCGTGATTCGCGGAGTGATTTCGGCGCGGTTACCCGCGGTGGGCGCGGGTTTTCGCGCCGAAATCACGCCCGTGTAGGCTGACCGCCATGGAACTCGCGCTGCAGATCACCCTGGTCGTCACCAGCATTCTGACGGTCCTGTTGGTCCTGCTGCACCGCGCCAAGGGCGGCGGCCTGTCGACCCTGTTCGGCGGCGGTGTGCAGTCGAGCCTGTCCGGTTCGACCGTGGTGGAGAAGAACCTCGACCGGCTGACCTACTTCGTCGTCGGTATCTGGGTGGTGTCCATCATCGGTATGGCGCTGCGGATCAAGTACAACGTCTAGCTCTCGGTAGCCAATCGCACGCCGAACCCCACCAGGACCAGTCCGGTGAGGGTGTCCAGGCGTCTGCGTATCCGCGGCGTCTGCATCCAGTCGGCGATCGTCCCCGACGCCGCCACCAGTCCCGCGCAGTAGAACGCGGTCAACACGATGAAGATGCCGCCCAGCGACAGCGTCGTCCAGCCCACCGGATAGCCGGCGGGGACGAAACCGGGCAGGAAGCTCACGAAGAACACCCCGACCTTCGGGTTGAGAATGTCGGTGAGGAATCCGGACACGAAACCCGGCCGCATCAGGCCGTGCCGAGTGGTCTCCGGGGCCGTCAGTTCCGCTGCCGTCTGCCGCAGTGAGCGCAGCGACTGCACGCCCATCCACACCAGGTAGCAGGCACCGGCGATCTTGAGCGCCTCGTAGCCGACCTCGCTGGCCTGTAGCAGCGCCGCGAGCCCGAACGCCGCCGCGGCCACCCACACCAGCAGGCCGCACAACACCCCGAGCGACGTCGTGATCCCGCCTCTGGTGCCACCACGGACCATGCCCCGTACCACCACCAGGGTGTCGGGGCCGGGCAACAGCACGACGATGATGGCCGCCGCGGCGAAGGAGATCAGGTTGACCAGCACCGGCTTATCGTAAAGGCGCGCGCGGCACAGAATGACATAGCTGGGTGCCAGCCGGTACTCAGCGCGAGCTCTTACGATCGCGGTTCGTGTACAGAATTCTCCCCGCGGGCGCCGCTGCGGTTGCGTTGCTGTGTGTGGCATCCGTTGTGGCACGCGCCGATCCGCTGCCGGTGGCCGACGTGACCCAGTCCGCCGACACCGATGACGGTTGGCACCTGAGTGTCGCGCTGACCCGGATGACCATCAATTCGGTGCCCAACATGGCGGCCACGGCCTTCACCAGGGAAGGGTTCGTCACCGGGAAGGCCGAAGCCCTCATCGCGGGCAACGGCGCGGAGGCGGTGAATGCCGGGAATCTGGTGTTCGGCCTGCAGTTGGGCTGTCAGATTGATCTCAGTGAGGGCGGCAGTATCGGCGGGGACGCCGATGTGGGGATCAGCCCCGGGTTCAACGGGACGAACGTGCTCAACAACATCGGGCCGTACGCCGATGTCGAGGGCAATGTGTCCATCAACCTGCTGCCGGGCACGATCACCAATGTCGGGCTGGGCAAGAAGGCGCTCAAGGGCCGCGACGGCGAGATCGTCGTACACGACGCGCATGTGAAGGTCGATGCCTGCGGCGGCCCGGTGTCCATCCGATTCTTCACCACCGCGATGATCGACACCGACAAATCCGACGACAGCGTGAACGCCTACGGCGACATCCTGACGCTGTGATCACTCGATTGCTTTGCGGCGCAATGGTTCCCGTCGCGCTGCTGCTGGCGCCGACGGCCGCCGCGGACTGCTCGGGCGCAGGGGATTTCGGCGCCGCTTCGGGTTGCGCGGCGCCGGGCGGGGGCTCGGGTTCGTCGGCCACCGAAAGCTGGCCGCCCACCTCGGTGGACTGGCCGCCGCAACTGGATTCCGCCATCGGTGACGACAACGGCAAATCCAGCGATGACAAATCTGACAAAACCACAAGTCCGCCAATCGTTTTCCCCGCCGGACAACACGCCCCACCGCCCACCGTCGACCCGCCGAAACCGATCGTGCCGGCGGGCGGATGACGGGGTACCGCCGGTCTCGCCATGCACCGCCACACGCCGACGCCGATAATCGACCACATGGCTGAGAACGGACGTGTGGACACGGTGCTGGAACCGATCGGATCGGTGCGGCGCACGCACGTGGGCCGGGAGGCCACCGAGCCCATGCGGGAAGACATCCGGCTGCTGGGTGCGATCCTCGGTGACACCGTGCGTGAGCAGAACGGCGACGTGGTGTTCGACCTGGTGGAGCGCGCCCGCGTCGGCTCGTTCCAGGTGCGGCGTTCCGAGTTGGACCGTGCCGACCTCGCGGACCTGTTCGCCGGGATCGACATCCACCTGGCCATTCCCGTCATCCGCGCGTTCAACCACTTCGCGCTGCTGGCCAACGTGGCCGAGGACATCCACCGTGAGCGACGCCGCGCGGTGCACGTGGCGGCGGGCGAGCCGCCGCAGGACAGCAGCCTGGCCGCCACCTACCTCAAGCTGGACGGCGCCGACTTGGACACCGCCGCGGTCGCCGAGGCGCTGCACGGCGCGCTGGTTTCCCCGGTGATCACCGCACATCCCACCGAGACCCGTCGCCGCACCGTGTTCGACACCCAGCACCGGATCACGGAGCTGATGCGGTTGCGCGCACAGGGCCACGCCAGCACGGCCGAGGGGCGGGACATCGAGACCGAACTGCGCAGGCACATCCTCACGCTGTGGCAGACGGCGTTGGTGCGGTTGTCGCGGCTGAAGATCTCCGACGAGATCGAAACCGGGCTGCGCTACTACCAGGCGGCGTTCCTCGAGGTCATCCCACAGGTCAACGCCGAGGTGCGGACCGCGCTGGAGACCCGATTCCCGGGGGCGCAGCTGTTGGCGGACCCGATCCTGCGGCCGGGATCCTGGATCGGCGGTGACCGGGACGGCAACCCCAATGTGAACGCCGAGATCGTGCGATTGGCCACCGGACGGGCCGCCTACACTGCCTTCTCGCACTACTTCGGCGAGCTCACCGCGCTGGAGCAGGAACTGTCCATGTCGGCGCGGCTGGTGCACGTCACCGACGACCTGCTCGCACTCATCTCGCTGTGCACCGAGCCGGCCCGCGCCGACGAACCGTACCGCCGCGCGCTGCGGGTGATCCACGCCCGGTTGACCGCGACCGCCGCGGGCATCCTGGACGACCAGCCCGCAGCGGTGCTGGACCTGGGCCTGGAGCCCTACGTCACCCCAGCAGAGCTGCTGGCCGACCTGGACGTCGTCGACGCGTCGCTGCGCGCCAACGGCAGCGCGGTGCTGGCCGACGACCGGCTGGGCCGGCTGCGGGAAGCCGTGCGGGTCTTCGGTTTTCACCTGTCCGGCCTGGACATGCGGCAGAACTCCGATGTGCACGAGGAGGTCATCGCCGAACTGCTGGCCTGGGCCGGTGTCCACCCCGACTACGCATCACTGCCCGAGGACGAGCGGGTGGCGCTGCTCGCGGCCGAGATCGCGACGCGGCGGCCACTGATCGGCGAGGGCGCCGAACTGTCCGAACTCGCACACAAAGAACTGGGCATCGTGGTGGCGGCGGCCCGGGCGGTGAAGGTGTTCGGTCCGCAGGCGGTGCCCAACTACATCATCTCCATGTGTCAGTCCGTCTCGGACATGCTCGAAGCCGCGGTCCTGCTCAAAGAGGCCGGGCTGCTGGATGTTTCGGGGGAGCACCCGTACGCCCCGGTGGGCGTCGTACCGCTGTTCGAGACCATCGACGACTTGCAGCGCGGCTCGGCGATCCTGGAGGCGGTCCTCGACCTGCCGGTGTACCGCGCGATGGTGACCGCACGCGGCGAGCACCAGGAGATCATGCTCGGCTATTCGGATTCCAACAAGGACGGCGGCTACCTGGCGGCCAACTGGGCGTTGTACCGCGCCGAACTCGATCTGGTCGAGTCGGCCCGCAAGACCGGAATCCGGTTGCGGCTCTTCCACGGTCGCGGTGGCACCGTCGGCCGCGGCGGCGGCCCCAGCTACGACGCGATCCTGGCCCAGCCGCCCGGCGCGGTGAACGGGTCGCTGCGCATCACCGAGCAGGGCGAGGTCATCGCGGCAAAGTACGCCGAGCCGCGGATTGCGCACCGCAACCTGGAGACGCTGCTCGCGGCCACCCTGGAGTCGACCCTGCTCGATACCGAAGGTTTGGGGGAACTGGCCGAAAACGCCTATGAGGTGCTCGACGACCTGGCCGCCCGCGCCCAGCGGGCGTACGCCGAATTGGTGCACGAGACACCGGGATTCGTCGAATACTTCAAGGCCTCCACCCCGGTCAGCGAGATCGGCGCGCTCAACATCGGCAGCAGGCCCACCTCGCGCAAACCCACCACGGCCATCTCGGATCTGCGCGCCATCCCGTGGGTGCTGGCCTGGAGCCAGTCCCGGGTGATGCTGCCCGGCTGGTACGGGACGGGCACGGCATTCGAGGAGTTCATCGCCGGCGCCGATGGCCGCCTCGAGGTGCTTCAGGATCTCTACGAACGGTGGCCGTTCTTCCGGACCGTGCTGTCGAACATGGCGCAGGTGCTGGCCAAGGCCGACATGGGGCTGGCGGCACGCTATTCGGAGCTGGTCGAGGACGAGGCGCTGCGCAAGCGGGTGTTCGACAAGATCGTCGACGAGCACGACCGGACCATCCGGATGCACCGGCTGATCACCGGGCAGGACGATCTGTTGGCGGACAACGCCGCGTTGGCCCGGTCGGTGTTCAACCGGTTCCCCTACCTGGAGCCGCTCAACCACCTGCAGGTGGAACTGCTGCGCCGGCACCGGGCCGGGGACACCGACGAGCTGGTGCAGCGCGGCATCCTGCTGACGATGAGCGGGCTGGCGACCGCGTTGCGGAACTCCGGCTAGCGGTGCCGGGCAGCGGGGGTCGTCACGGTCAGATCCCCGTGGTCCGGCGGACGGCCACCAGCACGCGGCGCACGGCGGTCTCCGTCGCCGCGACCGGGGCCAGCACGGACTCACCGACCCCGACCATCACCTCGACACGCTCGACGATGCGTTCCATCCGCTCGACCACACCGAACAGGCGGGGTGCGAGTTCATCGATACGGGTGATGGTGTCGTTGAACCGCACCATCGTGGTGTCCAGGCTGCCCATCGACTTGTTCAGGTCCACGACCGTCGACTCGAGGCCGACCAGCAGCGACTCGACCTGACCGACGGTCATATCGGCGTTCAGCGCGGCTTGCGTCAACGTCTTGATGCGCTGGCGCCCGGGCGTCTTACCTGCCGTGGGATCGGTCATGGGCTCAGAGTTTGGCGGCGGCCGCTTCGTCGAGCAGCCATACCGTCTTCTCCTTGCCGACCGCGCCGGCAGCGGGGACGTCCACCGCGGCGGCGCCGTTGAGGGCGGCCGCCACCGCTTCGGCCTTCTCGGAACCGGCCACCACCAGCCACACCTCGCGGGCCCGCGCCACGGCGGGCAGCGTGAGGGTGATCCGGCGGGGCGGCGGCTTGGGGGAGTCGGTCACCGCGACGACGAGTCGTGCCGTCTCCTGTACCGCGGCCGTGTCGGGGAACAGCGAGTTGATGTGCCCCTCGCCGCCCATGCCCAACAGGTGCACGTCGAACTCGGCGGGCAGCAGCTTCTCGTAGGCCGCCGCCGCTGCCTCGATGTCATCGCCGAACTCGCCGTCGCTGGCCGCGATGGCATGCACGTTGGCCGACGGGATGTCGATGCTCTCCAGCAGCGCTTCGTGCGCCTGCTTGAGGTTGCGCTCACCGTCGGCGGCGGGCACGAAACGCTCGTCACCCCAGAACAATTCGACCTTCGACCAGTCGATATCGGTGCTGAAACCCACCACGTGACGAAGCAGCTTGATGCCGACCGTTCCGCCGGTCAGCACGATCGCCGCCGCGCCGCGGTTCGCGATCGCCGAGGTGATCGCACCCACCAGGCGGGCGCCGGCCGCCGCGGCCAGTTCGTCCGCGTCGAGGTAGGTTTCGGTCACGATCTCAGACATAAGCCACCTTGTCGATTCCCTGTAGTGCTTCGAAGTAGATCTCATCGGCGTCCAGACGACGCATATCCTCGGCCAGGCAGTCGCGGGTTTCCCTGCGGGCCAGCGGGATCTGCGCGTCGGGTTTCCCGGTGCGGATCAGTGTCGCGGTCACCCCGTCCTGCGGACGGCTCAGCACGATCGTCTCGTCGTCGCGGTTCAATTCGACCTTCAGGTCGCCGACCGCACGCGACACCGGGCAGTCCAGCCGTCCGGCCAGCCACCCTGCCAGGATGTCCAGCGCCGGTTCATCTTTCAGGCCGGACACCACGACCGAGGTGATCGGGCCGTACGGCGCCTGGTCCAGTGCGGCGGCCAGGAGCGCCCGCCAGTAGGTGATACGGCTCCAGGCCAGGTCGGTGTCGCCGGGGGTGTAGCCCGCCAGTCTGCTCTTGATGCAGGCCAGCGGGTCTTCCCCGTTGGTGGCGTCGGTGATCCGGCGGATCGCCAACTTGCCCAACGGATCCTCGGCCGGCACCCGTGGGGCCAGGTCCGGCCACCACGTCACCACGGGGGTGTCGGGCAGCAGGAACGGGGTCACCACGCTGCTGGCGTGGTTGGCCAGCGGACCGGACAGTCGCAGCACGACCACCTCGTTGGCGCCGGCGTCGCGGCCCACCCGCAACTGGGCGTCCAGGCGGGCATCGGTGGTCAGCCGGTCACCCGGGATGACGACGATGACGCGGCAGGGATGCTCCCGGCTGGCGGCGTTGGCCGCCTCGATCGACTCCTCGAGCAGGGCCTCGGTGTCCGGCGCGATCACCAGAGTCAACACCCGGCCGAGTGTGATCGCGCCCCCCTCTTCCCGCAGCGCGACGATCTTCTTGTTGATGGCACCGGTATTGGTGTCGGGTAAATCCAGTATCACCGCTCGGCTCCTTCTCGTTCCGCTCCTCGCTCGTGCCTCGCTGCGATGCTCACTCGTCGTCGCCTTCGGACATCACTAGGGTCGCCTCCATTCCCGGCCGGTCCGGCGCAACATCTCGAACGCCGAGTCGGGGCCCCACGTTCCGGACTCGTACTCATCGGGCTTGCCGTGGGTGGCCCAGTACTCCAGCGCGGGATCCAATATCTTCCAGGCCAATTCGACCTCGGCGTTGACAGGGAACAGCGACGGCTCACCCAGCAGCACGTCCAGGATCAGCCGTTCGTAGGCCTCGGGTGACTCCTCGGCGAACGCAGAACCGTACGAGAAGTCCATGCTGACATCCCGGACCTCCATCAGGTGCCCGGGCACCTTCGATCCGAACCGCAGCGTGATGCCCTCATCGGGCTGAACCCGGATGACCAGTGCGTTCTGACCGAGCTCGTCGGTCATGGTGGCGTCGAACGGCAGGTGCGGCGCCCGCTTGAACACGACTGCGATCTCGGTGACCCTGCGGCCCAACCGCTTTCCGGTACGCAGATAGAACGGCACGCCCGCCCACCGGCGGGTGTCCACGTCCAGGGTGATGGCCGCGAACGTCTCGGTGGTCGAGGTCTTGGAGAAGCCCTCCTCGTCGAGCAGGCCGACGACCTTCTCGCCGCCCTGCCACCCGCCCGCGTACTGGCCGCGGGAGGTGGTCTGGTCCAGCGGCTCGGCCAGCCTGGTCGCCGAGAGCACCTTGATCTTCTCGGCTTGCAGCTCGGCGGGGGAGAAGCTCACCGGCTCCTCCATCGCCGTCAGTGCCAGCAGCTGCAGCAGATGGTTCTGGATGACGTCGCGGGCCGCGCCCACACCGTCGTAATAGCCGCCGCGCCCGCCCAGCCCGATGTCCTCGGCCATGGTGATCTGCACGCTGTCGACATAGTGCGAGTTGAGCACCGGCTCGAACATCTCGTTGGCAAAGCGCAGTGCCAACAGGTTCTGCACCGTCTCCTTGCCCAGGTAGTGGTCGATGCGGAACACCGACGACTCCGGGAAGACGCTGTTGACCACGCCGTTGAGTTCCTCGGCGCTCTTGAGGTCATGGCCGAACGGCTTCTCGATGACGACCCGGCTCCAGCTGCCCTCCGGCTTGTCGGCCAGCCCGGACTTCGAAAGCTGTTCGCAGACCTGGGGGAACGCCTTCGGTGGGATCGACAGGTAGAACGCGTGGTTGCCACTGGTGCCGCGTTCCACGTCGAGTTTGTGCAGCGTGTCCTTGAGACTCTCGAAGGACGCCTCGTCGTCGAACGTGCCCTGCACGAACCGGAAGCCCTCGGCCAGCCGGTCCCAGACCTCCTGGCGGAACGGGGTGCGGGCGTGCTGCTTGACCGCGTCGAAGACGATCTTGCCGAAATCCTCGTCCGCCCAGTCGCGCCGGGCGAACCCGACCAGCGCGAAACTGGGCGGCAGCAGGCCGCGGTTGGCGAGGTCGTAGATGGCCGGCATCAACTTCTTGCGGGCCAGGTCGCCGGTGACCCCGAAGATCACCACCGCACACGGTCCCGCGATGCGGGGCATGCGTTTGTCGCGCTTTTCCCGCAACGGATTACGCCATGCGGAACCGGTGTCGGTGGCTGTTGTCATCGCTATCCTCTGCTCTTCGCGCAAGCGCTCATCGCCGTCCTCTGCATGTCGCGCAAGCGCTCATCACTTGGCAGCGTCAAGCTGTCCCTGCGTGGCCTCGAGCAGCTCGCCCCAGGATTTCTCGAACTTGTCGACGCCTTCGTCCTCGAGCACCTTGAACACGTCGACCAGGTCGATGCCGGCGGCCGAGAGCTTGTCGAAGACCTCCTGCGCCGCACCGGCGGTGCCGGTGATGGTGTCGCCGGTCACCACGCCGTGGTCGGCGACGGCTTCCAGCGTCTTCTCCGGCATGGTGTTGACCGTGTTGGTCGCCACGAGTTCGGTGACGTAGAGGGTGTCCGAGTAATCCGGATTCTTCACGCCGGTGGACGCCCACAGCGGCCGCTGGACGCGGGCGCCACCCTCTTTGAGCTTGGTGAACTGCTCGCTGTCGAACACCTCCTCGTAGGCGGCGTACGCCAGCCGGGCGTTGGCCACGCCGGCCTGGCCACGCAGCGCCAGCGCCTCGTCGGTGCCGATCTTCTCCAGGCGGGCGTCGATCTCGGAGTCCACCCGGGACACGAAGAACGAAGCGACGGAATGGATCTTGGACAGATCGTGCCCCGCTTCGGCGGCCTTCACCAGGCCGGCCAGGTAGGCATCGATGACCGCGCGGTGGCGCTCCACCGAGAAGATCAGGGTCACGTTGACCGAGATGCCTTCGGCGATGACCGCGGTGATGGCGGGCAGCCCGGCCAGCGTCGCGGGGATCTTGATCAGCACGTTGGGCCGGTCGACGATCTTCCACAGCTCGATGGCCTGCAGGATCGTCTTGTCCGTCTCGTGGGCCAGGCGCGGGTCGACCTCGATGGACACCCGGCCGTCGATGCCGCCGGAGGCCTCGTAGGTCTTGGCCAGCACATCGCAGGCGTTGCGGACATCGTCGGTGGTGACGGTGCGGATGGTGGCGTCCACATCGGCGCCGCGCTCGGCGAGCTCCTTGACCTGCGCGTCATACGCGGTGCCCTTGGACAGCGCGGCCTGGAAGATGGACGGGTTGGTGGTGACGCCGACGATGCTGCGGGTGTCGATCAGCTGCTGCAGGTTGCCGGTTTGCAGCCGGTCACGGGACAGGTCGTCGAGCCATACGGAGACACCCGCGGCGCTCAGTGCCGCGAGATTCGGGTTCTGAGTCATATTCCTGCTCTTTCTAGTTATCGAGTGAGCGTTCGGCGGCGGCGACGACGGCTTCTGCGGTGAAGCCGAACTCGCGGAACAACGTCTTGTCGTCAGCGGACTCGCCGTAGTGCTCGATCGAGATGATCTCGCCGGTGTCGCCGACCAGCTTGTGCCAGGACTGGGCGATCCCGGCTTCCACCGCGACGCGTGCCGACACATCGGGCGGGAGCACCGAGTCGCGGTACTCCTTGGGCTGGGACTCGAACCATTCGACGCAGGGCATCGACACCACGTAGGCGATGATGTCCTTGGCCGCCAACAACTTCTGGGCCTCGACCGCGAGCTGCAGCTCGGAGCCGGTGGCGATCAGAAGCACGTCGGCGTCATCGGCGGGGTTACCGCCGCCCAGCACGTAGCCGCCCTTGGCGACGCCGTCGGAGTCGGTGCCCTCCAGTACCGGGATGCCCTGTCGGGTCAGGATGAAACCGACGGGACCGCTGCCGTTGCCGCGGGCGATGATGCTGCGCCACGCGTAAGCGGTCTCGTTCGGGTCGCCCGGGCGGACCACCGACAGATTCGGGATGGCGCGCAGTGCGGCCAGGTGTTCGATCGGCTGATGGGTGGGGCCGTCCTCGCCGAGACCGATCGAGTCGTGCGTCCAGATGTAGATGGTGTCGATGTCCATCAGGGACGCCAACCGCACCGCGGGCCGCATGTAATCGGAGAACTGCATGAACGTGCCGCCGAAGGCGCGGGTCGGGCCGTGCAGCACGATGCCCGACAGGATCGATCCCATCGCGTGCTCACGGATACCGAAGTGCAGCACCCGGCCGTACCAGTCCGCGGTGTAGTCCGAGGTCGAGATCGACGGCGGGCCGAACGACTTCACACCCTTGATGGTGGTGTTGTTGCTGCCCGCGAGATCTGCTGAGCCACCCCACAATTCGGGCAGCTTGGGGGCAACGTCGTTGAGCACCTGGCCGAACGCGGCACGGGTCGCCACGGCTTTGGAGCCGGGCTCCCAGTACGTCAGATCCGCGTCCCAGCCGTCGGGCAGCTCATTGGCCAGCAGCCGGTCCAGTAGCTTCTTGCGCTCGGGCTCGCGCTCGGCCCAGGCGTCGAAACCGGTCTGCCACTTCTCGTGGGCTTCCCGGCCGCGGTCGACGAGCTTGCGGGTGTGCTCGATGACCTCGGGGCGCACCTCGAAGGTCTTGTCCGGGTCGAAGCCCAGCACCTTCTTGGTGGCCGCGACCTCCTCGTCGCCGAGCGCCGACCCGTGCACGCCACCGGTGTTCATCTTGGTGGGGGCGGGGTAGCCGATGATGGTGCGCACCGCGATGAACGACGGCTTGTCGGTGACCTTCTTGGCCTCCTCGATGGCCGCCTCGATCCCGGTGACGTTCTCGCCGCCCTCGACCTCCTGGACGTGCCAGCCGTAGGCGCGGTAGCGCGCGGCGACGTCCTCGGACAGCGCGATGTCGGTGTCGTGCTCGATGGAGATGTGGTTCTTGTCGTAGAAGACGATGAGGTTGCCGAGCTGCTGCGTGCCCGCCAGCGACGACGCCTCACTCGTCACGCCCTCTTCGATGTCGCCGTCGGAGGCGATCACGTAGATGAAGTGGTCGAACGGGCTGGTACCGGGCGCGGCGTCGGGGTCGAACAGGCCGCGCTCGTAGCGGGCGGCCATCGCCATGCCGACGGAGCTGGCCAGTCCCTGGCCCAGCGGCCCGGTGGTGATCTCCACGCCTCGGGTGTGGCGGAACTCCGGGTGCCCGGGCGTCTTGGACTTCCAGGTGCGCAGCGCCTCGATGTCTTCGAGTTCCAGCCCGAAACCGCCGATGTAGAGCTGCAGGTACAGCGTCAGGCTGGAATGCCCGCAGGACAGGATGAAGCGGTCCCGGCCCAGCCAGTGCACGTCGCTGGGGTCGTGGCGGAGCTGGCGCTGGAACAGGGTGTAGGCCAGCGGGGCCAGGCTCATCGCGGTGCCCGGATGGCCGTTGCCGACCTTCTGCACCGCATCGGCTGCCAGAACGCGCACGGTATCGACCGCTACCGAGTCGAGGTCCGTCCAGTCGTCCGGGTGGTTGGGGCGGGTGAGGGCGGAAATCTCCTCGATGGTGGTCACTACGCGTGCTCCTAGCGTCTGCGAGATCAGCTGCTTGTTCCTCTAAAACACCCTAGTGGGAGCGACTCATCCGTGGCAGACCGGTTGGCGGACGTTTACGCACCCGTTCACCCGAATTGACCCTGCGGTGTCAGACCCACAGACCCGCGGTCTACCATCGTCTGTAGTAGAAGCCCGCGTGACGCTGCCAAGGAGTTATTTGCGTGAGCATTCGCGAGCGCCGGTCAGCTAGCGCAGCGCCCAGTCGGATACGTACGACGTTTCTGGCTTATTTGGCGTTGACGAAGCCCCGTGTGATCGAGCTGTTGCTGGTCACGGCGATCCCGGCGATGTTGTTGGCCGACCGCGGAACTGTCGATCCGCTGTTGATCCTGAACACGTTGATCGGCGGCATGATGGCCGCCGCCGGCGCCAACACCCTCAACTGTGTGGCCGACGCCGACATCGACAAGGTCATGAAACGCACCGCGCTGCGGCCACTGGCCCGCGCGTCGGTTCCCACCAGGAACGCACTGATCTTCGGCCTGGTGCTGACGGCAGGCTCGTTCGCCTGGCTGTGGTGGACCACCAACCTGCTCTCGGGCGTGCTGGGCCTCGTCACCATCGCCTTCTACGTGTTCGTTTACACGCTGCTTCTGAAGCGGCGGACCTCGCAGAACGTGGTCTGGGGCGGCGCCGCCGGCTGTATGCCGGTGATGATCGGCTGGTCTGCTGTCACCGGGACCGTCCAGTGGCCCGCCCTGGTGATGTTCGCGATCATCTTCTTCTGGACGCCGCCGCACACCTGGGCGCTGGCCATGCGGTACAAGGACGACTACAAGGCCGCCGGGGTGCCGATGCTGCCCACGGTGGCCACCGAGCAGCAGGTCACCCGCCAGATCCTCATCTACACCTGGCTGACGGTGATCACCACGCTGGCGCTGACCCTGGCCACCGGCTGGTTGTACGCGTCCGTCGCGCTGCTGGCGGGCGTCTGGTTCCTGGTGATGGCCCACCAGCTCTACGCCGGAGTGAAACGTGGGGAACCGGTGAAGCCGCTGCGGTTGTTCCTGCAGTCGAACAACTATCTGGCCGTGGTGTTCTGCGCTCTGGCCATCGACTCCGCGCTGGCCTTGCCGAGGGTGTTGGGCGGCTAGATTTGTCGGTATGAGCCGACTTGTCAGCCCGGACAATTTCACCCGCGCCGAATCGGATGTGTACTTCGCCGGCATCGTGAAGGACGGCGGCTTCGGCGCGCTGCATCACATACGTGAGCTCACGCCGATCGACCATCAGGTGGTCATCCGGCAGAACCGCGACACCATCTACTCGGCGGGCGTCTTCGACCTGGACGCCGGCGATGTGACGATCACCCTGCCCGACAGCTCGGGGCGGTTCATGTCGGCGCAGATCATCAGCGAGGACCACTACACCACCGAGGTCTCCTACGCCCCGGCCACCGTCCTGCTGTCCCGCGACATCGTCGGAACCCGGTACGTGGCGGCGGCCATCCGCACACTCGTCGACCCGAACGACCCGTCGGATCTGACCGCCGTGCACGCGCTGCAGGACGCGATCGAGGTGACCCAACCCGAGCCCGGCAGCTTCGAGGTACCGGATTGGGATCCGGTGACCCACAAGACGGTGCGCGACGCGCTGATCACCTTGTCGACGACATTGACCGACTCGGCCGGGACGTTCGGCGCCGAGGACGAGGTCGACCCGGTGCATCACCTCATCGGCACGGCCTTTGCCTGGGGCGGCAACCCGCCGCGCGACGCGTTCTATCTGACGGTGGTGCCGCCCGCCAACGACGGTGTGGCGGTCCACCGGTTGACCGTGAAAGACGTTCCGGTGGACGGATTCTGGTCGGTCACCGTGTACAACAAGGATGGCTACTTCTCACCGAACCCGCAGAACGCGTATTCGGTGAACAACATCACAGCTGTGCCGGAGGCCGACGGCTCCACGATCATCCAGTTCGGCGGCGACGGCGCGGCCAATCTGCTGCCGGTGACCGACGGCTGGAACTACATCGTCCGGCTGTACCGCCCGCGCCCCGAGGTCCTGGACGGGTCCTGGACGTTCCCGGCGGCCGTGCCGGTCTGACCGCAGCCCCTACGGCACCAGCACGATCGACCCGACCGTCTTGCGGCCCTGCAGGTCGATGTGCGCACGGGCCGCCTCGGCCAGCGGGTAGCGCTCGCTGACGGTGACCGAGATGGACCCGTCGGCGATGGCGCTCAGCAATTCGCCTGCCCGCCAGGCGAATTCGTCGGCAGTTCGGGTGAAGTCGCCGAGCTTCGGCCGGGTCAGGAACACCGAACCGGCCGCGTTGAGGCGTTGCGGATCCACCGCCGGCACCGGGCCGCTGGCCCCGCCGAACAAGGCCAGCGTGCCGCGCACCGCGAGGCTGGCCAGGCTGGCGTCGAAGGTGGACGCGCCGACACCGTCGTACACGGCGGCCACCCCTGCGCCCGCGGTCAGGTCGCGGATCGCGGCGCCGAACTCGGCCGGGTCCTCGGGGTAGTCGAGCACCTCCACCGCGCCGGCCAGCCGGGAGAGTGCCGCCTTCTCCGGTGTCGATGCGGTGGTGATCACCCGGGTGCCGATACTGGTGGCCCACTGGGTGAGGATCAGTCCCACGCCACCTGCCCCGGCGTGCACCAGGATGGTGTCCGACGGCTGTACCGCGTAGACGGACTTGATCAGGTAGTGCGCCGTCATGCCTTTCAGCAGGGCGGAGGCCACCGACTCGGGGGCCACGCCGTCGGGCACGTAGGCCACCCGGTCGCTCTGGGCCACGCAGTAGTCGGCGTAGGCACCCTCGGCGTCGGCGGTCACCACGCGGTCGCCGATCGCCAGTGCCACCACGTCGTCACCGACGGCCGCGACGGTGCCGCACACCTCGGTGCCCACCACGAACGGCACCTCACGCTTGTACAGGCCCGACCGGAAGTAGGTGTCGATGAAGTTCACCCCGATGGCCTCGGCCTTGATCACCACCTGGCCCGGTCCCGCCACCGGCTCGGGCTTCTCGACGTAGGTGAGGACTTCGGGTCCTCCGGTCTCGGCGACTTCGATGGCATGCATGCCCCCTATCATCCACTGGGTGAAGCTGGCCCGCCCCGACGTGTTCCATCCGCGCATCGTCTTCGCGAGTTGCCCGGCGCTGCCCGAAGGCGACAGCGACGACGACGGGCTGGTCACGGCGCTGCGCAACCGTGGCCTGCACGTGCAGTGGAAATCCTGGGACGACCCGGCGACCCTTGAGGCCGACCTCGTGATCCTGCGCGCCGCATGGGATTACGCCGACCGTCTCGACGAGTTCCTGGCCTGGAGCGGGCAGGTGCGCAACCTGCTCAACCCGCCCGGGCTCGTGGCGTGGAGCACCGACAAGCACTACCTGCTGGACCTGCGGGCCGACGGGGTACCGATCGTGCCGACCGGCTACTTCGGCGTGGACGACGACGTCGTCGTGCCCGCCGGCGAGGTCGTCGTCAAACCTGCCGTCGGCGCCGGGTCGGCCGGCGCGCAGCGGTTCACCGACGCGGCCGCGGCGCTGGCGCACGCGAGGTCCCTGCGGGCGCAGGGTCGGGCTGTTCTGGTGCAGCCCTACGACTCGAGGGTCGCCGCGGGGGAGACGGCGCTGGTTTTCCTCAACGGGGAGCCGTCGCACGCGTTCACCAAGGGGCCGATGCTGCCGCCGCCGGGCAATGCGCCGGTGTTCGAGGAGACCGGCACCTTCGCCGCCGAGACGTTGTCCGCGGCCGACCCCGACGAGGCGCTGTGGGATATCGGGCACCATGCGGTGGTGTCGGTCGCACGCCGATTCGGGTTCACCCGGGACGAGTTGCTCTACGCCCGGGTCGACATCATTGGGGGTGCCGACGATCCGCGACTGCTGGAACTGGAACTGGTTGAACCGTCGCTGGGTTTCCGGCAGCTCACCGCCAAGGAGAAGGCGCGCGCCGAACGGGCTTTCGCGGTCGGCGTCGAATCAGCGCTGGAGCGACTGGGGCTCGGCCCGCTCTCGCATCGACGCCCATAGTGCCGCGGTGGCCGCGGTGCACGCCGCCGCGAACGCCACGTGCACGGCGACCAGTGCTGCGGGCACGCCGTTGTAGAACTGCACGGCGCCGATCATTCCCTGGACGGCCACCAGCACCACCAGCACGAGCCAGCGCAGCCGCACCGCGCGCGGCGCCTGCACGGCGAGTAGGCCGAAGCCCAGTCCGATCAGCAGCGCCAGATAGGTCACCAGCAACGACGAGTGCACATGCACCAGCGTGGTGATCTCGACCTCGAGACGGGGCACCACCCGGTCCAGGCTCTTGTCGCCGGCGTGCGGTCCGGCGCCGGTCACCAGCGTGCCGGTCACCAGGATCAGCGACAGGACGATGGCGGACAGAGACGTCAACTGGCGCAACGGTTTCACCACTCGTTCGGTGACCACGCCGGTGTCGGGTTCGCCGATCTTGACGTACAGCAACACCGCCAGCCACACCATGATCATCGACGCCAGCAGGTGGATGGCCACCGTCCACCAGAGCAGTCCGGTCAGCACCGTGATGCCCCCCATCACGGCCTGCGCAACGGTGGAAGCCGGCATCAGCCACGCGTACACCAGCACCTCGCGCCTGCGCCGGGCCCTGATCACCGCCAGTACGACCAGTGCTGCGGTGGCGACCACGCCGAAGGTGAACATCCGGTTGGTGAATTCGACGGCCTGGTGCACGATCGGGACCTCGGCGTGCGGCACCGGCACGAAACTGCCGGGGAAGCACTGCGGCCAGGTGGGGCAGCCGAGCCCCGACGCGGTCACCCGGACGACGGCGCCGGTCACCGAGATACCGCCTTGGGTCACGATCACCAGAAAAGCGATGATGCGTTGGACCCGCAGGCTGGGCACGGGCAGCTTGTCGAGCACGGCCTGATCGTAGAGCAGTGTTAACTACAAGCCGTAGTAGGGCTGGTCAGCACCAGATCGCGATCCGCCGGCCACGCTCGTCGCGTTGGGGCGGATCGGGCACGCAGTAGGCCCGGCCCGCGGCGATCCGGGCCGCGCTCCACGACACCGCCGCGGCATCCAAGACATCGTCGGCCGGCACCCGGGCGGCGGCCCCGAGGTCTTCTGGCACGTCGATGCCGTTGGCGGCGAGTATCCGCAGCCGGGCCCGCTGGCCGCGCCACGATTTCTTCGTCCCGTCCTCGAAGACGAGGCCCATCTGCCGGAACGACAGCTCCGGGTGTACCTCCCAGAGCGGCGCGCCACCCTCGTCGTAGAGGGCGTTGGCGTCGAGCAGCTTGGCTTTCAGCCCCCAGGACTGGATGCTCATGCCCTTGCCCATCAGCCGCCGACTCAGCGCGCTGGCCGCGGCGTGGTCGGGCGCATCCCAGCACGGTCGGGGAGCGATCTCGAAGATGGTGGAGCGCCGCCTGCCGAGCAGGGCGCGGGCGGCCACATCGGTGCCGCGAGTCCCGGAGTCCATCAGTCCCAACGGGATGTCCACCCCGATCGCCGCGGCGTCGCCGATGTCGCGGACCACGTCGGCCAGCCGTTCGGCGACGTGGGCTCCCGCGTAGGCGCCGTCGTTCAGCACCACGGCGACCCAGCCGCCGCGGCAGGCGTCGATACCGGCGACTCGGGTCACGGCACGCTCAGGTGAAGCGGAACCAGCGCAGCGCGCACAGCGCGGCCACGGCGCCCCAGACGGCCAGCACGATCACGCCGAACCAGTCGACCGACAGCGTCATGGCCTGGGTCAGCGACTCGGTCAGCGCGCCCGACGGGGTGAGGCGGGCGATCCACGCCACGGTGTGGGGGACCAGTCCGCCTTCCAAGGTCAGGGCGCCCAGCCCGGCGAACACGAACCACATCAGGTTGCCCACCGCCAACACGATCTCGGCCTTGAGGGTGCCGCCCAGCAGGAGGCCCAGCGCGGCGAACGACGCGGTGCCCAGCGCGATGACGACGGCGCCGAGCAGCAGGCCCAGCACCGCGGGACGCCAGCCCAGCGCAATGCCGATGGCACCCAACAGGATCGACTGCAGGAACACCACGGTCACGACGGCCAGCGATTTGCCCGCGATGATGCCCCACACAGGAAGGGCGGTCGCCCCAAGGCGTTTCAGGGCGCCATAGCGGCGGTCGAACGCCACCGCGATGGCCTGGCCGGTGAATGCGGTAGAGATGACGGCCAACGCCATGATGGCGGGCGTGAAGGTGCCCGCCCGGTCGGGCCCGAACGAGCCCAGTGGCATGAGGGTCAGCCCGATCAGCAGTGTGATGGGGATGAACATGGTCAGCAGCAGCTGTTCACCGTTGCGCAGCAGCAGCTTGAGCTCGAGCCCGTACTGGGCCGACAGCATCTGGCGCACGCCGGCAGGGCTTGGGTCCGGCGCGAATGTGCCCGGGGCGAAACGATTTTCGGTCACGACCTCAGCTCCCGCCCGGTCAGGTCGAGGAACACGTCCTCAAGGCTGCGTTGCTCGACGCGCATGTCGGTGGCCAGCACGTTGACGCGGGCGCACCAGGCGGTGACGGTCGCCAGCACCTGCGGATCGATGTGCCCTTCCACCAGGTACTCGCCCGGGGCGGCTTCCGAACTGCGGTACGTCTCGGGCAGCGCGGCCACCAACAGCGTCAGGTCCAGTTTCGGCGGCGCGCTGAAGCGCAGCTGATTCTCGGCGCCGTTGCGGGTCAGTTCGGCGGGGGTGCCGGCCGCGACCGTCTTGCCGTGATCGATGATCACCAGCCGGTCGGCCAGTTCCTCGGCCTCGGACAGATGATGTGTGGTCAGGACGACGGTTACCCCGTCGCGGCGCAGGGCGTCGATGAGCTCCCAGACCACGATGCGGGCGTGTGCGTCCATGCCGGCGGTCGGTTCGTCGAGGAACACCAGTTCGGGTCGGCCGACGACGGCGCAGGCCAGCGCCAAGCGCTGCTGCTGACCGCCGGACAGTCGGCGATAGGTGGTGCGGGCTGCTTCGGTGAGGCCGAGGGTGTCCATCAGCCACTGCGGGTCCAATGGATTGGCGGCGTAGGAGGCGACGAGGTTGAGCATCTCGTCGGCCCGGGCGGCCGGATAACCGCCACCGCCCTGCAGCATCACCCCGATGCGCTCGCGCACCCGGCTGTTCTCGGCGGCGGGGTCCAGCCCGAGGATCTCGATGCTGCCCTCGTCGGGCCGCAGGAACCCTTCGCACATCTCGACCGTCGTGGTCTTGCCCGCGCCGTTGGGACCCAGCAGCGCCAGCACCTCGGACTGCTGAACATCGAGGTCGAGCCCGGAGACCGCGGTGGTCGACCCATACCGTTTGGTCACCCCGCGCAGGCGCACGGGTGGGGACGAGGCGGTGGTCACGGGGATTCAGCGTAAGCGCCCGCCCTGACAACACCTTCGGCGGGCAGCGCCCGCCACGGCAGGCGCCGCCAGGTCAGAACGAAGAGCACCAGCATGATGACGGCACTGGCCAGGACCGCGTCGACGATCTGGAACAGGGCGAACCGATCGCCGTTGGCGGTGGGGCCCAAGATGCCGACCACCAGCGTCAGCGCGATGGTGGTGCCGCGGAATCCCGGCCGGGTCGCCCAGGTGGCCAGCGGGATGATCGCCCACAACAGGTACCAGGGCTGTACCACCGGGAACAGCAAGACGGTGGCGCCCAACGCCACGCCGAGCCCGCCCACGGGATTCAGCCGGCCCCGGAACACGGCCAGCAACAGCCAGGTCACCAGGATCGCGATGATGACGACGCCGATGCCACGGGTCAGACCGAGCACCGCGGTGGTGTGATCACCGAGCCCGAGCAGGATGCCGACCTGCCCGGTGCCCAGGGCGATCAGCGTCGGCGGCGACAGCCACGACCGCACGACGTTCGCGGTACCGAGGGTGGACAGCCAGCCGAAGCCCAGGCCGCTGGCCCAGCCGATCACCGCCATGACGACCAGGGAGATCGCGCCGAGGGAGAAGCCGGCCACCAGGAAGGCCTTGATCGTGCCGCCCCAGCGCCACGCCAGGGCCATCGCGACGAAGCCGATGGCCAACAGCGACGGGAGCTTCACCTGGGATGACAGCGCGATCAGCACGGTGCCGAAGACCAGCAGGCCCAACGGTCTGGGCTCCAGACGCCAGCTGCCGGCGCGAACCCCGTCGATACCGCGCAGCGCGAACTCGGTGCCGGCGAGCATCAGGCCCAGCATCGGCGCCTCGTTGTGGATGCCCGCGACCAGGTGCATGAACAGCAGCGGATTGCACGGTCCCAGCCACAGCGCGCTCACCTCGGCGACTCCGCAGCGCCGGGCCAGCCGGGGGGTGGCCCAGACGATGAGGCCGACGCCGACGAGCACCACGAGCCGGTGGCACAGCACCGCGGCGACGATGTTCTCACCGGTCACCGTCGAGATGCCGCGACCGATCCACAGGAACAACGGACCGTACGGAGCGGGCGTCTCCCGCCAGATGGTGGGCACCGACAGGGTGAAGACGTGGTCCAGGCCGAGGCCCGGGGCGGGACCGACCTTGTACGGATCCAGCCCGATCCGGGCGATCTGGCTCTGTGCCAGATAGGAGTAGACATCGCGGCTGTACATCGGGGGAGCGATGAGCAGCGGCAGCGCCCACAACAGCAGGGTGCGGTCCAGCTGGCTGCGCGACATCCGCCGCGGGCCCAGGGCGAAGCGGCCCAGCATCAGCCAGGCCACCGCCATCACCACCGCGCCGGTGGTCGTCATGGTGAGTGACACCGTCTGGATGCGGGACGGGAGGTTGAGCAGCCGCACCCCGAAGGTCGGATCCTGCACGACGGGCCGGGCGCCTGCGCCGAGCGCGCCGATGGCCATGAGTACGGTGCCGGTCGCGCCGAATACCCTGGTACGGCGCAGCGAGGCGACCTCGGCGTCGTTGAGCGGGGAGCCGACGGTCCTCTCGTCGGCATGCCATCGGGCGACCGCCGAGCTGAAGGACCCGAGCACGGTCATCAGAGCAGCGTAGACGGTGGCCGAGTGAGCTCCTGCACAGTTAGGGTGCCCTTGCTGGAACCGCAGGTCGAATTCGGACACAATGGTGTTGTGAAATTAAACCCGGAGGTCTCTGGCGTGGCTGCGGCCCCGTCCGTGCCCGCCGGGTCCAGCGGTCTTTCCGAAGGTCACACGCCCGAAGGTCACACGCGGCGGGCCATCGTGCAACTGTTGCTGGAGGGTCCCGTCACCGCCGGTGACATCGGCGAACGGCTGGGAATCTCCGCGGCAGGCATCCGCCGCCACCTCGACGCTCTGGTCGACGCGGGGGACGCGCAGGCCAGCGCCGCCGAGGCGTGGCAGCACAACGGTCGCGGCCGGCCCGCCAAGCGGTACCGGATCACCGCCGGGGGACGCGCCAAGCTCGATCACGCCTATGACGATCTGGCCGCCGCGGCCATGCGGCAGCTGCGTGAGATCGGCGGTGACGAGGCGGTGCAGACCTTCGCCCGTCGCCGCATCGACGGCATCCTGGCCGAGGCCGTGAACGGTCCCGCCACCGATGACGTGCTTGAGACGGCCGACCGCGTGGCCTCCGCACTGACCAAGGCCGGCTACCGGACCACCACCACGCCGGTGGCCGGGCCGCTGTCGGGTGTGCAGATATGCCAGCATCATTGCCCGGTCTCCCATGTCGCCGAGGAGTTCCCCGAACTCTGCGAGGCCGAACGGCAGGCGTTCGCCGAGATCCTCGGCACGCACGTCCAACGGCTGGCCACCATCGTCAACGGTGACTGCGCCTGTACCACCCACGTTCCGTTGGGGCCCGACAAGCCCGCCCATGTTCGGCCCGCAGCCCGCGCCGAATCCACCACCACACAAGGAGTGTCGCGATGACCCTCACCCCGGAACAGCTCACCCAGGAGGAGACCATTGCCTCCCTGGGCAAGTACGGCTACGGCTGGTCGGACACCGACACCGCCGGCGCCAGCGCCCAGCGCGGTCTGTCCGAGGCTGTCGTGCGCGACATCTCGGCGAAGAAGAGCGAGCCGGAGTGGATGCTGGACGTCCGGCTGAAGGCGCTGCGCACCTTCGACAAGAAGCCGATGCCGAACTGGGGCTCCAACCTCGACGGCATCTTCTTCGACAACATCAAGTACTTCGTGCGCTCCAGCGAGAAGCAGGCCGCCACGTGGGACGACCTGCCCGCCGACATCAAGAACACCTATGACCGGCTGGGCATCCCGGAGGCGGAGAAGCAGCGTCTGGTCTCGGGCGTCGCCGCGCAGTACGAGTCGGAGGTCGTCTACCACTCGATCCGTGAGGATCTCGAGGCCCAGGGCGTCATCTTCCTGGACACCGACTCCGGCCTGCGCGAGCATCCGGAACTGTTCAAGCAGTACTTCGGCACCGTGATCCCGGCCGGCGACAACAAGTTCTCGGCGCTGAACACCGCGGTGTGGTCGGGTGGATCGTTCATCTACGTCCCGCCGGGCGTGCACGTCGACATCCCGCTGCAGGCCTACTTCCGGATCAACACCGAGAACATGGGCCAGTTCGAGCGCACCCTGATCATCGCCGACGAGGGCTCCTACGTGCATTACGTCGAGGGCTGCACCGCGCCGATCTACAAGAGCGACTCGCTGCACTCCGCCGTCGTCGAGATCGTCGTGAAACCCGGTGCGCGCGTGCGGTACACGACCATCCAGAACTGGTCGAACAACGTCTACAACCTGGTCACCAAGCGGGCCAGGGCCGAGGCGGGCGCCACCATGGAATGGGTCGACGGCAACATCGGCTCGAAGGTCACCATGAAGTACCCGGCCGTGTGGATGACCGGTGAGCACGCCAAGGGCGAGGTGCTCTCGGTGGCATTCGCCGGCGAGGGCCAGCACCAGGACACCGGCGCCAAGATGCTGCACCTGGCGCCGCACACGTCGAGCAACATCGTGTCCAAGTCCGTCGCCCGTGGCGGTGGCCGCACGTCCTACCGTGGCCTGATCCAGGTGAACAAGGGCGCCTACGGCTCCAAGTCGAGCGTGAAATGTGATGCGCTGCTGGTCGATACGATCAGCCGCAGCGACACCTACCCGTATGTCGATATCCGCGAGGACGACGTCACGATGGGCCATGAGGCCACCGTGTCGAAGGTCAGCGAAGATCAGCTGTTCTACCTGATGAGCCGCGGCCTGACCGAGGACGAGGCGATGGCCATGGTGGTGCGCGGCTTCGTCGAGCCCATCGCCAAGGAGCTCCCGATGGAGTACGCCCTGGAACTCAACCGGCTCATCGAACTGCAGATGGAAGGTGCGGTGGGATGACCGGGGTCGCATTGGACGCCAACAAGGGCCAGGCGTTCACGTCGTTCGACGTCGACGCCTTCGAGGTGCCCGCGGGCCGCGACGAGATCTGGCGCTTCACCCCGCTGAAGCGACTGCGCGGCCTGCACAACGGCTCCGCACCTGCCACCGGCAGCGCGCTGATCGAGGTCTCCGAGCGGGCCGGCGTCACCGTCGAGACGGCGCAGCGCGGCGACGAGCGGCTCGGCCAGGCCGGTGTGCCGGCCGACCGCGTTGCCGCGCAGGCCTTCTCGTCGTTCTCCCAGGCCACCGTCGTCACGGTGGCGCGCAACACCGTCGTGGACGAGCCGATCGAGATCACCGTCAGCGGACCGGGCGAGGGCTCGACCGCCTACGGGCATCTACAGATCCGGGTCGAGGAACTTTCCGAGGCGGTGGTGGTCATCGACCATCGCGGCAGCGGAACCTATGCCGACAACGTCGAATTCGTGCTCGGCGACGCATCCCACCTCAAGGTCGTCTCCATCGCCGACTGGGCCGACGACGCGGTGCACGTCTCCATGCATCACGCGTCGCTGGGCAAGGACGCGGTGTTCCGGCACTTCAACGTGACGCTCGGCGCCGAGGTTGCGCGACTGACCGGGCGGGTGCAGTTCCGCGCTCCCGGGGGCGACGCCGAGCTGCTCGGGCTGTACTTCGCCGACGACGGTCAGCACTTCGAATCCCGGCTGCTGGTCGATCACTCCCAGCCCAGCTGTCGTTCGCACGTCACGTACAAGGGTGCGCTGCAGGGGGATACGTCCACCGACAAGCCCGACACCCACACCGTCTGGATCGGCGACGTGCTGATCCGTGCCGAGGCCACCGGCACCGACACCTACGAGGTCAACCGCAACCTGGTGCTCACCGACGGCGCCCGCGCCGACTCGGTGCCCAACCTGGAGATCGAGACCGGCGAGATCGTCGGCGCCGGACACGCCAGTGCCACCGGACGTTTCGACGACGAGCAGCTGTTCTACCTGCGTGCCCGCGGTATCCCCGAGGACCAGGCCCGCCGACTGGTGGTGCGCGGCTTCTTCGGGGAACTGATCAGCAAGATCTCCGTGCCCGCGGTCCGCGACCGCCTCACCGCAGCCATCGAACACGAACTTGAACTGACTGAAGGACATATCCACTCATGACCACACTCGTTATCAAGGATCTGCATGTCAGCGTCGTCTCGAAAGAAGACGGCACGGACATCCCGATCCTCAAGGGTGTCAACCTGACCGTGCGCTCGGGCGAGACGCACGCGGTGATGGGCCCCAACGGATCCGGCAAATCGACGCTGTCCTACGCCATCGCCGGACACCCCAAGTACACCGTCACGTCGGGGTCGATCACCCTGGACGGCCAGGACGTGCTGGAGATGTCCATCGACGAGCGGGCCCGCGCCGGGCTGTTCCTTGCCATGCAGTACCCGGTCGAGGTGCCCGGGGTGTCGATGTCGAACTTCCTGCGCACCGCGGCCACTGCTGTTCGAGGCGAAGCGCCCAAGCTGCGGCACTGGGTCAAAGAGGTCAAGTCCGCGATGACCGACCTCGACATCGACCCCGCGTTCGGCGAGCGCAGCGTCAACGAAGGCTTCTCCGGCGGTGAGAAGAAGCGTCACGAGATCCTGCAGCTCGGTCTGCTCAAGCCGAAGATCGCCATCCTCGACGAGACGGACTCCGGCCTCGACGTCGACGCGCTGCGCATCGTCAGCGAGGGCGTGAACCGCTACAAAGAGACCGAAGACGGCGGCGTCCTGCTGATCACGCACTACACCCGCATCCTGCGCTACATCCAGCCGCAGTTCGTGCACGTGTTCTTCGACGGTCGGATCGTCACCTCCGGTGGTCCGGAGCTGGCCGACGAGCTCGAAGAGAACGGCTACGAGCGCTTCACCCAGGCCTCCGATCAGGCACACGCCGGGGCTTAGCGATGACCGCGTCAGTCGATCTGGACATCACCAGGATCAGGTCTGACTTCCCGATCCTGAGCCGGGTGATGCGCGGCGGAAACCAGTTGGCGTATCTGGATTCCGGTGCCACCTCCCAGAAGCCACTGCAGGTGCTCGACGCCGAACGCGACTTCTTGACCACCTCCAACGGCGCGGTGCACCGCGGTGCACACCAGTTGATGGAGGAGTCGACCGACGCCTACGAACAGGGTCGCGCCGACATCGCGTCGTTCGTCGGTGCCGCCGACGACGAGCTGGTGTTCACCAAGAACGCCACCGAGTCGCTGAATCTGGTGTCCTACGCCCTGGGCGACGGCCGGTTCGAGAATGCCGTCGGTCCGGGGGACGTGATCGTAACCACCGAACTGGAGCACCATGCCAACCTGATCCCGTGGCAGGAGCTGGCCCGGCGCACCGGGGCGACCCTGCGCTGGTATGGCGTGACCGATGACGGGCGCATCGACCTGGATTCGCTGGAGCTGGACGAGCGCGTCAAAGTCGTTGCCTTCAGCCATCATTCGAATGTCACCGGCGCAGTGGCCCCGGTGGCCGAGTTGGTCGCGCGGGCCAAGGCCGTCGGAGCGCTGACGGTGCTGGACGCCTGCCAGTCGGTGCCGCATCAGCCGGTGGATTTCCCCGCCCTCGACGTCGACTTCGCGGCCTTCTCGGGGCACAAGATGTTGGGGCCCACGGGTATCGGCGTGCTCTACGGCCGGCGGGCGCTGCTCGGCGCGCTGCCGCCGTTCCTCACCGGCGGGTCCATGATCGAGACCGTCACCATGGAGGCCACCACCTACGCGCCGGCGCCGCAGCGGTTCGAGGCCGGTACGCCGATGACCTCCCAGGTGGTCGGATTGGCAGCCGCCGCACGGTATCTGAACGCACTCGGGATGCCCGCGGTGCAGGCGCACGAGAACGAGTTGGTGGCGGCTACCCTCGCCGGTCTGGCCACCGTGCCCGGGGTGCGCATCGTGGGGCCGCTGTCCGTGGAGCACCGGGGGTCGCCGGTCAGCTTCGTCGTCGACGGGGTGCACGCCCACGACGTGGGCCAGGTGCTCGACGACGAGGGCGTCGCCGTGCGGGTCGGCCATCACTGCGCGTGGCCGCTGCACCGCCGGTTCGGCATTGCCGCGACCGCGCGGGCGTCGTTCGCGGTGTACAACACCCTCGACGAAGTCGACCGTCTGGTGGCGGGGGTCAAGCGGGCGGTGGAGTTCTTTTCGTGAGAATGGAACAGATGTACCAGGAAGTCATCCTGGACCACTACAAGCACCCGCATCACCGTGGCCTGCGGGAGCCGTTCGGCGCACAGGTTCACCACGTCAACCCGACGTGTGGTGACGAGGTCACGTTGCGGGTGGCACTGTCCGGCGACGGCGAGACCGTGGACGACATCTCCTATGACGGCCAGGGCTGTTCGATCAGCCAGGCCGCGACGTCGGTGCTGACCGACCAGGTGATCGGCCAGACCGTCGGCGACGCGCTCAAGACGGTGGCCGCGTTCACCGAGATGATTTCCTCCCGCGGCAATGTCGAGGGGGACGAGGATGTACTGGGCGACGGCATCGCGTTCGCGGGCGTGTCCAAGTACCCGGCGCGGGTGAAATGCGCGTTGCTGGGCTGGATGGCTTTCAAAGATGCGCTTGCCCAGGCGAGCCATGATGTTGAGGAGAAACGATGAGTGAAGCGCAGAGCGAGGAACTGTTGTTGGCCGACGTCGAGGAGGCCATGCGCGACGTGGTCGATCCGGAGCTCGGTATCAACGTGGTGGACCTCGGCCTGGTGTACGGGCTGAACCTCGAAGAGGGCGAGGCCGGCAAGGTGGCGCTCATCGACATGACGCTGACGTCGGCGGCCTGCCCGCTGACCGATGTGATCGAGGACCAGACCCGCAACGCGCTCATCGGTGCCGGCCTGGTCAACGACATCAAGCTGAACTGGGTGTGGAACCCGCCGTGGGGCCCGGACAAGATCACCGATGACGGCCGCGAGCAGCTGCGCGCGCTGGGCTTCACCGTCTAGGACTGTCCCCGATTTCCCTCCTGAGCCTCCGCCGGCAACGGCGGAGGCTCGTTTTGGCGCGTCTCGACGCGACCGTCAGTGCTTCCACACCTTGATTTGTCTTGTTGGTCAATTTGCGCTCGGCCGCTCCGCGGGCCGTGTATAGATAAGCGACAGATTGTCCACGAACCTGCATGGGAGCCGAGCCATTGTTTGCTGTCGTCTGAAGACCGCGTAACGACCCGATCGGTGTTCGACGCGGCTTCGTGTCGGACCCGCGGCATTCGCGGTCGGTGCCGGCGCGTGACACTCGCCGCGGGCCCGCGCGCTATTTACATCTTCGAAACAAAGCCGTTGCACACCAACGTGATTCGATGTGCCCGAACATGAGCCGGATGCGGCGTCGGAGTCGAGTCCGTGTGCGGTGCCGGCGACGGCGGCGGATGTCATCCGATCGGATGACATCGACTGTCCGCTCAAGATACAACAAACGATTATTTGCCAGTCTTGTGACGTCGCGACACGGCGGGTCGGGTTAGCATCCCGAATACGCCCCCCGGACTGCCCGGTAGCGGCGCCGGCCCGAACGCGGTCGGCTCAGGATCGGTCGGAAGGGAAACCGGGTGGTCATCGAACCAAGAGACGTTGGACATGCGGTTGCTTCGCCCACCCGAGAGGCGCCATCCGAACGCCCGGCACCGCAGGCCGGCACGAAGGTGCCGAGCGGTTTCCGTCCAGATATCGAGGGGCTGCGGGCCGTTGCCGTCTTGGCGGTAGTCCTGTTCCACGCCGGCATCCCCGGGGTCCGAGGCGGCTTCGTCGGGGTCGACGTCTTCTTCGTCATCTCGGGATTCCTGATCTCCGGGGTGCTCTGGCGCGAGGTCGGAAAATCCGGGACCGTCAGCCTGCGTCGTTTCTGGGGCGCCCGCGCTCGCCGACTGCTGCCGGCCTCTGCCTTGGTGGGTGTCGTCACCATGGTCGCTTCGGTCTTCATCCTGTCGCCCCTGCAGGTGAAGACCGTCTCCGTGGATGCGATCACCAGCGCGCTCTATGTGAGCAACTACTGGTTCATCTTCTCCGGCGTCAACTACTTCGGCAAAGACAGCCTAACCACCCCGACGCCGTTTCAGCACTACTGGTCCCTCGGCGTGGAGGAACAGTTCTACCTGGTGTGGCCGGTACTGATCATCGCGACGGTCTGGTTCATCCGCCGCGTCCGCCGACGTGCCGACCAGAACGAGTCCACCCCCTCGGCGACGCCGTTCATCGCGGTGCTCGCAGTGGTCGCGGTGATCTCGTTCGCGGCATCGCTGGTGCTGACCTACATCATGCCGCCGGCCGCCTACCTGTCCCTTCCGACCCGCGCCTGGCAATTGGCCGCCGGCGGACTGGTGGCGCTCACCGTCGTGCACTGGCAGCGACTTTCGCGCAGGTCCGCCGCGGCGATCGGGTGGCTGGGACTGGGCATCCTGTTGTTCGCCTGTGTCTGGGTGAAAGGTACCTCCGCCGACTATCCGGGTGTGCTGGCGCTGCTGCCCACGGTCGGCACGGCACTGGTCATCGGAGCCGGGTGCGCGAATGCGGAACGGGGTTGCGGCCGGGTCCTGGGCCTGGCGCCGATGCGGTCGATCGGCCGGATCTCGTACTCGTGGTACCTGTGGCACTGGCCGGTGCTGGTGCTGATCCCGGCATTCCTGGGCCATCCGGTGGGGTTGGGGGTGCGGCTGGCCGCGATGGCACTGTCGGCAGGTCTGGCCGTGCTGACCCTGCGGTATGTCGAGAACCCGTTGCGATTCTCAGACCGCATCCGAACGTCCCCGCGCAACAGCCTGGTCATGGGCGCCGTGGCCACCGCCATCGCGGTCGGTGCGGGAGCCATCACCCTGGTGGGAGCGCCCGCGCCCGTTGGTCCCGGCCCGGCCGCGACGCCGATGGTCATCACCGCGGAGCCGACGCCGCCGGGCCTGCCCGCCGACGTGTACGACGCCTCGGTGCGCAATGTCTTCGCCCAGGTGAACTCCGCGGTCGCGGACTCGGTCGGGATGACCGCGGTGCCGTCGAATCTGTCGCCGCCGCTCACCGGCACCCCCGCCGAGGTCAAGTCGATTCTGGCGAACGGATGCCTGCGCTCGATACCGTTCGACGGCGGCCACCCCAGGTGCATCACCGGTAACGAGTCGTCGCCGACGACGGTCGCGCTGATCGGTGACTCTCACGCGTCGATGTGGCGCCCCGCGTTCCAGCGTGCGGTCGATGAGCGGGACTGGCGGATGTTGCTGATGGCCAAGGCGTCCTGCCCGATCATCGACCTCCCGTTGACCGACCACCTCAACGGCCTGTCGGAGGAGGTGCAACGGTGTTCGCAATGGCGTTCCGGAATCATGGCCAGGCTGCGCGCCGAGCCCCCACAGCTGGTGGTCGTGGCGGCGGTGCGCAGCTACGGACCGGACGGCATCGCGGTGTGGGGCAAAGCCGGATTCGACCCGTTCAACTCGTCCTGGCTCGACGGACTGGGACACCTGGTACGTGAGCTGCGCAGCAACGGGTCGCAGGTGCTGGTGCTGGGGCCGGAGCCGAAGCTCAGCTCGGTCGCGACGAACTGCCTGTCGGCGCACCTGGAGGACGCCAAGGCGTGTGAGGTGGCGTGGCCGTCCGCCAAGAACGCCGGTATCGACGTCGAATCCGCGATCGTCCGCGACAACGGTGGCCACTACGCGAACACCGTCGAGTTGTTCTGCTCCGCCGACCGGTGCCCTCCGGTGGTCGGCAACACCATGGTGTTCTACGACGCGAGCCATCTGACCCGGGAGTACTCCGAGGCCATCGGGCCGGCGATGGGTGCCCTGATAGACCAGGCGCTGGCCCGCGGCTGAGCCGTCGGGTCAGTACCGGGCGCAGTTGCCGGCGATCTGCAGGATCAGCGACGTCTCCTGCTGCACCTCCGGGATGCCCTCCACCGAGGCGATCATCTGGCGGCGCTTGGCCGGCGGCGCCGCGACCAGCTGCCGGATGAAGCCGGTGGCCGGGGTGCCCGCGATGTCCTTGGCGACATCGGGCGCCTGCGCATTGAGCGCCGCCATCACCTGGTCGTAGCTGCATGTGGAGTTCACGATCGCGCTGACATCCGGTGCTGCGACGGCGGATGCCGCGGTGCCCACACCCAGCGTGGCGAGAACCCCCACGACGACAACAGATCGACCGAGACGACGCATGCGCCCGACGGTACGGACGCCGGCTGAGAGAGTGCTGTTTGCGACGGCTCCCGGAATCTGTCCGTCGCCGGTGCTGTTGGATCACGTCATGGCAGATCTCTTCAGTCCGCTGCGCGTGCAGAATCTGACTTTGCGCAACCGCTTCGCCATGGCACCGATGACGCGCCGGGCCTCGCCGGGCGGCGTGCCCGGACCCGACGTCGCCGCGTACTACGCGCGCCGGGCTGCCGGCGGGGTGGGACTGATCATCACCGAAGGCGTGCGCATCCCACATCCGGCCGCGGGCTATCCGCTGAGCATCCCGACCCTCGCCGGGGCCGAGAGCCTGGGCGGCTGGCGGGCGGTCACCGACGCCGTGCACGCCCACGGCGCCGCCATCGCCGCCCAGCTGTGGCATCAGGGCGGCGAGCGTGACGACAGCGACGGTGTCGTCCCCGTCAGCCCGTCCGGTCTGAACAGTGTGGGGCAGGCGCGGGGGATTGCGCTGAACGCCGACGGGCTCGACGCCGTCCGCCACGCCTATGCCACGGCCGCCCGCAATGCGCGGGCCGTCGGGTTCGACGCGGTCGAACTGCATGGGGCGCACGGCTACCTGCTCGACGAATTCCTCTGGGACAAAACAAATGTGCGCGCCGACGCCTACGGTGCTGAGCGCACTCGATTCCCGGCCGAGGTGATCGCGGCGGTCCGTGCGGCCGTCGGGCCGGACTTCCCGATCGTGCTGCGGTTCTCGCAGTGGAAATCCAATGCCTACGACGCACACCTGGCCGACGGACCGGCCGAACTGGAGCGCCTGCTCGCCCCGTTGGTGGACGCCGGTGTGGACGTGCTGCACCCGTCGACCCGCAGGCACTACCTGCCGGCGTTCGAGGGGGAGTCGCTGACGCTGGCAGGCTGGACCAAGAAGCTGACGGGTCTGCCCGTGATCGGGGTGGGATCTGTCGGGCTGGCCACCGAGTTCAAACCCGCAGCGTTGACGAGCGCCCGCATCGAACCGGCGCCGGTGGACCGGCTGCGCGAACTGTTCGACGCCGGAGAGTTCGACGTGATCGCGATCGGCCGTGCGCTGTTGGCCGACCCCGAGTGGGTGAACCGGTTGCGTGACAACACCCTTGGCGAATTCGACGGCTACGACGCGCAAAGCGCACTGGCCCGGCTGCACTGAATATTCCGGTCAACGCCGCGCACGGCGCGGCCGCGGCAGCCAAGATGGTTGTGGAACAACCAGGATCGGGAAAACGTTAGGACAAACGTGGGTACACAAGACATCACCGCAGCCGAATTCAAGGGCATCCTCGACGACAACGAGATCGTCATCGTCGATTTCTGGGCGTCGTGGTGCGGTCCGTGCCGGGCCTTCGCCCCGACGTACGGCGCCTCCGCCGACAAGCATCCCGACGTGGTGCACGCCAAGGTCGACACCGAGGCCGAGCCCGAGCTGGCCCAGGCCGCCGAGATCCAGGCCATCCCGACGCTGTTGGCGTTCAAGAAGGGCCATCAGGTGTTCCGGCAGTCCGGAGCCTTGGGCCCCGCGCAGCTCGACGAGCTGATCACCAAGATCAAGGAGTTCGACGTCGACGCGGCCATAGCGTCGCAATAGCCCTGCCGAGGCCGTCAGCCAGCAGTCCTGAGCGGAGCACGCGCTAGCGTGCACGTGTGACTGAGCAGAGCGAGTTCGTCCTCGTCGATCGACCGCTGCCCGGCGTGGCATTGGTCACCCTGAATCGCCCCGAGCGGATGAACTCGATGGCGTTCGACGTGATGGTGCCGCTGGGGGGCGTGCTCGACGAGTTGCGCGTCGACAACGACGTCCGGGTGATCGTGCTCACGGGGGCGGGTCGCGGATTCTCCTCGGGGGCCGATCACAAGTCGGCCGGGTCGGTGCCGCATGTGGCGGGCCTGACCCGCCCGTCGTTCGCGTTGCGGTCCATGGAAGTGCTCGACGAGGTGATCCTGGCGCTGCGCCGGCTGCACCAGCCGGTGATCGCCGCGGTCAACGGTGCCGCGATCGGAGGGGGCCTGTGCCTGGCCCTGGCCTGCGATATCCGGGTTGCGGCCACCGGGGCGTACTTCCGGGCGGCCGGCATCAACAACGGTCTGACCGCCAGCGAGCTCGGACTGTCCTATCTGCTGCCGCGGGCCATCGGCTCGTCCCGCGCGTTCGACATCATGCTCACGGGGCGCGACGTCGACGCCGCCGAGGCCGAACGGATAGGCCTGGTTTCGCAAGTGGTGGCCGAGGATGAATTGCTGGCATACTGCTACGGCATTGCCCAGCGCATCGCGGCGTTTTCCCGGCCCGGAACCGAGTTGACCAAGCGAACGCTGTGGAGTGGACTGGACGCCGGCAGCCTCGAGGGGCATATGCAGGCCGAAGGGCTGGGCCAGCTGTACGTGCGCCTGCTCACCGCCAACTTCGAGGAAGCGGTCGCCGCGCGCGCCGAGAACCGAGCCCCGGTTTTTACGGACGACAAAGTCTTCACCGACGACAGATAGAGCCATCGAGGAGGTAAGTGCGTGATCACCGCAACGGACCTGGAGGTCCGCGCCGGGGCGCGCACACTGCTGGCCATCGAAGGCCCGGCGCTGCGCATCCAGCCGGGGGACCGCATCGGTCTGGTGGGGCGCAACGGCGCCGGCAAGACCACCACCATGCGCATCCTCGCCGGCGAGGGTGAGCCCTATGCCGGCAAGGTCGAGTCCACCGGCGACGTCGGTTACCTGCCGCAGGATCCCCGCGAGGGCGACCTCGATGTGCTGGCGCGCGACCGGGTGCTCTCGGCCCGCGGGCTGGACACCCTGCTCTCGGATCTGGAGAAGCAGCAGACACTGATGGCCGAGGTGGCCGACGAAGCCGCCATGGACAAGGCCGTGCAACGCTACGGGCAGCTGGAGGAACGCTTCGCCGCCCTGGGCGGCTACGCCGCCGAGAGCGAAGCGGGCCGGATCTGCGCCAGCCTGGGCCTACCCGATCGGGTGCTGACCCAGCCGCTGCGCACCCTCTCCGGTGGCCAGCGCCGCCGGGTCGAACTGGCGCGCATCCTGTTCGCCGCCAGCGACACGGGGTCGGGGTCGGCCACCACCCTGCTGCTCGACGAGCCCACCAACCACCTGGACGCCGACTCGATCGGCTGGCTGCGCAGCTTCCTGCAGAACCACAACGGCGGTCTGGTCGTCATCAGCCACGATGTGGAACTGCTCGGTGACGTGGTGAACCGGGTCTGGTTCCTGGACGCCGTCCGCGGCGAGGCCGACGTCTACAACATGGGCTGGCAGAAGTACCTCGATGCGCGCGCCACCGACGAACAGCGTCGCCGCCGGGAACGTGCCAACGCCGAGAAGAAGGCCGGCGCCCTGCGGGTGCAGGCCGCGAAGATGGGGGCCAAGGCCACCAAAGCCGTTGCCGCGCAGAACATGTTGCGTCGCGCCGAGCGGATGATCTCCGAACTCGATGCCGAGCGGGTGGCCGACAAGGTGGCCCGGATCAAATTCCCCACCCCCGCACCGTGCGGCAAGACACCCCTGGTGGCCAAGGGGCTGACCAAGACCTACGGTTCGCTGGAGATCTTCACCGGTGTCGACCTGGCCATCGACCGTGGTTCCCGCGTCGTGGTGCTCGGGCTCAACGGCGCAGGCAAGACCACGCTGCTGCGTTTGCTGGCCGGTACCGAGGCGGCCGACGCGGGCGGACTGGAACCGGGCCACGGTCTCAAGATCGGCTACTTCGCCCAGGAACACGACACCCTGGAGAACGACGCGACGGTCTGGGAGAACATCCGGCACGCCGCCCCGGACACCGGGGAGCAGGACCTGCGAGGTCTGTTGGGCGCCTTCATGTTCACCGGGCCTCAGCTCGAACAGCCGGCGGGCACCCTGTCCGGTGGTGAGAAGACGCGCCTGGCGCTGGCCGGTCTGGTCGCCTCCACGGCCAACGTGCTGCTGCTCGACGAGCCCACCAACAACCTCGACCCCGCCTCCCGCGAGCAGGTGCTCGACGCGCTGCGCAGTTATCAGGGCGCGGTGGTGCTGGTCACCCACGACCCGGGTGCCGCCGAGGCGCTGGACCCCCAACGCGTCGTGCTGCTGCCGGACGGCACCGAGGACTTCTGGTCGGCCGAGTACCGGGACCTGATCGAACTCGCCTGATATTGCGGCACTTTGCCGAATATTCACACATCAGGTTTGACTGCTTCTTAGGCTGTGTACCCGCGGGATGCATTCGCAGAAGTGGGGAGACGTCTGATGAACGAAAGCAGCCAGTCCCGAGACAAGGTCCTGACCGACCTGCGCACAGCCTACGAACGGGGAGCGAGCATCCGCTCGTTGGTGGCGATCACCGGCCGCTCGTACGGATCCGTGCACAGCATGCTGCGTGAGTCCGGCACCACCATGCGCAGCCGTGGCGGGCCGAACCACCGGCGCGCGATGGGCTGAGTCGCTCAGCCCGGCTGGCGCACCGATTCCTCGACGAGGTCCAGTACCGCGCTGAGGTTTTCGGTGGTGTCGCCGGATGCGAGCCGGGCCACCAGCCCGTCGAGCACCAGATCCAGATAGTTCTGCACCACCGAGCCGGGCACGTCGTCACGCAGCCGGCCGGCCTTCTTCTGCTGTCGCAGCCGTTCGCTGGTCGCGGCCGACAACTCCGCGGAGCGCTCCACCCAACCGGCATGGAAGGCCGGGTCGTTACGCAACTTGCGCGCGATCTCCAGGCGCGTGGCCAGCCAGTCGAACTGCTCGGGTGCCGCGATCATGTCGCGCATCACCTGGATGAGGCCCTCGCGGGAGGCGACGTCGGCCATCCGCTCGGCGTCCTCACGGGCCAGCTCGAAGAACAAGGTGTCCTTGTCGCGGAAGTGGTGGAAGATGGCGCCGCGCGACAGCCCGATGGTGTGTTCGAGCCGCCGCACGGTCGCCTTCTCGTACCCGTATTCCGCAAAGCAGCGCCGGGCACCGTCGAGGATCTGGCGCCGGCGTGCCGTCAGATGATCGTCGGTGACCTTCGGCATCGAAGTGTCCGCTAGCCGGACTTCAGCATGTTGCGCAGCACGTACTGCAGGATGCCGCCGTTGCGGTAGTAGTCGGCCTCGCCGGGGGTGTCGATGCGGACCACCGCGTCGAACTCCACGGTGGAACCGTCGGTCTTGGTGGCAGTCACCTTCACGGTCTTCGGCGTCCTGCCCTCGTTGAGCGCGGTGATACCGGAGATGTCGAAGGTCTCGGTGCCGTCGAGCTTGAGGCTCGCCGCCGATTCGCCGACGGGGAACTGCAGCGGGATGACGCCCATCCCGATCAGGTTCGACCGGTGGATGCGCTCGAAGGACTCGGTGATCACCGCGCGGACGCCCAGCAGCGTGGTGCCCTTGGCCGCCCAGTCACGCGAGGAACCCGAGCCGTACTCCTTACCGCCCAGCACCACCAGCGGGATACCGGCGGCCTGGTAGTTCACCGACGCGTCGTAGATGAACGCCTGCGGGCCACCCTCCTGGGTGAAGTCGCGGGTGTAGCCACCGGAGACATCATCGAGCAGCTGGTTCTTGAGCCGGATGTTGGCGAAGGTGCCGCGGATCATCACCTCGTGGTTGCCGCGCCGCGACCCCAGCGAGTTGTAGTCCTTGCGCTCCACGCCGTGCGCGTCCAGGTACTGCGCCGCCGGGGTGCCCGGCTTGATCGCGCCGGCCGGGCTGATGTGGTCGGTGGTAACCGAATCGCCCAGCAGGGCAAGGACTCTGGCTCCGGTGATGTCCTTCACCGGCACCGGGTCGGCGGGCATGCCGTCGAAGTACGGGGCCTTGCGGACATAGGTGGAGTTCTCGTCCCATGCGAAGGTGTTGCCCTCCGGTGTCGGCAGCGAACGCCAGCGCTCGTCACCCTTGAAGACATCGGCGTAGGAGTCGGTGAACATCTGCCGGTTGATCGAGGACGCGATGGTCTCCTCGATCTCGGCGGCGGACGGCCAGATGTCTTTGAGGAAGACGTCATTGCCCTCGTGATCCTGACCGAGGGGGTCGGTCTCGAAGTCGAAGTCCATGGTGCCTGCGATGCCGTAGGCGATGACCAACGGCGGCGAGGCCAGGTAGTTCATCTTCACGTCGGGGGAGATGCGGCCCTCGAAGTTGCGGTTGCCGGAGAGCACCGCGGTCACCGAGAGATCGTTGTCGTTGATCGCCTTGGAGATCTCGTCGGGCAGCGGCCCGGTGTTGCCGATGCACGTGGTGCAGCCGTAGCCGCCCAGGAAGTAGCCGAGCTTCTCCAGGTACGGCCAGAGCCCGGCCTTGTTGTAGTAGTCGGTGACCACCTGCGAACCGGGGGCCATGTTGGTCTTCACCCAGGGCTTGGACGTCAGCCCCTTCTCGACCGCCTTCTTGGCCAGCAGCGCTGCGCCCAGCATCACCGACGGGTTGGAGGTGTTGGTGCAGGACGTGATGCCCGCGACCACCACCGCGCCGTGGTCGAGCACGAAGTCGCCGCGCTCGGCGGACCGGACGGTCACCGGCTTGGACGGCCGGCCCTCGGCGCCGTTGGCGGCCGACGGACGGGCATCGACCGCGCCGTCGTCGGCGAAGGACAGCGAGACCGAGTCGCTGGCCGGGAAGGATTCTTCGACAGCCTCGTCCAGCTTGGTCTCCGGAGTCGGGTGATTCTCTTCGACGTAGTTGTGGATGTCCTTGCGGAAGGCGTTCTTCGCGTCGGTGAGCTCGATGCGGTCCTGCGGGCGCTTGGGGCCGGAGATCGAGGGCACCACGGTGGACAGGTCCAGCTCGATGTACTCGGAGAAGACCGGCTCTTTGTCCGGGTTGTGCCACATGCCCTGCGTCTTGGCGTAGGCCTCGACCAATGCCAGCTGCTCTTCGCTGCGACCGGTGAGCCGCAGGTAGTTGATGGTCTCTTCGTCGATCGGGAAAATCGCTGCGGTGGAGCCGAATTCGGGGCTCATATTGCCCAGGGTGGCGCGGTTGGCCAGCGGCACCTCGGCCACGCCCTCGCCGTAGAACTCGACGAACTTGCCGACGACGCCGTGCTTGCGCAGCATGTCGGTGGCGGTCAGCACCACGTCGGTGGCGGTCACGCCGGGCTTGATCTCGCCGCTCAGCTTGAAGCCGACGACGCGGGGGATGAGCATCGAGACGGGCTGGCCCAGCATGGCCGCCTCGGCCTCGATACCGCCGACGCCCCAGCCCAGCACGCCCAGGCCGTTGACCATCGTGGTGTGGCTGTCGGTACCCACGCAGGTGTCCGGGTAAGCCTTGCCGTTGCGCACCATGACGGTGGGGGCCAAGTATTCGATGTTGACCTGGTGCACGATGCCGGTGCCGGGCGGGACGACCTTGAAGTCGTCGAAGGCGCCCTGGCCCCAGCGCAGGAACTGGTAGCGCTCGCCGTTGCGCTCGTATTCCAGTTCGACGTTGCGCTCGAAGGCACCGGCATTGCCGAACACGTCGAGGATCACCGAGTGGTCGATGACCATCTCGGCGGGGGAGAGCGGGTTGACCTTGTCCGGGTCGCCGCCGAGAGCGGCGACGGCCTCACGCATGGTGGTCAGGTCGACGATGCACGGCACGCCGGTGAAGTCCTGCATGACCACGCGGGCGGGGGTGAACTGGATCTCGACGCTCGGGTCGGCGGACGGATCCCAGTTCGCGATGGCCTCGATGTGGTCTTTGGTGATGTTGGCGCCGTCCTCGGTGCGCAACAGGTTCTCGGTCAGGACCTTGAGGCTGTAGGGAAGTTTCTCGGTGCCGGGTACCGCGTCGAGGCGGTAGATCTCGTAACTGTTGTCCCCGACGGTGAGGGTGTCTCGGGCCCCGAATGAGTTCAAGGACGAATTGGCCGTATTTTCGCTGCTCACATCAACTCCCGGCTAGTCATCGCCGCGACGGGCTGTGTCGACGGCGCCGATAATCCTAACAGTACGCTTGTCCTGGGATTTGCCCCAGGGGTCATTCCAGTCTTGTCCTCTCGTGCGCGTGCTGCCAGTCGGTTGGGTGAATTTCGCGTACCGTCTCCGCGTGTGACGATCGAGTTCGTGCCTGCGTATATCCCGCCCGACGTGTGTGCGACCGTCGGCCTCGATCCGTCGACGCCGGTCGATGCGTGCATGGCGCAGGTGCTCACCGATGTCGCGGGCGACGGCGTCAGCGCTCCCGCCTCGGCCGATCCCGCCGCGCTGGCACAGGTGGTCGCCGACGCCAAGGGCAAGGGCATCGACCTCAAGCTGGTGGTGCTGCCGACCAGTCCGCCGATCGACACGCCGCTGCGCGATATCGCGACCCAGGTCGGCAAGGCCCACCCGGGATCGACGGTGCTGGCGATCAGTCCCGGGTTCGCCGGTACCTACAGCCCCGTTTATGACCGCGTGACCTTGGAAGCCGGTCAAGATCTGGCGAAAACAGGCAATGCCGTCCAATCTTCGAAGAATTTCGTTACGCAGTTGTCGACGCCCGACTTTCCCTGGACGCCGTTTACCATCGTGCTCGTGCTAGGGGTAGCTGTGGCCGCAGTCGGCGTTCGTATCCTGCATGTTCGTGGCCGACGAGGCGTTGCTGGAGAGAATGCCGTCGACGCGCCGAAGTAATGGCGCCTTTGACGTCGGTGAATTCGAATATCACCGTTCGGTCACGGTGGTTTCAATTACATTCATGTAATTTGTGACTAAAGTTTCTTTAGAGCGAGCTGTGACGTACGGTGCAAACAGTGCCTGTTGTTGCAGCTGTGATTGATGTGACAATTGATGTCACGGTCGATACCACCGGGGCGACTTCAGAGCACTGTCTGATGTGCCGTGACGTTCGCGTCGAGCCCTAGGAGACCGGTCCAATGAGACGCAGTCCAATGAGACGCACCCTTGGCGCCTCCCGGCTGTGCGGGCGAGTGTGCGCGGTTCCCCTGACCTTCGGCGTCCTGCTGGCCGGAACCATGCCCCACGGGGCCATCGCCGGTGCCGAGCCCGGACCCGAAGGAGTCGCCGCACTGGTGGCAGCGGTGGCCGACGCCGACCAGAAGCTGCAGGATCTCGGTGCGGCCGTGCAGACCCAGCAGGAGAGCGTCAACAAGGCCCTCGTCGACGTCCAGAACGCGCGGGACAACGTCACCGTCGCGCAGCAGACGCTGGACGCCAGCCGGCGCGACGTCACCGATGCGGACGCGCAGATCGCCGACGCGCAGAAGCGATTCGACACCTTCGCCGCGGCCACCTATGTCAACGGGCCGTCCGCCTCCTACCTGACCGCCGCCGATCCCGTCGAGGCACTGCGCACCGCGGCCGCCGGTCAGGCGCTGACCGTCGGCTCTCAGCAGGTGATGACGGATCTGCAGCGGGCCCGCACCGAGCAGGTCAACCACGAGTCGGCCGCGCGCATGGCGAAGGACGCCGCAGACAAGGCCGCCGCCGACGCGCAGTCCAGTCAGGACGCCGCGGTCGCGAGCCTGACCCAGGCCCAGCAGACCTTCGGAAGCCAACAGCAGGAACTGGACAAACTGTCCGCCGAACGTGCTGCGGCACAGGCGAAACTGGCGCAGGCCCGGCCGCAGTCGGCACCGGCCGCACCCGCACCCGCACCGGCCGCCGGCGCACCCGGTCCGGTGGCGCCCGCGGCGGGCGACTGGGATCGGGTGCCCGGCAAGGCCGCCGCGCCCGCGAACACCAGCCAGTGGGACACCACGCTGCCCATGGTGCCCAGTGCGTTCGTCAGCGGCGATCCCATCCAGGTCATCAACGCGGTGCTCGGGATCATGAACTCCTCGGCCCAGATGACGGCCAAGATGGGCCGTACCTTCTTGCAGAAGCTGGGCCTCATCCCCACCCCGAGCGGCTACACCAACAACGGCGGCATCCCGCGGGTGTACGGCCGGCAAGCCTCGGAGTACGTGATCAAGCGCGCCATGTCGCAGATGGGTGTGCCCTACTCCTGGGGCGGTGGCACCGCATCGGGTCCCGGCCGGGGAATCGACTCCGGCGCAGGCACGGTCGGTTTCGACTGCTCGGGACTGATCCTGTACGCGTTCGCCGGGGTGGGCATCAAGTTGCCCCACTACTCGGGCTCGCAGTACGACATGGGCCGCAAGATCCCGTCGTCGGAGATGCGTCGCGGCGACGTCATCTTCTACGGACCGGGCGGCAGTCAGCACGTCACCCTCTACCTCGGCAACGGGCAGATGCTCGAAGCCCCCTACACCGGCTCGAACGTGAAGGTTTCCCCGGTGCGCACCGGCGGCATGACACCGTACGTCATCCGCTACATCGAGTATTAAATCGTAGGGATTTCAGTGTTCTTCAAGCGCAGCAAAGCTTTTGGGCTCAAGCTGACCGTCGCCTCGGTTCTCACCGGGGTGGCGCTGGCGGCCGGCTCCCTGGCGCCGGCGGCCGCCGCACCCGATGACGGGCAGTGGGACCCGACCCTGCCCAAGATCACCAGCTCCGGCGCACCCGGCGATCCGGTGGCGATGGCCAACGCCGGCTTCCAGGTGAGCAAGATCGCGCTGGAGACCACGTCGAGTCTGGGGCAGCAATTCCTGCAGACCATCGGGCTGGCCCCCAAATCCGCGGCGGCCCTGCCCGGGGGACGGGTCCGCGGACCGGCGGCCATCGAGTACGTCATCCGGCGCGGCGGGTCCCAGATGGGCGTGCCCTACTCGTGGGGTGGTGGCACCCTGACCGGCCCCGGCCCGGGCGTGGACTACGACGCCGGGAAGATGGGCTTCGACTGCTCGGGATTCACCCGCTACGCCTTCGCCGGCGTCGGGGTGCAGATCCCCAAGTATTCCGGCGACCAGTACAACTCCGGCAGGCCCATCGCCCCGTCGCAGGCCAAGCGCGGCGACCTGATCTTCTACGGCCCCGGCGGCAGCCAGCACGTCACCATCTACCTGGGCGGCGGAAAGATGCTGGAAGCCTCCGGCAGCGCCGAGAGGGTGACCGTGAGCCCGGTCCGGATGGCGGGAATGTCACCGCACCTGGTGCGGGTCATCGAATCCTGAACCCGCCGCGCAACCTGAGGACAGCCTGAGCAGGGCACCCGGGACGTCGACGGATTTACAAGTGCCTGGAATAGTTGACGGCGGGCGTGTCGCCGCACCGCGCGGGCGCCCTGGTAGACCAGGGTTAACCAGCAATACACCGACTGTGGGAGGAAGCTAGATGACGTCACCGAGTGGGCCGCCGCAGGGCGCCGGAGGCTATCCAGGCCCGGCCCCGACGCAGGGCTACCCGCCCGGAGCGCAGATGCAGCCTTCCGCAGGCCCCTCGGGCAACCCGGGGCTGCAGAACGACATCCACACCCTTGAGCGCGCGATCTTCGAGGTCAAGCGCATCATCGTCGGACAGGATCAGCTGGTCGAGCGCATGCTCGTCGGGCTGCTGGCCAAGGGCCACGTGCTGCTCGAAGGCGTGCCCGGCGTCGCCAAGACGCTGGCCGTGGAGACGTTCGCCAAGGTGGTCGGCGGCACGTTCGCGCGCATCCAGTTCACCCCCGACCTGGTGCCCACCGACATCGTCGGTACCCGCATCTACCGGCAGGGCAAGGAAGAGTTCGACATCGAACTCGGCCCCGTCGTCGTGAACTTCCTGCTGGCCGACGAGATCAACCGCGCCCCCGCCAAGGTGCAGTCGGCCCTGCTCGAGGTGATGGCCGAGCGCAAGATCTCCGTCGGCGGCAAGACCTTCCCGCTGCCCAGCCCGTTCCTGGTGATGGCCACCCAGAACCCGATCGAGCAGGAGGGCGTCTACCAGCTGCCCGAGGCGCAGCGGGACCGCTTCCTGTTCAAGCTCAACGTCGACTACCCGTCGCCGGAGGAAGAGCGCGAGATCATCTACCGGATGGGTGTGAAGCCCCCGGAGCCCAAGCAGATCCTCGACACCGGTGACCTGCTGCGCCTGCAGGAGGTGGCGGCCAACAACTTCGTGCACCACGCGCTGGTCGACTACGTCGTGCGCGTCGTCACCGCGACGCGTGAGCCGGAGAAGTTCGGCATGCCCGACGCCGCGGCGTGGATCGCCTACGGCGCCTCGCCGCGCGCCTCGCTGGGCATCATCTCCGCCTCCCGCGCGCTGGCGCTGGTCCGGGGCCGAGACTATGTCGTCCCGCAGGACGTCGTCGAGGTCATCCCGGATGTGCTGCGCCACCGCCTGGTGCTCACCTATGACGCGCTGGCCGACGAGGTCTCCGCGGAGACCGTCGTCAACCGCATCCTGCAGACCGTCGGGCTGCCCCAGGTGAATGCCCTTCCCCAGCAAGGTCATTCGGCGCCTCCCGGGGTCCCTGCCGCGGCGGCGGCCAGCGGTCGGTGAGCGAGTCGTSCGGCCGCACCGTCGATCTGCCGTCGCTGCGGCGCGGTGAGATCCGCGACCCGCAGCTGTCGGCCGCGCTGCGCAAACTCGAGCTCACGGTGCGCCGGAAGCTCGACGGGGTGCTGCACGGGGATCACCTCGGGCTGATCCCCGGTCCCGGATCGGAAGCCGGTGAGTCGCGGATGTACCAGCCCGGCGACGACGTGCGCCGGATGGACTGGTCGGTGACCGCCCGCACCACCCATCCACACGTCCGGCAGATGATCGCCGACCGCGAGCTGGAGACCTGGCTGGTGGTCGACGTGTCGGCCAGCCTGGACTTCGGCACCGCGGGCTGTGAGAAGCGCGACCTGGCCGTGGCCGCGGCCGCGGCGATCGCGTTCCTCAACAGCGGTGGCGGCAACCGGCTGGGTGCCCTGATCTCCAACGGCGACACGTTGCGGCGGGTCCCGGCACTGTCAGGGCGGCTGCACGAGCAGGAGCTGTTGCGGGCCATCGCGACCACTCCTCAGGCCCCGCCCGGGGTACGCGGTGACCTGGCCGCCACCATCGACGCGCTGCGCCGCCCGGAACGCCGGCGCGGCATGGTGGTCATCATCAGCGACTTCCTCGGTCCGATCGACTGGATGCGGCCGTTGCGGGCCATCGCGGGACGGCACGAGGTGCTGGGCATCGAGGTCATCGATCCCCGCGACGTCGAGTTGCCCGATATCGGAGATGTGATCCTGCAGGACACCGAGACCGGTGTGACGCGGGAATTCACCATCGACGCCAAGCTGCGCGACGACTTCGCCGCGGCCGCGGCGGCCCACCGCGCCGAGGTGGCCCGCACCTTGCGCCGTTGCGACGCGCCCCTGCTGACCCTGCGAACCGACCGGGACTGGATCGCCGATGTGGTCCGGTTCGTGGCCAGCCGCCGACGCGGTGCCCTGGCCGCCCGCTAGACAACGAACGGAAATGACAAGCCGCACATGAATTTACCGCTGCTCGGACCGATGTCGCTGCGAGGTTTCGAACACAAGTGGTTCTTCCTGTTCCTGCTGGTGATCGCGGGCCTGGTCGGGCTGTACATCGTGGTCCAGCGGGCCCGGCAGAAGCGCATCCTGCGCTTCGCCAACATGGAACTGCTGGAGAAGGTGGCGCCCAAACAGCCCACCCGCTGGCGCCACCTGCCCGCCATCCTGCTGGTGACGTCGCTGTTGCTGTTCACAGTCGCCATGGCCGGGCCCACCCACGACGTCCGGATCCCGCGCAACCGGGCGGTCGTCATGCTGGTGATCGACGTGTCGCAGTCGATGCGGGCCACCGACGTCGCGCCCAGCCGGCTGGTCGCCGCGCAGGAGGCGGCCAAACAGTTCGCCGATCAGCTGACGCCGGGCATCAACCTGGGCCTGATCGCCTACGCGGGCACCGCGACCGTGCTGGTCTCGCCGACCACCAACCGCGACGCCACCAAGCAGGGCATCGACAAACTGCAGCTGGCCGACCGCACCGCCACCGGTGAGGGCATCTTCACCGCGTTGCAGGCCATCGCCACCGTCGGCGCCGTCATCGGCGGCGGTGACGAGCCGCCGCCCGCGCGCGTCGTGCTGATGTCCGATGGCAAGGAGACGGTGCCGTCCAACCCGGACAACCCGAAGGGCGCCTACACCGCCGCCCGCACCGCCAAGGACCAGGGCGTGCCGATCTCCACGGTGTCGTTCGGTACCCCGTACGGCTACGTCGAGATCAACGACCAGCGCCAGCCGGTGCCTGTCGACGACGAGATGCTCAAGAAGATCGCCGACCTGTCCGGGGGAGAGGCGTTCACCGCGTCCAGCCTGGAGCAGCTCAAGGCGGTGTTCACCTCACTGCAGCAGCAGATCGGCTACGAGACCATCAAGGGTGACGCGAGCATGGGCTGGTTGCGCCTGGGCGCGCTGATTCTGGCGCTGTCCGCGCTGGGCGCCCTGCTGATCAACCGCAGGCTGCCGGGCTGAGGGCGATTTCGGCGAACAACGGACGAGGCGATAGGTTTGCGGTCATGACTGAGAGTGCCACCCACCGGCCGGACTTCGTCTCCCGTTCCGTGCTCGTCACCGGTGGAAACCGGGGTATCGGCCTGGCTATCGCGCAGCGCCTGGCCGAGGACGGCCACCGGGTTGCGGTCACCCATCGCGGATCCGGCGCGCCCGAGGGCCTGTTCGGCGTCGAGTGCGACGTGACCGACAACGACGCCGTCGACCGTGCCTTCACCGAGGTCGAGGAGCACCAGGGCCCCGTCGAGGTGCTGGTGTCCAATGCCGGCATCTCCAAGGACGCGTTCCTGATGCGGATGACCGAGGAGCGGTTCACCGAGGTCATCAACGCCAACCTCACCGGTGCGTTCCGGGTGACCCAGCGGGCCTCGCGCAGCATGCAGCGCAAGCGTTTCGGCCGGATCATCTACATCGGATCGGTCTCGGGTATGTGGGGCATCGGCAACCAGGCCAACTACGCGGCGGCCAAAGCCGGTCTGATCGGCATGGCCCGTTCCATCTCGCGGGAGCTGTCCAAGGCCGGCGTCACGGCCAACGTCGTCGCGCCCGGCTACATCGACACCGAGATGACCCGCGCGCTGGACGAGCGGATCCAGGCGGGCGCACTGGATTTCATCCCGGCCAAGCGAGTCGGCACCGCCGAGGACGTGGCCGGTGCGGTCAGCTTCCTGGCGTCCGAGGATGCCCGTTACATCGCCGGTGCGGTCATCCCGGTCGACGGCGGCATGGGTATGGGCCACTAGATCTTCTCGAATTCGCTTCGACAGTAAGGACTTTCACATGACAGGCATTCTCGAGGGCAAGCGCATCCTCGTCACGGGGATCATCACCGACAGCTCGATCGCGTTCCACATCGCCAAGCAGGCGCAGGAGGCCGGGGCCGAACTGGTGCTGACCGGATTCGACCGGCTCAAGCTGATCCAGCGCATCGCCGACCGGTTGCCCAACCCGGCGCCGCTGCTGGAACTCGACGTGCAGAACCCCGAGCACCTGGACTCGCTGGCCGGCCGCGTCACCGAGGTCATCGGCGCGGGCAACAAGCTCGACGGCGTGGTGCACTCCATCGGCTTCATGCCCCAGACCGGCATGGGCATCAATCCGTTCTTCGACGCGCCCTACGACGATGTCGCCAAGGGCATCCACATCTCCGCGTACTCGTACGCATCGCTGGCCAAGGCGACGCTGCCGGTGCTCAACTCCGGCGGCAGCATCGTGGGCATGGACTTCGACCCCACCCGGGCGATGCCGGCCTACAACTGGATGACGGTCGCCAAGAGCGCGCTGGAGTCGGTCAACCGATTCGTGGCCCGCGAAGCAGGGCCGTTCGGCGTGCGCTCCAACCTTGTTGCGGCCGGGCCCATCCGGACCCTGGCGATGAGCGCCATCGTGGGCGGCGCGCTGGGTGCCGAGGCGGGCGATCAGATGCGCCTGCTCGAAGAGGGCTGGGATCAGCGTGCCCCGGTCGGCTGGAACATGAAGGACCCGACTCCGGTCGCCAAGACCGTGTGCGCCCTGCTGTCGGACTGGTTGCCTGCCACCACGGGCAGCATCATCTACGCCGACGGCGGCGCCAGCACCCAGCTGCTCTAGTGGAATTTGATGCGCTGCTGCTTCTTTCCTTCGGAGGCCCCGAAGGACCCGAGCAGGTGCGGCCGTTCCTGGAGAACGTGACTCGGGGGCGCAACATCCCGGCCCACCGGCTCGACGAGGTGGCCGAGCACTACCTGCATTTCGGGGGAGTGTCCCCGATCAACGGCATCAACCGCGCGTTGATCGAGCAACTGCGCCTCCAATTGCCCGGGCTGCCGGTCTATTTCGGCAACCGCAACTGGGAGCCGTTCGTCGAGGACACCGTCATCGCGATGCGCGACGACGGGATCCGGCGCGCCGCGGTGTTCACGACGTCGGCCTGGGGTGGCTACTCCAGCTGCCGTCAGTACGTCGAGGACATCGCCAGGGGGCGCGCCGCGGCGGCCGACGGCGCCCCCGAACTGGTGAAGCTGCGCCAGTATTTCGACCACCCGCTGATGGTCGAGATGTATGCCGAATACGTCTGCGCCGCACTGCGTTCCGCGACACCCGGAGCGCGGCTGGTGTTCACCGCCCACTCGATCCCGATCGCCGCCGATGAGCGTTACGGCCCCAACCTGTACAGCAGGCAGGTGGCCTATGCCGCGCAGCTGGTGGCGGCCGCGGCGGGGGTGGCGGACTATGACCTGGTCTGGCAGTCGCGGTCCGGTCCGCCGCAGGTGCCCTGGCTGGAACCCGATGTGGCCGACCATGTCCGGACGCTGGCAGGAAACGGGATCACCGCCGTCACGGTGTGCCCCATCGGATTCGTCGCCGACCACATCGAGGTGGTCTGGGATCTGGACAGCGAATTGCGGGACGTCGCCGAGGAGTTGGGTGTCGAACTGACCCGCGCCGGCACGCCCAACGCCGATCCGCGCTACGCGAGACTGGCCGCCGAACTGATGGCCGAACTGCGGGACGGGCGGGAACCGGCGCGCGTCGTCGGGTCGAACCCGGCGCCCGGGCACGGCTTCAGCCTGAACGGCGCGCCGTGTGCGCTGACCTGTCCGCGGGATCTCTGACCGTCAGCGCTGCCAGGCCGAATGCAGGATGCTGCTCACGGCCGCGAGCCGGGCCGAGCGCACCACCGAGGACAGCGGCCGCAGCGTGTCGCTGGCGATCTGCATCGCCGAGGAACTCTGCAACCCGATCGGCATCAGGCCCGAACTGACGGTGATGATGGCGTCCACATGGGCGGCGTTCTCCAGCACCCGGATAGCCCGCTCGGGCGCATGCTCCGGCGCCCGGTGCAGTCGGGTGGCCTCCAGCAACTGCTCCACCATGCCCCGCGGATCGTCCACGTCGGCGGCGCTGGCCCCGGCGCGCAGCGCCCCGAGCGCATCGGCGGCCGAGCGGACCGCGGAGCGCAGGGTGAACTCGGCCTCGCCGAGATCCAGGTGCTCCACGACACCCGCGACCGGCACCGAGTACACCGTCCACGCAAGGGAAATCGGATCCGGTTCGAAGTCGGGATCGTCGAGGTCCTCGTAATCGAACTCGGGCACCAACCCGACCGCGCTGGCCGGATCGTGACCGATGATGATCGCCTCGCCGACGGTGACGGCATCCCGCTGGAACTGCGTGCCCGCGGGCAGGCCGCGCACATCTCCGGGAACGGGAAGCACGAGCGTCAGCGCGGGGCTGCCGACCGGCGGGCCCGCCGCGGTGCGCATCGTCTGCAGCAACGACATGGTGCCCGAATGGAACAGGTCGGGCCAGGGCAGTCCCGTGCAACCGGCGGCCACCGAGTCATAGGCGGTCACCGAATGCTTTGGCGCCCATTGCGATAACGCGTCCAGGACATCGTCTGGCGCGGCGACCCCCGCGAGCCAGGAGTTCACCCACACCGACAGAGAAGCACTCGGGCACCACATGATGCTCGCAGTGTAATTGCTGGTGACACTTACGGCCTGATTGCCCGCGCACGCGTCGGGAAACGCTAGTCTTTCCTGTATGCCCGCTTTGATCTGGCTGGTCGCGGCACTGGCCCTTGCCGGTGCGGAAGCGTTGACGGGTGACTTCTTCTTGCTGATGCTCAGCGGCGGCGCGCTGGCCGCCACGGGCACCAGCTTTCTCTTCGACTGGCCCATCTGGGCCGACGGTGCGGTGTTCCTCGTCGTGTCGGTGCTCCTGGTGGTGCTGGTGCGGCCTGCGCTGCGACGCCGGTTCACCGCGGGCACGGGGCTGCCGGAACCCGCCAGGGCGCTGGAAGGCAAGAGCGCGCTGGTGCTCGACACGGTGGCCCGCCACGGCGGACAGGTCAAGCTCGACGGAGAGGTCTGGACGGCAAGGCCCCTCAACGACAACGATGTGTTCGAACCCGGCGACCACGTGACGGTCATCCGGATCGACGGTGCCACCGCCGTCGTCTACAAGACCATCTGACCGGGGAAGGAACCCACCATGGAAGGTGCAGTCGCAGGCATAGTGCTGTTGGCCGTGCTGGTCCTGTTCGCCATCATCGTCGTCGCCAAGTCGGTCGCGCTGATCCCGCAGGCCGAGGCCGCCGTCATCGAGCGGCTGGGCCGCTACAGCAAGACGGTGTCCGGCCAGCTGACCCTGCTGCTGCCGTTCGTCGACAAGATCCGGGCCCGGGTGGATCTGCGTGAGCGGGTGGTGTCCTTCCCGCCGCAACCGGTGATCACCGAGGACAACCTGACGGTGAACATCGACACCGTCGTGTACTTCCAGGTGACCAATCCGCAGGCCGCGGTCTACCAGATCAGCAACTACATCGTCGGTGTCGAGCAGCTGACCACCACCACGCTGCGCAACGTCGTCGGCGGCATGACGCTGGAGCAGACGCTGACGTCCCGCGACTCCATCAACGGACAGCTGCGCGGCGTGCTCGACGAGGCCACCGGACGGTGGGGTCTGCGGGTGGCCCGGGTCGAGCTGCGCAGCATCGACCCGCCCCCGTCCATCCAGGAGTCGATGGAGAAGCAGATGCGCGCCGACCGGGAGAAGCGCGCGATGATCCTGATGGCGGAAGGTAGCCGGGAAGCGGCGATCAAAGCGGCCGAGGGTCAGAAGCAAGCCCAGATCCTGTCCGCCGAAGGTGCCAAACAGGCCGCGATCCTGGCCGCCGAGGCGGACCGGCAATCCCGCATGCTGCGCGCGCAGGGTGAACGAGCGGCCGCCTACCTGAAGGCTCAGGGCGAGGCCAAGGCCATCGAGAAGACGTTCGCCGCGATCAAGGCGGGCCGGCCCACGCCGGAGATGCTGGCCTACCAATACCTGCAGACGCTGCCCGAGATGGCCAAGGGCGAGGCCAACAAGGTGTGGTTGGTGCCCAGCGACTTCGGTTCTGCGCTGGAGGGATTCACCAAGATGCTGGGCGCGCCGGGAAGCGACGGGGTGTTCCGGTACACGCCGTCGCCGGTCGAGGAGAACCTGCCCAAACCCGAAGACGACTCCGCGGAAGTGGCCACCTGGTTCGACACGCAGACCGATCCGGCCATCGCGCAGGCCGTCGCACGGGCCGAGGCGGAAGCACGGTCGACCACCCCGCCGCTGGGCAGTGCGGCACCCCCGGTCTCCCTGCCGCCCAGCCCGCCGGCCCCCACCTTCGACGGACCGACACAGCAACTGCCGGGACAGTTCCCCGGCGGGACACATCGCGCGTAGCTACCGGTGCCGCGGCCCGCGGCTGCGGGCCGTCTGCCGGTGTCGGGTCGGTCACGGACAGACCACCCGATAAATGTGGATTCGGCGAGATGTTGCTGAACGCGTCGATAATTTTTCCACAGTGACATATCTTGGGGTAGCTGAACGCCCGCCACGTGACGGTGGCCGGTATTCGGTGACCGGTGAAACAGGGGTGGCGAGGGGCGATGTCATGACGCGTGTGCGCGGTGCGGTGGGCGTATGTGCAGTTTCGGCGACCCTTTTCCTCAATTGCGCGGCCGTCGCCGCGGCCGATACCGGCAGCGAGGGCGGCGATTCACCGTCGCAGTCCAGCGCAAACGCCAATCCGTCGCCGGCGGGCGCAGCGGCCGGTGGGCCCACGTCGACCATCAAGAATGCGCGGCCGGGGGCCGTTATTGCTGGCGTCCTGCAAGACAGGTTGCGGACCACGGTCCGGGACTTCACTGGAGCCCTGAACGGATCCGGCACCCTTCATCTGCCGCCGAAGGTGACGATTTTCCCGAAGCCGCGCACACAGCAGAAGTCCAGCGAACCCGAAGGCAAGACGGCGAACACGTCGACGTCCGAGGCCGCCCCTGAAGCGGACAGTCCAGTTGCGGAGCCCACGTCGCCGGACCCAACAGTCGCCGGCGGTACCGCGACCACGCTCGCCGCGACCGAGGACACCACGCCCGCTTCGCCCGCCGGTCCGACGCCGCCGTCGCCCGCGGCGACCATCAAGCTCGGCCCGCCGCCGTTGTCCCCGCTGGCCGCCTCGGTGGCCGGTTCCGTCCATTCCGCGGCCAATTCGGTGAAGGACGCGGTGGATGCGCTGCCCGCCCTGCTCGCCGCACTGCCGACGTCGAAGGATCCGATCGGTGACGTGCTGGCGACGGTGCAGTCGATGCTGATATCGGTGGGGATCTCGGTCACCACCATCAGCGAGATCCCGGGTGACCTCTCGACCCTGCTGGGTTTCCCGGCGGCAACGACGCCGCCGGTCGCCACGGTCACCGGCGGCGCACCGCTGCACCCGGCCACCGCACCGGCGACGGTGTCGCCCATCGACCTGCTGCCCGTGCTGCTGGCGCCGGCCCCCGCGGACACCGCCGTCGTCGCGGGCCCGGTCACCGTGCCGCCCGTCTTCGCGGGGACCACGTCCGTGGGCCTCGGTCAGGAACTGACGCGCACCGCGCCGCTGTCCCTGCACGGCGCCAGTTCGGCCGGTTCGACGGCCTCGGTGCTGGAACGGGCCGTCAGCAAGATACTGGTGCCGGTGTCGATCGCGGCGCTGGCCGCGCTCGCCCTGCCGGGGGTCGGCGGTCTGCTGGTGCTCAGCGTGCTCGGCGTACGCATCGGCTACCGCCAGGCCAAGGCGAACTTCGTGTTGCAGGCGTCGGGGATCTCGCGGTTCGCGGGTCCCGGACCGCTCGGAGTCGTGCGTTCCGGTTCGTTCATCGCGCTGCACACCCGGGCCGCGCACCCCCGCAGCAGTGCGCGTACCGCCGCGCCTGCCGTCGTGTCTCTGCGGGCCGTCTCGTCGATGGACCGCGCGGCCTAGTTCTGCTGCGTCTCGTGATGTCGCCGGTGCGCCCGGATCTCATAGATCAGGCCGCCGATACCCACGCTTGCCGTGCACAGTGACACCAGGAACAGCAGTGGGCTGATGTTCCCGGTGAGGGCATCACCGAGGATGACGATCGCGGCGGTGCCCGGCGTCAGCCCGACGATGGTGGCCAACGTGTACGGCACCACCCGGACGGCCGAGGCGCCGGCGGCATAGTTCAACACCGAGAATGGCACGGCCGGGATCATGCGCATCGACAGCACCGACACCCAGCCACGCTCACGCAGCCGCGCGTCCAGGGTGTCCACCCGGGGATGCCGGACCAGCCGGCTCAGCTGCCAGCCCGCCGCGCGCACCAGGATCAGGGCCAGCACCGCGCTCAGTGCGCTTGCCACGACGGCGATGGGCACGCCCACCCAGGGGCCGAAGAGCAGACCCGCCGCGAGGGTGAATGCGGTACGCGGGAACGGGAAGATCGTCACCACCACATGGGCGGCGAAGAATGCCAGCGGGAACCACGGGCCGAGCGAGGTGGCCCAGTCGCGCAGCTGGACGGCGCTCGGCAACGGCACCAGAAGCGCGAATGCGACGAGAATCACACTGACCACCGAGATGGCGATCACCCGGCGGCGGGGTAGCTGCGTCGCGGTCGACGTCACCGCGGTCCAGACCGTGCGCAACGTACTGCCGACGGGCTTCACGTCCGCCAAGACTACGGGCCGATGTGGGTGGCGGGAAAAACGCTACCGCCCAGTAGCCTTTGCCCGCCGTACGCTGCCGTGATACCGATCATTTAGCCTCAGTGGACAGGGGTCCAGTCACAGCTGGCTAGTCTAACTAGGTCAGACAGGGCTCAACCCCGAGCTTTGTCTCCCAAGCCGCGATCACCCAGGAGCCGCGAGTGTCCTCGAGCGTCATTGAATCGGATCGCGAGCGCTGGCGTTCCGGAGTGGCCGGCGTGCTGGCGAAGAGCAGCCGCCGCGACCCTGCGGATCTGCCCGCCGAGCCCGAACGTCTGCTCGACTCACCGACCTACGAGGGTTTCCCCGTGCGGCCGCTCTACACGGCGCTGGACGGGCATGCCGAGGCCCCCCTGCCGGGGCAGTGGCCGTTCACCCGGGGCGGGGACGCGCTGCGCGACGTCCAGGCCGGCTGGAAGGTCGCCGAGACGTTCCCACTGCCCGGGCAGTCCGAGGTAGCCGAGGGCAACGGCGCCGTGCTGGGCGCCCTGACCGAGGGCGTGAGCGCGCTGCAGCTGCGGGTCGGCGGAACCGATGGGGTGGCCGCGGCGGAATTGGACCGTCTGCTCGAGGGCGTGTTCCTGGACCTGGTTCCGGTGGTGCTCGACGCCGGCACCGACTATGCGGCGGCGGCCGACGCGGTGCTGGCCCTGATCGGCGGCTTCGACGACGAGCAGCGCGCCCGGCTGTCGATCGACTTCAGCGGGGATCCGCTGACCGCGGCTCTCACCGGCGCCCCGTCCGCCACGATCGACGAGGTCACCGCCGCGGCGGGCAAGGCCGCCGGATACCGCGGGGGAGTCCGCTCCGTCACCGTCGACGGGGTCGCCCTGCACAACCTGGGCGCCAGCGCGTCCTGGGAGCTGGCCGGTGCCGTCGCGGCCGGTGTCGGTTACCTGCGCATCCTCACCGAGGCCGGCTTACCGACGGCTGAGGCCGTCGCGCAGATCAGCTTCCGCTTCGCGGCGGACGACGACCAGTTCCTCACCATCGCCAAACTGCGCGCCGCGCGCACGCTGTGGGCCCGGGTGGCCGAGGTCGTCGGGGCGCCGGAGGGCGGCGCGGCAACCGTCCACGCCGTCACGTCCTCGCCGATGATGTCGCAGCGCGACCCGTGGACGAACATGCTGCGCACCACCGTCGCCGCGTTCGCGGCCGGTGTCGGCGGCGCAGACACGGTACTGGTGCAGACCTTCGACTCCGCGATCCCCGGCGGCCTGGCCGGCACCGCGACCAGCTTCTCGCGCCGGATGGCCCGCAACACCCAGCTGCTGCTCCTGGAGGAGTCCCACCTGGGCCGGGTGCTCGACCCCAGCGGGGGATCGTGGTTCGTCGAGGACCTCACCGCCAGCCTGGCCGACCAGACCTGGGCGCATTTCCAGGAGCTGGAGAGCCTGGGCGGATTCGCTGCCGCCCAGGACCATCTGACCGGTCGCATCGCCGAGATCCGCGACCGCCGGGCCGACGACATCGCGCACCGCCGCAAGGCGCTCACCGGTGTCAACGAATTCCCGAATCTGGCCGAAGCCGCACTCGCCGAGCATGATTCGGCCCCCGGGGTGGCACGCTACGCCGCAGGCTTCGAGGCGCTACGGGACCGCTCGGACGCCTATCTGCGTGCCAACGGCGCGCGGCCGCAGGTGCTGTTGCTTCCGCTGGGCCCGCTCGCCGAGCACAACATCCGCACCTCCTTCGCCGCCAACCTGCTGGCCTCAGGCGGCATCGAGGCGGTCAACCCCGGCACCGTGGACGCCGCCGGTGTCGCCGCGGTGGCCGGTGGCCGGACCGCGGCAGTGATCTGCGGTACCGACGCGCGCTACGGCAGCGACGCCGCCGAGGTGGTCGCGGCCGCGCGGGCGGCCGGTCTGGCGCACGTCTATCTGGCCGGACCGGAGAAGGCGGTCGCCGAGGCGGCGTCGAAGCCGGACGACTACCTGACTGCGAAAATCGATGCGGTCGAAGCGCTTTCGAACCTGCTGACCCGATTGGGGGCCTAGTCATGACCGTATCGACACGAATCCAGAGTTTCGCCGACGTCCCGTTGCAGGGGGAGACGACCCCGGTCGCGCCGACCTCGGACGCCGTCACCGACCTGACCGCGGCCGCTGCCACCGCGCACGGATACACGCCCGAGCAGCTCGACTGGGTCACCCCGGAAGGCATCGAGGTCAAGCCGGTGTACACCGCCGCAGACCGTGACGACGCCGTCGCTCAGGGCTACCCGCTGGACAGCTTCCCGGGTGACCCGCCGTTCATCCGCGGCCCGTACCCGACCATGTACGTGAACCAGCCGTGGACCATCCGGCAGTACGCCGGGTTCTCCACCGCCGCCGAGTCCAACTCGTTCTACCGCCGCAACCTGGCTGCCGGTCAGAAAGGCCTGTCGGTGGCCTTCGACCTGGCCACCCACCGTGGTTACGACTCCGACCACCCCCGGGTGGCCGGCGACGTCGGGATGGCGGGTGTGGCCATCGACTCGATCCTGGACATGCGCCAGCTTTTCGACGGGATCGACCTGGGCAGCGTGTCGGTGTCGATGACCATGAACGGTGCGGTGCTGCCGATTCTGGCGCTGTATGTGGCCGCGGCCGAGGAACAGGGCGTGCCGCCGGAGAAGCTGGCCGGCACCATCCAGAACGACATCCTCAAAGAGTTCATGGTCCGCAACACCTACATCTATCCGCCCAAGCCCTCGATGCGGATCATCTCCGACATCTTCGGCTACACCAGCGTCAAGATGCCGAAGTACAACTCCATCTCGATTTCGGGTTATCACATCCAGGAGGCCGGTGCGACAGCCGATCTGGAGCTGGCGTACACGCTGGCCGACGGCGTCGAATACATCAAGGCCGGCCTCGACGCCGGGCTGGACATCGACAAGTTCGCGCCGCGGTTGTCGTTCTTCTGGGGCATCGGGATGAACTTCTTCATGGAGGTCGCCAAGCTGCGTGCGGGCCGGCTGCTGTGGAGTGAGCTGGTCGCACAGTTCGAGCCGAAGAGCTCCAAATCGCTTTCCCTGCGCACCCATTCGCAGACCTCGGGGTGGTCGCTGACCGCCCAGGATCCGTTCAACAACGTGGCGCGCACCTGTATCGAGGCGATGGCCGCGACCCAGGGCCACACCCAGTCGCTGCACACCAACGCCCTCGACGAGGCGCTGGCACTGCCGACCGACTTCTCCGCCCGCATCGCCCGCAACACCCAGCTGCTGCTGCAGCAGGAGTCCGGCACCACCCGGCCGATCGACCCATGGGGCGGCTCCTACTACGTAGAGTGGCTCACCCATCAGCTCGCCGAGAAGGCCCGCGCGCACATCGCCGAGGTCGCCGAGCACGGTGGCATGGCGCAGGCGATCGCCGAAGGCATCCCGAAACTGCGCATCGAGGAGGCCGCCGCCCGCACGCAGGCGCGGATCGACTCCGGTGCCCAGCCGCTGATCGGGGTGAACAAGTACCAGGTGGACGAGGACCAGGAGATCGAGGTCCTCAAGGTCGAGAATTCCCGGGTGCGGGCCGAGCAGCTGGCGAAGCTGGCCGCCCTGCGTGCCGAGCGCGACGAGTCCGTCACGCAGGCCGCGCTGGCGGAGCTGACCCGTGCGGCCGGTGTGCATGAGAGTGCCGGCGAGGACGGGCTGGGCAACAACCTGCTGGCGCTGGCCATCGACGCGGCGCGTGCCAAGGCGACCCTCGGCGAGATCTCCGACGCGCTGGAGCAGGTGTACGGCCGCCACCAGGCCGAGATCCGGACCATCGCCGGGGTGTACCGCGATGAGGTGGGGAAGGCTCAGAACGTGGGTACGGCAACGGAATTGGTGCAGAAGTTCGCCGAGGCCGACGGCCGCCGGCCGCGCATCCTGGTCGCCAAGATGGGCCAGGACGGTCACGACCGCGGCCAGAAGGTGATCGCCACTGCGTTCGCCGACATCGGCTTCGACGTGGACGTCGGCTCGCTGTTCTCCACCCCGGAGGAGGTCGCCCAGCAGGCCGCCGACAACGACGTGCACGTCGTCGGGGTGTCCTCGCTGGCCGCCGGTCACCTGACGCTGGTGCCCGCGCTGCGCGACGCACTGGCGTCGGTGGGGCGGCCCGACATCATGGTCGTGGTGGGTGGCGTCATCCCGCCCGGCGACTTCGACGAGCTGTACGCCGCGGGCGCGACGGCGATCTTCCCGCCCGGCACCGTCATCGCCGATGCGGCGATCGGTCTGCTCGGCAAGCTCGCCGAGCGGTTGGGATATCAGCTGAGCTAGTGGTGGCCACGGCGGGCAGGAGCGGAGCGACCCGGGATTTGACACGGCGGGCAGGAGCGGAGCGACCCGGGATATGACACGGCGGGCAGGAGCGGAGCGACCCGGGATATGACACGGCGGGCAGGAGCGGAGCGACCCGGGATATGACACAGACCGTCGAGAGTCTCGCCGCGGCGATCCGCAACGGCGAGCGCGCCGCGCTCGCGCGGGCCATCACCCTGGTCGAGTCGACCAGGGCCGATCACCGGACCCGCGCCCAGCAGCTGCTGCTGGAACTCATGCCCGAGGCGGGCAAGGCGCTGCACGTCGGTATCACCGGCGTTCCGGGGGTGGGGAAGTCGACCACCATCGAGGCGCTCGGGATGCACCTCATCGAGCGGGGCCACCGGGTCGCCGTGCTGGCCGTCGACCCGTCCTCCACCCGGACCGGGGGATCCATCCTCGGTGACAAGACGCGGATGGCCCGGCTGGCCGTGCACCCCGACGCCTACATCCGGCCGTCGCCGACCTCCGGCACGCTCGGTGGCGTGGCCAGGGCCACCAGGGAGACCATCGTGCTGCTCGAAGCGGCCGGCTTCGACGTGATCCTGGTCGAGACGGTCGGGGTCGGGCAGTCCGAGGTGACGGTGGCCGACATGGTCGACACCTTCGTGTTCCTCACCCTGGCCCGCACCGGCGATCAGCTCCAGGGCATCAAGAAGGGCGTCCTGGAGTTGGCGGACGTCGTGGTGGTGAACAAGGCCGACGGGAAGCACGCGGTGGAGGCCAAGGCGGCCGCGCGCGAACTCACCGCAGCCCTGCGTCTGATCTATCCGCGCGAAACACTCTGGCGGCCGCCAGTTCTCACGATGAGTGCGTTGACGGGCGACGGTCTGGTGCAGTTGTGGGACACCGTCGAAAAGCATCGGCGGGTGCTCACCGAAGTGGGGGAGTTCGAGGCGCGCCGGCGCGCGCAGCAGGTCGACTGGACCTGGGCGATGGTGCGCGACGCCGTGCTGGACAGGGTGCTCTCGCACCCCGCGGTCCGCGAATCGCGCGCCGAGGTCGAGCGCCGGGTGCGCGAGGGAGAACTGACCCCGGCATTGGCGGCGCAGGAGATCCTGGATGCCGCCGACGGACCGCAAGGCTGATCGTGGTTCGCCGACAAGGCTTCTCGGACGGCGCCACCGGCCGCTGCGGGTATACACTCCGACCGCTGGTGAATGTCTGAGATCGGTGTTCGTATCGCCTTCAGAGCTGCTGAGCCTGGCAACGATTGGTTGCTTCGGCTGACTGCATGTAATCATGTGACGTACCCGACAATTTGGCGACCCGGACCTGTCCGCGGTCCGTTCCTCGGAGGTTCCAGGCCTTGACCCAAGTCTTTCTCTCCACCTGGGGGCAGAACGACAACATCGGTGACTCCATTCTCCGGCGTGGTCTGCTCCGCAGCTTTCAGGGGATGGACGGAGTCGAGCTGCATGTGCATGTGGGACGGCGGGAACCGGGCGAGGCCAACGACGAGGGCTACCTGAGCGCGTTGGGTCTGCGCGGCGACGAGGTGCTCTATGACCGGGCGATCGACTGGCTCAGGGGTGCCTCGACCAAGGTCTTCGCCAAACGCACCATCCTCGTGCTGCCTGCCGGCGAGATCTCCTACCCGAAGTTCGGGAAGGGTATGGCGGCGGCGGGCAATCTGTTGGTGGCGCTGGCGCCCCGAGCCCGCGGCGGAACGGCCCTGCAGGTCGGTGCCGGCGTGCGGATGTCCTCGGTCGGCGACCAGGCGACATCCCGGTCGCGGCGGGTCGACGAAACCGTCTCGGTCCCGCTGCTGGACCGGGTGTCGCGAAGGGCGATGGCGATGGTCGCGTGGCGCGACGCCGCAACCAGGAATTCGTTCGGGGTCGGCGAGGTCGTGCCGGACTGGGCTTTCGGCGAGGGCGCCGATCCGCAGTCCGGCGGTCTGGGCCCCGCGCTCGCGAAGCGCAGGGTCCTGGCCGTCACGACCCGGCGCGACCGCGGCGACCTCAACAACGAGAAGATCGCCCAACTGCGCGGGCTGGCGGATCGCCACAACCTGGAACTCCAGGCGTACAGCCAGGTGCGCCGCGATCACGAGCACACGGTGCGACTGGCGCAGGCCCTGCACCCGGGCACCGAACCCCTGCTGTTCGAGAAGCAGACCCACGCCGAGTGGGAACATCAGGTCCGTCTGCTGCACCGCACGTCGGCCATCGTCGCCAGCGACCGCGCCCACGCCCTGATCATCGGCGCCACCGAGGGTGCCGTTCCGGTGGCGATCTCCAACTGGACGACGGAGAAGCCGGTCCGGACGGTGCGGGCAGGCGGCATCTCGGTGCCGTCGGATTCGGAGAGCACGGTCGAGGCGGTCCAGAGCTACGTGGCCGCACAGCTGGCGGAGCCGACGTCGATCGAACGACCCGTCAGTGCAGCGCGCGAGCAAATCGCGCAGGCTCGCATCCGCATGCGGGCCATCGTGAACAACGTCGACTCCGCGCCGTACTCCCGCCTCTGACCGAGCCGCTCGCAGGGCCGCGAATGCACGTCAAAAGCCTTGTCCTGCAATAGTTTTCACGTCCTATCGGACCGTCGTCGCGCCGGTGCCGCATGCGCTGTCGGTTCCGGCAGCGGTGCTGGCCAGAAACCGCCTCGTTGTGCGGAATACGCACGGCCTCACGGATAGGTAACACCCCTCGATAGTTAGCTATGCATGCGAGTAAATTAATTGCTGTGACGTACGCAATAGAGGGAGAGCGCAGCGCTGCGCCCCTGCACAATGTCGATCTGCCGCGCGGGGTGCACGGGGCCACCGACCCCAGCTTCGCCTGCGCGGTGAAGGCCTTCGCGCAGTTGTTCGGTCACCGCAGCTTCGGCGGCGGCGCGTTGTCGGTGTATCTGGACGGGGTTCCCGTCGTCGACGTGTGGACCGGCTGGTCCGACCGCCGCGGCCGGCACGCCTGGTCGGCGGATACGGGCGCGATGGTCTTCTCGGCGACCAAGGGGCTCGCCTCCACCGTCATCCATCGGCTCGTCGACCGCGGCCTCCTCGACTACGACGTCCCCGTCGCCGAGTACTGGCCGGAGTTCGCGGCCAATGGCAAAGCGGCGATCACGGTGCGCGACGTCATGCGGCACCGGGCCGGGCTGTCCCAGCTGGGCCCCTGTACCAAAGCCGAGATGCTCGACCACGAACTGATGGAGCGGCGCGTGGCAGCCGCCCGGCCCGGCCTGTTCCACGGCCGACCGGCCTACCACGCGCTCACCTATGGCTGGCTGCTGGCGGGCCTGGGGCGGGCGGTGACCGGGCACGGGATGGCCGAGTTGTTCCGCTCCGAGCTGGCCGCGCCGCTGGGTCTCGACGGGGTCTACCTGGGGCGCCCGCCCGCCGCGGCGCCGACGCAGCCGGCACGGATCATCGGACCGCAGGGCGTCTGGGAGAACCCGATCTTCAACGCCGTCGCCCCACACCTGGCTGCGCTGCCGTTCTCGGGTGGATTCGGCGCCATGTACTTCCCCGGCATGCGCTCGATGGTGCAGGGGCACATGCCGCTGCTGGACAGTGAGATGGCCTCGGCCAACGGGGTGGTCACCGCACGGGCTCTCGCACGCATGTACGGCGCCATCGCCAACGGCGGCGAGCTGGACGGAACCCGGTTCCTGTCCCGGACGCTGGTGGACGGTCTCACGGGACGTCCCAGTCTGCATCCCGACGGCTCCATGCTGATGCCGATGTCGTTCCACCTCGGCTACCACGGGCTGCCTTTCCCCGGCGTACTGCCGGGATTCGGTCATGTCGGCCTGGGCGGCTCGCTGGGCTGGGCGGATCCCGCGTCGGGACTCGCGTTCGGGTACGTCCACAACCGGCTGCTCACGCCCATGCTGGTGCCCGACCAAGCCGGTTTCGTAGCGACCGCCGCATTGATCCGGCGGGCGGCCGGGCACGCGCGGGAACGGGGCTTCACGGCGATTCCGCAGTTCGGCGCGCCTTTCACGTACCCCGCCTCGGCCGTCGGTTAGACGGTTCGGCGCGGCCGTTCCATATTTTGCCTGGGCCTCAAACTAACTCCTCAGTAAGGTCGCGACCGGATATTGCTGGGGCCCTACCGGGGGCCTGGCGGGGTGTGCCCGCGGCGGCATCCGTGGTCGATGTCACGTCCTGACTTCGCCACCTTTCCTAGGTGGCTTGAGAGGTCGTTAGTCGTTACCTACTCAACGGTTGCCATGGTGGGCCGTCATGAGCGATCGTGGACGGGTTCGCGACGTGGCGGCGCATGTGACTGGGGCGGGTGTTACCAGTGTTTCTGCTGCTAGTGGCGATACGGGCCGGTTTCCGAAGTGAGTGAACAGTCGTTCCGCATCTGGGCGGCCGCTTATAGCAACTAATTTACGTTAGCTGCTATTATTAGCTGCTGTATGGCATGGCTAATGCCGATCTCAGCTAGGTGACGTACGCCACATTTACTGAGACGTCAATTTCTATGCCTACGCGCAGGTGGCGGGCGTATCCGCAAGTAGCTAGGCGATCTTGATATTGCTCGTGTAGCCTGCGCGTCGCGGCGTTTGAAACTGTAAAGTCCTTAGAGGATTTGCTCGGTTTTTAACGTCATCGTCAACGCAGACGGCTACGCTACCGACTCACCGACGAGTTTCGGCACTGGGGCGGAGAAAGGATCGGGGCAGCGCAGTGCGGCGCACATGAGGCAAACATGGGCCCGAGAGCCGTATCTGATGCACGCTCGTCTTTGAAGTCTTAACGTCCGAAAGAGGTTGGAACTACGTGGTTGAGACACCTGTCACAGCAGTCGCCGTCATCGGTATGGCGGTTCGGTTGCCTGGCGGAATCGACTCACCTGAGCAGATGTGGCAAGCGCTGCTCCGCGGCGACGACTACGTCACGACGGTTCCGCTCGAGCGCTGGGACGCCGAGGAGCACTACGACCCCGAGGTCGGAGTGCCCGGTCGGTCGGTCTCCAAGTGGGGCGCCTTCCTGGACGACGTCGCCGGCTTCGATGCCGACTTCTTCGGCATCGGTGACCGCGAAGCGACCGCCGCCGATCCGCAGCACCGCCTTCTCCTCGAGACCGCGTGGGAAGCAGTCGAGCACGCGGGTATCGATCCCGCGACACTGGACGGTTCGCTGACCGGCGTTTTCATGGGTCTGACGACCAACGACTACCAACTGATCGCCGCCGACGCGCACGCCATCGAGGGGCCCTACGGCTTCACGCACAACAACTACAGCATGGCGTCGGGCCGGGTCGCCTTCCATATGGGTCTGCGCGGTCCGGCCTTCACCGTGGACTCGGCCTGCTCGTCGGGTCTGCTGGCGCTGCACATGGCGACCCGCAGTCTGCACTTCGGTGAGAGCGATCTGGTGCTGGCCGGTGGCGCCCACATCATCCTCGATCCGCGCAAATATGCATCCGCGTCGGCGCAGGGCATGCTCTCGGGCACCGGCCGGTGCCGGGCCTTCGACGCGGACGCGGACGGCTTCGTGTTCGCCGAGGCGAGCGCCGTGCTGTTGCTGAAACGCCTCTCGGACGCCGAACGCGACGGCGACCGCGTCCTCGCCGTCGTCCGGGGCACCGCCGCAAACCAGGACGGCCACACCGTCAACATCCTGACGCCGTCCAACGAGTCTCAGGTGGCCGTGTACCGGGCGGCTCTGGACTCGGGTGCCATCGACCCGGGCACGGTCGGCTTCGTGGAGGCCCACGGCACCGGCACGCCCGTCGGCGACCCCATCGAATTCAAGAGCCTCGCCGACGTCTACGGCGGCACCGGACCGATCGCGATCGGTTCGTCGAAGACCAACTTCGGGCACAGCCAGTCCGCGTCAGGCGTGGTGGGTGTCATCAAGAGCGTGCTCGCGCTGCAGAATGGTGTGGTCCCGCCGAACCTGCACTTCTCCCGGATGCCCGACGAGCTGGAACGCCTCGGCACCGAATTCTTCGTCCCCACCGAAGTGACCGCGTTCCCGGACAAGAGTGGACCGCGCCGCGCCGCCGTGTCGGCCTACGGCATCTCCGGGTCCAACGCGCACGCGGTACTCGAGCAGGCACCGCAGACCAATGCCGAGGACGCTGCGCCTGCCGAGCAGGGCCCGCTCGTCTTCGTGCTGTCGTCTACCTCCGCCGACGAACTGCGCCGCACCGCCGGCCGGCTGGCCGACTGGGTGGCCGCACACCCCGACGTGAGCCTGCGCGACCTCGGGTACACCCTGGCCCGCCGCCGGTCACACCGTTCGGTGCGGACCGCCGTGATCGCCGACTCCGCCGAATCGCTCGTGACGGCACTGCGTGGGGTCGTCGACGGAGGCGCCCCGTACGAGGCCGCCGTCGGCGCCGATGACCGCGGCCCGGTCTGGGTGTTCTCCGGCCAGGGCTCGCAGTGGGCCGGGATGGGTGCCGGACTGCTGGCCGCCGAACCCGTCTTCGCCGCCACCATCGCCGCGCTGGAGCCGTTGATCGCCGAGGAGTCCGGCTTCTCGGTGACCGAGGCGATGACGGCCCCCGAGACCGTCACCGGTATCGGCAAGGTCCAGCCCACCGTCTTCGCGGTCCAGGTTGCGCTGGCGGCCACCCTGAAGGCCTACGGCGTGGTCCCCGGCGCGGTGATCGGCCACTCGATGGGCGAGATCGCCGCAGCGGTCGCTGCCGACGTGCTGTCCCTGGAGGACGCCGTCACGGTGATCTGCCGTCGCTCGCAGCTGATGAGCCGGGTCGCCGGCACCGGCGCGATGGCGTCGGTCGAGCTGCCCGCCAAGCAGGTGCTCTCCGAGTTGCAGGCCCGCGGCGTCAACGACGTCGTCCTGGCGGTGGTCGCCTCGCCGACCTCGACCGTCGTCGGCGGCGCGAAAGAATCCGTGCGCGAACTGGTGGCCGAGTGGGAGCGCCGCGAGATCATGGCCCGCGAGGTGGCCGTGGACGTCGCGTCGCACACCCCGCAGGTCGACCCGATCCTCGACGACCTCGCCGATGCCCTGGCCGACCTGGACCCGGGCGATCCGAGCGTCCCGTACTACTCGGCCACCATGTATGACCCGCGCGACCTGGTGGACTGGGACGCCGACTACTGGGTGGACAACCTGCGCCACACGGTCCGCTTCGCCGCCGCGGTGCAAGCCGCGCTGGAGGACGGCTACCGGGTGTTCACCGAGCTGTCCCCACATCCGCTGCTGACCCACGCCGTGGATCAGACCGCGCGCTCACTGGACATCAACTACGCGGCCCTCGCGAGTGTGCGCCGCGAACAGGAGCTCCCGGCCGGGTTGCTCGCCGTGGTGGCCGACCTGCACAACGCCGGAGCTCAGATCGACTTCTCCGTGCTCTACCCGTCCGGCCGTCTGGTCGACGCGCCGCTGCCGACGTGGACCCGGCGTCCGCTCATGCTGGTGCGCGACCCGAACGAGCTGCCTCCCGGCGGTGCGACGCTGGCGGTGCACCCGCTGCTCGGCGCGCACGTGCGACTGCCGGAGGAGCCCGAACGGCACGCCTGGCAGTCCGACCTGGGCACCGGCACGCAGCCGTGGCTTGGCGACCACCAGGTACTCGGTGTCGCCGCGCTCCCGGGTGCGGCCTATTGCGAGATGGCCCTGGCGGCGGCCGCGACGGTGCTCGGTGACGGTGCCGAGGTGCACGACATCACCTTCGACGAGATGCTGCTGCTCGAAGACAGCACCGTGGTGTCGGCGGCCTCGACGGTCGCCGCGCCGGGTGTCGCCGACTTCCTGGTGGAGACCTACCAGCAGGGCGAGCAGGTGCAGCGGGCCGGTGCCGTGCTGCGCGTCGCCGCAGACGCCGGGGCGCTCGCCGCGCACGACGTCGACGCGCTGTTGGCCGCCCACCCCAAACGGCTGGACGGATCGGAACTGCGCAGCTGGTACACCCAGCGTGGCATCCAGTACGGGCCCGCCTTCGCGGGCCKGGTGGCGGTCAACGTCAACGAGGGCACCGATGCCGGTCCCGACGACTCGGTCCTGGCCGAGGTCGCGCTGCCGGGCTCGATCCGCTCCCAGCAGGCCGCCTACGGCGTGCACCCCGCCCTGCTGGACGCCTGCTTCCAAGCCGTCGGCGCACATCCGGCGATCTTCGGTGACCTCTCGGGGTCGCTGCTGCTGCCGTTGGGCGTGCGCAAGCTGCGTGCCTACGGGTCGACGCGAAACGTGCACTACTGCCATGCCCGGCTGACCAGCGTGACATCCGCGACCGTCGAGGTCGACCTGGATCTGCTCGACGAGGACGGCAACGTCCTGCTCGCGGTCACGGGACTGCGCCTGGGAAGCGGCGTCTCCGACACCGGCCAGCTCGAGCGCACCTTCAGCGACCGGCTGCTGACCATCGAGTGGACCCAGCAGGATCTGCCGGAGGTCGAGTACGCCAACCCCGGCAGCTGGCTGCTGATCAGCACGTCGGATGCCGCCGACCTGCTCGCCACCAAACTGGCCGACGCCATCAAGGTGCACGGTCTGGATGTCACCACGATGGTGTGGCCGCAACATTCCGACCATGACGCCCAGGCGATCCGGCTGCGTGAACTGTTGGCCTCCAACGCTTTCGGTGATGTTCTGGTCGTGACCCCGCCACGACGCGGGGTCACCGACAAGCAGTCCGGGGTGCGCGGCGGGGACAACGTCCGCCACCTGGTGCACATCGTCCGGGAACTGCCCGAGGTGGTCGGTCAGGCGCCGCGCCTGCACGTCGTCACGCGCAATGCGCAGACGGTGCTGGCCGACGACGCCGCCAACCTGGACGAGGCCGGTCTGCGCGGGCTGGTGCGCGTGATCGGCACCGAGTACCCGCAACTGCGGGTGGCCCAGATCGACGTCGACGACTACACCGACGCCACTCCGGTGGCGGCCCAGTTGGTGTCCGGCTCCGACGAGGACGAGACGGCATGGCGGGGCGGCAAGTGGTTCTCCGCGCGCCTGGTGTCCGGTCCGTTGCGTCCCGAGGAACGCCGCACCACGGTGGTGAACCCGGCCCGCGACGGTCTGCGGTTGCAGATCCGGACCCCCGGCGACATCGAGACCCTGGAGTTGGCCGCCTTCGAGCGCGTCGCCCCCGGGCCCGGCCAGATCGAGGTCGCGGTGACGGCGTCGAACCTGAACTTCGCCGACGTGCTGATCGCCTTCGGCAGGTACCCGAGCTTCGAGGGCCGCCAACCCAAGCTCGGCGGCGATTTTGCCGGCGTCGTGACCGCCGTCGGTCCCGGCGTGGTGGGGCACAAGGTCGGCGACCGGGTCGGTGGCCTGTCGGCCGGCGGCACCTGGGCGACCTTCGTCACGTGCGATGCGAATCTGGCCGTCACCCTGCCGCCCGGCTTGCCGACGAACCGTGCCGCCGCCGTGCCGAGCGCACATGCCACCGCCTGGTACGGCCTGCACGACCTGGCCAGGATCGCGGCGGGGGACAAGGTGCTGATCCACTCCGGCACCGGTGGTGTCGGGCAGGCCGCGATCGCCATAGCGCGGGCCGCCGGTGCGGAGATCTACGCCACCGCGGGCAGCGATGCGCGCCGAGAGCTGTTGCGCGGCATGGGAGTCGAGCACGTGTACGACTCCCGCAGCACCGAATTCGCCGAGCAGATCCGTCGCGACACCGACGGCTACGGCGTGGACATCGTGCTGAACTCGCTGACCGGCGCCGCGCAGCGGGCCGGGCTGGAACTGCTGTCGTTCGGCGGCCGGTTCGTCGAGATCGGCAAGCGCGACATCTACGGGGACACCCGGATGGGTCTCTTCCCGTTCCGGCGCAACCTGTCCTTCTACGCCGTCGACCTCGCGCTGCTCTCGCTGACCAACCCCGACACGGTGCACCGCCTGCTGGAGGTCTGCTACCAGCAGATCGCCAACGGCGTCCTGCCGCTGCCGGAGACCACGCATTACCCGCTGGAGGACGGCGCCACCGCGATCCGGGTGATGGGTGCGGCCGAGCACACCGGCAAGCTCGTGCTCGACATTCCGCACGGCGGCCAGATCACCGCGGTGGTTCCGCCTCAGGAAGGCCGGGTGGGCCGGCCCGATTCGGCGTACATCATCACCGGCGGTCTGGGCGGGCTCGGCCTGTTCCTGGCCGAGAAGCTGGGTGCCGCGGGGTGCGGCCGGATCGTGCTCAACGGCCGGTCTGCGCCGTCGCAGCACGCCCAGGAGGTCATCGAACGGATCCGGCGCGGCGGTACCGAGGTGGAAGTTTCACTCGGTGACATCGCCGAGCAGGAGACCGCCGAGCGGCTGGTGGTGGCGGCCTGCGCCACCGGGCTGTCGCTTCGCGGCGTCCTGCACGGCGCAGCGGTCGTCGAAGACGCCGCCCTGCTGAACATCTCCGACGAACTCGTCGAACGCGACTGGGCACCGAAGGTGTACGGCGCCTGGAACCTGCACACCGCGACGGCCAAGCAGACGCTGGACTGGTTCTGCGTGTTCTCCTCGGCGGCGGCGCTGGTCGGTTCGCCCGGCCAGGGCGCCTACGCAGCGGCGAACAGCTGGCTGGACGCCTTCACCCACTGGCGGCGCAGCAAGGGCCTGCCCGCGACTGCCATTGCGTGGGGTCCGTGGGCCGAGATCGGCGCCGGTACCGGCCTGGCCTCCGAGAGCGGCGAGGCCGCGATCGATCCCGAAGAAGGTGCCTACGCCTTTGACATGCTCCTTCGACACGATCGGGCGTATACCGGTTACGCTTCGTTGACGGGGACGTCATGGATCGCCGCGTTCGCACAGAACACGCGGTTCGCCGAGGCGTTCCGGTCCACTGGTCCGCGGAGTGGCGGCGCCAGTAGTGCGTTCTTGGTAGAGCTGCACGATCTGCCGCTCGACGAGTGGCCGGCCAGGATGCGCAAGATGGTCGTCGAGCAGGTGAGCTTGATCCTGCGACGTGCGGTGGACCCCGACCGACCGTTGACCGAATATGGTCTCGATTCCCTGGGGACTCTCGAGGTACGTACCCGCATCGAGGCGGAAACAGGTATTCGTATTGGATCAGCAGACATCAGCACCGTGCGGGCGCTGACGGAGCGTCTTGTCGACGCTCTGGCGCCCGATTCGCCAGTATCGGTCCCGTCGTGAGGGCGGAGAGCGCATCGATGCGCACCCCGTCCGTCGACGTCGTCCAGGTAGGAGACCAATAAGTGGTTGCGATGAAGCCGATTCAAGAGTGGATCGGTGAACCAGGTGTAGTGATCTCGTGGCATCCGTCGCGGGCGTCGCTGGCGAAAGTGCGTGAGGCTCCGGTCAGTGATGTGCCGACGAGCTATCAGCAGGAGCAGCATCTGCTCGCCTACCGCAAGCACATCGCCGAGGGCACCGACATGGCCCGGCTGATCATCCCGGGCTGGGATGTGCCCGGGCAGTGCGACGTGCGCGCCATGACGCACGTGATCAACGCCTACCTGCGTAGGCACGACACGTTCCACAGCTGGTTCGAGTTCGCCGGCGAGCCCGAGGCCGGCGAGATCATCCGGCACACCGTCACCAACCCGCGCGACATCAAGTTCGTCGCGACCGAGCACGGCGAGATGGCCGCCGCCGAATGGCGTGACCACGTGATGTCCACCCCGGATCCGTGGCAGTGGGACTGCTTCCACTTCGGGGTCATCCAGCGGGCCGACCACTTCACCATCTACATCAGCGTCGACCACGTGCACACCGACGCGATGTTCATCGGGCTGGCGTTCGTCGAGATCCACATGATGTACGACGCGCTGGTGCGCGGCGAGGCGCCGCTGCAGCTCCCCGAGGCGGGCAGCTACGCCGAATACTGCATCGCGCAGCGCCAGTACACCGCCGACCTGACCACCGAGTCCGACGAGGTGCGCGGGTGGATCGACTTCCTCGAGCTCAATGGCGGTACGCTGCCGGGCTTCTCGCTGCCACTCGGCGACGCCTCGGTGCCGCACTCCGGTGACGTGATCACCCTGCAGCTGCTCGATCTGGAACAGACCGACAAGTTCGAGGCCGCCTGCACGTCGGCCGGTACCCGGTTCAGCGGCGGCGTGTTCGCCTGCGGTGCCCTGGCGCACGCGGCGCTGACCGGCGAGGACACCTACTCGGTGATCACGCCGACCACCACCCGCCGGACCCAGGTCGATTTCATGACCACCGGCTGGTTCACCGGGCTGGTGCCGATCGCGGTGCCCGTGGACGTGACGTCGTTCGCCGACACCGCGCAGGCCGCGCAGGCGTCCTTCGACGGCGGGATGGACCTGGCTCACGTGCCGTTCGAGCGGGTGCTGGAGCTGGCTTCCGGGGAAGGGGTGCGCGCACCCGATCCCGGCGTGCCGATGCTGTCGTTCATCGACGTCGGCATGCTGCTGCCGGGCGTCATCGAGCACTTCCAGAGCCTCGGCGGCCGGATCTACAGCGATCCGCGGTCGGCCTATCAGGTCGGTATGTGGGTGAACCGGGGTGAGAAGGAGACGACGGTCACCGTCGCTTTCCCGAACAACTCGATCGCCCGCGAGTCGGTGCTGCGGTACGTCGAGTCGATGCGTGAGGTCTACCTGCGGGTGATCGACGGCCTGGTTCCGGTGGAGGCGTTCACCGCCGCCGAGGCAGCCGATCTCGACCTCAAGACCGCCTGATCACATTCGCATGGGAGGTGACGGTGCGATGACGCGTGCCACCACGAAGTCCGACACCAAGAAGTCCGACACCAAGAAGTCCGAGCCCACCCGGCCGGACGGTGCCCGCTCGGACAACGTGCTCACGTTCACCGACCAGGTGATGTACCTGGCCCTGCGTGCCACCGGAGCCGAGGCCGTGGCCCAGGCCAACTGGATTTACGAACACCCCGTGGACTACGACCAGCTGCGGACCTTCTTCAACGAGATCGGTTACGGGTTGATGGGCCGGCTCATCGAGCCGTCGCCCCTGCCCTTCGGCCGCCACCGCTGGGTGACGGTGCACGGACCGCAGCAGGAACTCGACATCGCCGAGCCCCGGCCGCGGTCCGAACTCGGCGACTGGGTCGACGAGCGGACCGCCCTGCCCATCGATCCCGAATTCGGTCCGAGCTGGCACATGGGCGTGCTACCGATGACCGACGGATCGACCGCGATATCGCTGACCGCCTCGCATTGCATCGGGGACGGCAGCGCCGGCGTGCTCGCGCTGCTGGAGGCGGTGCACAAGGCCCGGCTGGACCACGGCTTCGGCCCGCGGAAGGCCCGTACCCGCAGGCAGGCGATCGTCGAGGACCTGCGCGTGACGGCGCGCGGGCTCCCCGAACTGGGCCGCACCCTGGTGGCCACCGTGAAGATGGCCCGCGACCACCGCCACGACATCTCGCGCTCGGGCGCGGTGCGCGTCGCCAAGCCGACAGGTCCCGATCACCTGGTGCACGTGCCGACGCTGAATGCCTTCATTCCCACCGACGAATGGGACGCGCGCGCCAAAGCCCTTGGTGGAAACAGTTATTCGCTGGTGGCCGGATTCGCGGCCAAGCTGTCCGAACACCTGGGCCGGTGCCGCGCCGAAGACGGTCTGGTCACGCTGAACGTGCCGCAGGCCGATCGAGATTTCGGCGACACCCGCGCCAATGCGGTGCTGCTGGCCGATATCGTCGTCGACCCGACGAAGGTCACCACCGATCTCTCGCACGCGCGTGCCGCCCTGAAGGAGGGCATCGCCGGTGCCCGCGCGACGCCCGACGAGATGCTGCAGCTGCTGCCGCTGGCGCCATGGGTGCCAAAGAAGGCCGTCCAAAAGGTCGCCGACGTGCTGTTCGGGTTCTCCGCGGACATGCCGGTGTCGTGCTCGAACATGGGCGACCTGCCGCCCGACGTCGCACTCGCGGACGGCACCCCCGCCGAATACATGTTCTTCCGCGGCGTCGACCGGACCATCACCCGGCACTCCCTGGAACAGCGTGGCGGCCTGCTCACCGTGGTGGCCCTGCGACTCAACGGCAAGATCTCGCTGAGCGTCGTCGCCTACAAGCCCGGCGAGCAGAACACCAAGCCGTGGCTGCGTGACCTGGTGACCAGTACGCTCGCCGAGTTCGAACTGTCCGGCCACATCGAGTAGCGGCAGAAACCGACAAGTTGGAGGCGCAGTGATGACGGCCGAGTCCGGTGCGCAGATGGACAATCGTCTCGACCTCTTCGACGAGGGCATGGTCCGGTCGCTCAACGCCACCGGCAGGATGCAGGCGATCCAGTGCGTCTGGGTCTACGAACGCCCGATCGACATGGAGGGCGTGCGGCGGTTCCACCGCAATTTCGGCTACGGCATGGCAGGCCGGCGGATCGAACGCTCGCCGCTGCCGTTCGCCCGGTACCGGTGGGTGTCCACCCCGGGCCCGGCGTCCCCGCTGGAGGTCGCGGACACCGCGATCCCGCGGGAAGATCTGAACGACTGGATCGACTTCCGCTCGCAGATCCATTGCGACGCCGAGGACGGTCCGGGCTGGCACATCGCGGTCCAGCCGCTGTCCGGTGGCGCGACCGCGGTCTGCGTCGTCGGCACGCATTGCCTGGGTGACGGGGTCGGTGCGGCACTCGCGGTGTGGGCGGCCGTCATCGGCAACAAGATCGACATCGGCTACCCCGCACCGTATTCCCGCCCGACCCGCAAGGCGCTGGCCGCCGATCTGAAAGACACCGTGCGGGCGCTGCCGGACGCGGCCAAGGCGGCCGCCAAACTCGTCAAACTGGTCCGGGCAGGTGCCAAGGATGCCACCGGGAAGCCGGACGGCGCCAAGCCCGCGGCCAAGCCGAAGTTCATCGGGCCGGACGCGCCGGTCGTGGTGCCCTGGACCTCGGTGTGGATCGAACCCACGCTGTGGGACGAACGGGCGCGCGCGCTCGGCGGTAACACCTATGCCCTGCTGGCCGGGATCGCGGCGCGGTTGGGCGAGCGGATGGACCGAAGAGGCGCCGACGGCGACGTGTCCCTCCTGATCGCCCTGGCCGACCGCGGTGACAAGGACTACCGCGCCAACGCGATGTCGCTGACCAGCGTGAAGATCGATCCAACCCCGGTGACCAAGGACCTGACCGCCACCCGGGCGGCGGTCCGTGAGGCGATCAAGTCCGGCAAGGACACGCCCAACCCACTGCTGGATGTGCTGCCGCTGGTACCCCTCCTGCCCCGCAAGGCCGTCCGGCTGCTCGCCGACAGCATCGTCGGCGCCAACGATCTCCCCGTGACCTGTTCGAATGTCGGTGTCATGCCAGAGGAGCTGGCCTCGGTGGACGGGACGCCTGCGGATTGGTCGGTGTTCCGGGGCGTGGATCAGGGGCTGACCCGGCGCTTCCTCGATCTCAGCGGCGGCCAGTTGGTTGTGGTCTCGGTCTTGGTAGGTGGCAAGATCAACATCGGCGTCGAGGCCTATCAACCCGGTGCCGAGAACTCCAAGGCGCGTTTGCGCGAGCTGGTCGCCGACACCCTGGCCGAATTCGAACTCACCGGCGAGATTCGATAGCCCACCGGCCGTGCTGACTGATCGAGCGTGATGACTGATAGAGGTTTATGCCCATGACACAGAGTTCCCTCGTCGGCGTGCTGCGCGAGCGCGCGAGCCTGCAGCCCGATGATCTGGCGTACACCTACCTGAATTACGAACTCGATGCCGAAGGCGTCGCCATCAGCCTCACCTGGGCGCAGCTCTACCGCCGCGTACACAGCCTGGCCTGGGAACTGCGCCAGATCGCCGACATCGGGGAGCGCGCGGTCATCGTGGCGCCCCAGGGCCTCGAATACGTCATCGCCTTCCTGTCCACGCTGCAGGCCGGCTTGATCGGCGTTCCGCTGTCGGTGCCGCAGGCCGGTAAGGGCGGCCGACACGATGAGCGCATCGCCGCCGTCATCGAGGATTCGGCCCCGGCCATCCTGCTCACCACGTCGGCGGTCACGGAATCGCTGGCCGACTATGCCGTCGCCGTCGGTGACCGTCCCGCTCCGGTGATCGTCGAGGTCGACAAGCTGGACCTGGACGAGCGCCGCAAGAACCTCAAGTCGCGCGAGGAGTTCCCGGAGACGGCGTACCTGCAGTACACCTCCGGGTCCACCCGCACGCCCGCCGGCGTGATGGTGACCAACGCGAACGTGTCCGCGAACTTCGAGCAGTTCGTGCACGACCAGTTCGGGGCGTTCGGGCATATTGCGCCCGCGGGCACCACGGTGGCGATCTGGCTGCCGTTCTACCACGACATGGGCCTGCTCTTCGGGATCGGCTATCCCATCCTCGGTGGCTGGCACACCGTGTTCACCACTCCGATGGCGTTCACGGCCAAGCCCGCCCGCTGGGTGCAGATGATGGCGAGCTACCCCAACGTGTTGACCGCCGGTCCCAACTTCGCCTTCGAGCTGGCCGCGGGCCGCACGACTGACGAGGACATGGCCGGCCTCGATCTCGGCGGGGTGGCCGCCCTGGTCAGCGGCGCGGAGCGGGTGCACGAGGCCACCCTGCGCCGCTTCGCGAAGCGGTTCGCCAAGTTCAATTTCCGCCCGGAGGTGCTCAAGCCGTCCTACGGCCTTGCCGAGGCGACCCTCTACATCGCCACCAGGGCAGCCGGTAGCGCACCGAGTGTCGCTGCGTTCGACGCGGACAAGCTGGCCGCCGGGCACGCCGAGCGCTGTGCGCTGGAAGATGGCACGGCGCTGGTCAGCTACGGCATCGAGACATCTCCGATGGTGCGCATCGTGGATGCCGACACCGGTGTGGAATGCCCGGCCGGGATCATCGGTGAGATCTGGACCTACGGCGAGAACAACTGCCTGGGGTACTGGCGTAAGGACGAACAGACCGAGCGGGTCTTCAAGGCCGAGCTGGTCGGCGCCGCCGGCGACACCCCGTCGGGCCCGTGGTTGCGCACCGGCGACCTCGGCGTCATCTCCGAGGGCGAGCTGTTCATCGTCGGCCGGATCAAGGATCTGCTGATCGTGCGTGGACGCAACCACTACCCGGACGACATCGAGTCGACCATCACCGAGATCACCGGTGGTCGGGTGGCCGCCTTCTCCGTCGATGAGGACAACACCGAGCAGTTGGTGGCGATCATCGAGATCAAGAAGCGCGACGAGATCGCCGACGAGCAGCTGGCGTCGATGAAACGCGATGTGGCGACGGCGGTTTCGGAGACACACGGGATCGGTGCGGCCGATCTGGTCTTCGTGCCGAGTGGTTCCATCCCGCTGACCACCAGCGGCAAGGTGCGCCGGTCGTCGTCCGCCGAGTTGTACCGCAAACGCGAATTCGACCGGCTGGACGACAAAGTGCAGTCCGCCTAGATCAGTGTGATGGCCGACAACACCCTCGCCTACATCGACCAGACCTCCTTTCACGGACTGCGGGCACTCGGCCGCGGTCCCGTGATGCAGTACACGTGGATCTACCGGCGGCCCGTCGACTTGGACGGGCTCCGCCGCTTCGCGCGCAACCTGGCGGGCACCCTGATGGGCCGGCGGATCGAATGTTCACCCGTGCCGGGCGGCAGACATCGCTGGGTGGCCACACCGGAGGTCACGTGGATCGACGTGTCCCCGGAAATCCGGGATCCCGGGCAGGCGTGGGAGTTCGCCGACGAACATCTGACCCTGCCCATCGACCCGGAGTACGGGCCGGGGTGGCGGCTCGGCGTCCAGCAGCTGACCGACGGCGGCGCCGCGGTGAGCCTGACGGTGTCACATTCCGTGGTCGACGGGCAGGGCTTCTCGATGGCCATCGCCGACGCGGTCAACGGGGTGGATCTGGACCTCGGGTATCCGCAGCCGGGCTCGCGCCCGCGGGCCACGGCGCTGCGCGAGGACGGCGTGGCGGTGCTGCGCGAGGTGCCGTCGATGGGCAAGGCGATCGCGGCCACCGTCGCGGTCGCGCGCAGCGAGCGCGCGGACCTGGCGACGTCGTTCCAGACCGCGGCGCAGACCCCGAACACAGGTGACGATCAGCCGGTGGTGGCGCCCAACGTCTCGGCCTTCATCGACATCGCCGATTGGGACCGCGTCGCGAATTCCCTTGGTGGAACGAGTAACTCGCTGTTCGCCGGGCTCGCGGCCAGGTTGGGTGCCCGGCTGGGCAGGCTGGGTCCCGACGGGCTGGTCAAACTGTCCTGGCCGGTCAGTGAACGGCAGCCGGGGGACACCCGCGCCAACGCGCTGATCGCCACGTACATGACCGCTGACCCCGACGTCGTCACCGGCGACCTGGCGGGTGTCCGGGCGGCGATGAAACAGGCACTCTCGGAATCCGCCGAGATGTCGGCCAGGCTGATGGGCCCGTTGCCGCTGGCGCCGCTCACCCCGAAGGCACTCGTGCGCCGCCTCGAGGCCATGGTGGTGTCGGTGAACAGTCCCATCGGTTGCTCGAACATGGGGGACATCGACCCGGCGGTGAACCGTCCCGACGGTACCGATGCGGACTACGTCTCACTTCGGCTCCTGGAGCCGCGGATCACCACCCGCGAGCTCGACCGGATGAACGGCTACCTGGGGTTGGTGTCGGGCCGGCTGCACGGGCGGGTCTTCGTCGCGGCGGGCGCCTGGACCGCGGGCGGCGAGAACACCCACGCAGCCATGCGGGCGGCGCTGACCGACGCCCTGGACGATTTCGGTCTGCCGGCGACCTTCTAGCCGGTGCGCACCGGCCGTGCCGCGTGCTCGATGAGGTCGGCGGCGGAGGCGACACTGCGTGCGGGGGTGACCAGCCCGGCGGCGAAATCGCGGGCGCGGGCGGCGACGGCCGGGTCCAGCACGGTCCGTAGCGCGGCGGTCAGCGACTTCTTGTTCATCGACGTGAACCGTTGCGAGGTACCGATTTTGACCTTGCGTACCGCCCGGGCCCACACCGGCTGATCGGCCGAGACCCACAACACCAGGGTCGGTACCCCCGACCGGGCGCCCGCCGCGGTGGTTCCGGCACCACCGTGGTGCACGACGGCCCGGCACGCCGGGAACACCGCGGAATGGTTCACCGCCCCGACCAGCTTGACGTGTTCGGCCTGCGGGATGTCGGCGAGCTCCCACACGCCGGCACTGATCAGCGCACGTTCACCCAGTTCGGCGCACACCGACGTGATCATGGCGACCGCCTCCGACGGCGACTCCACCGGCATGCTGCCGAAGCCGAAGTAGATCGGCGGCGTGCCGGCCTCGATCCAGGTGGTCACCTCCTCGTCGATGGCCGTCTCCAGGGCCAGCGTGATCGCACCGACCAGGGGACGGCTGCCACCCCATTCATCGGCGAGACCGGGGAAGAAGGTCGGGTCGTAGGCCTGGATCTCCAGCGCCCCGGCCTCGACGATGCGCCGCGCAGACCGGACGTTGGTGGCAGGCAGGCCCAGCGTGCGGCGCTGGGCGTCCTCGGCGGACTTGCCCAGGCGCCACAGCGCCCATTCGCCCACCGCGAAGCCCGGTTTGATCGCCCACTTGGGCAGCGGAACCGGGAGGAGGTGGCTGTTGGGACGGGCCGGGAAGTAGTGCAGCGCGGCCATCGGGATGTCGTAACGCTCGGCGACGTTGGCTGCCACCTCCTGATATGTGGTGCCGGTCAGGATGATGTCGGCGTCGGCAGCCAGCTCGGTCAGCGTCGCATTCATGTCCGACCAGCCGTCGGTGTAGTACGCGATGCCCTCTTTGATCGCGGCCACCGGATTTTTGATGTTCCAGTAGTTCTGGAAGGCGTCACTCTCGACCTGCTTCTGCGAATCGACCCCGTAGGCATGGGCGGGGCCGAGGCCGACCGCTTCGACGAAGCCGATCAGGTTGGGCGGCACTGCCATCGTGACGTCGTGGCCCCGGGTGCGAAGCTCGCGGGCGACGGCGGCGCAGGGTTCGACGTCACCGCGCGTGCCATGGACGGCCACAACGATTCTCATGAGCTGGAAGTGTATTCGGTGACGGCGATTGCCCGGACGGCCGATCGTCAGCGACTGGCTTTACTGAACCATTTCGTCTTGATCCGCCAGGAGTGCGCCGAGGCCAGGGCGAACCCGGCGGCGCAGCAGCAGGCGAAGATCCACACCAGGGTTCCGCCGTCCCAGATCTGCAGCGGCGTCACGTACGCCGACAGGATGCGGATGACACACGCCAGGATGCCGCTGCAGGACGCCGCGAGGTAGACGTTGGCGATGCGCCGCGACTTCGGGTCCTTGCGCAACACCAGCAGTGCTCGCACGCCATACCCCAGCAGGTAGATGAGCATGCCGCACAGGGTCAGCCAGTAGAAGCTGAGCCAGAAGTCCGTCGGCACCTCGAAGAAGTCGGCCTTGTAGACGGTGGCGCCGTTGCCGAGGGAGAAGGCCGCGAGCAACAGTGGAATGCACAGCGTGGCGGGACGTTCGATGTACTGCTTGAAGGTCCGCTGCATGGCGTGGTCGTCCTGCAACCGGCCGAGGGCGTTGTAGACGATCGCCGACGCGGCGACGATGTAGGCGTCGTGGCCGATGTAGTCCTCGAGGTTCCACATGCCGGTGACGGCGTGCAGGGCTTTGCCCAGCGTTTCCGAGGCCAGGGGTGACATCAACAGAACGGCCAGGCCCTGAAGGGCGATGTTCAGCGTCGCGGCAACTTCCCACCGGCACGACCAGGTGACACGACGGATCCACAGACTCCATGCGATACACGCCAAGGTGATCGCTATGAGGATGGTCAGTTGCATCTGTCGTCGCCTTCGAGCTGAATTCTTGTCAGCAAATACTACTGCTTACAGCGGTGGGGCGTCGCTACGCGGCTTCAGTTCGGAGAGTCGCGGCGGCCGGGTGTGCTGGCGAGTGGCGACTTCTTCGCGCACTGCCTCCTTCACCGCGGTCACGGTGAACGGCGTGGACTCGATGTAGTTCCACACCTCTTGACGGCTCATCAGCCCGAACCGAATCTGCAGGTCGGGGTAGCTCAACGTGAAGCGGTCTGCCACGCGGCGCAGTTCCTCGGCGTCCGGGTAACTGGTTTCCTTGATCCGCCGGTAATAGGTGCTGCTGGAGATACCGAGCGCGTCGTAGATGTCCTTGGCCTCGACGTCACCGTCCAGCAGGTAATCAAGCAGCGCTTTGAGTTGGCGACCGTTCTCATCGGTACGAGGCACCCACACACAATAGCTGCATCCCGGCATTGGGCGCCAGCAACCATTCGGCGGACATTTATTGCTTAATTGACACTGCCGTCACAGTTTCGGGAGTCATGTCCCATTTTTGGGACACAGCCCGTACTGTGGTCCTCATGGTTGCTCCGCTTTTCAGGGACCGGGTCCAGACCGGCGAACTTTCACCCTCCACGGTCGGGCGTGCGCTCGACGACGTTGCCGCCAATCTGGGCGCGACGCTCACGATCACCGACTACGACGTCGATGACGCTCCCAGGCCGGATGATCTGCAGCGGGTGCAGGTGCCGCTGACGGAGACGCTCAGCGAAGAACTCCAGGGCGCGGGCCGTCATCTCGACGTGCCTGCCGAGGAGATCCTGCTGGCCGCGCTGGCCCGCACCGTGCACCGGGTGCTCGGTCGCGGCGTGGTTGCCGTCGACCTGGTCCGCCAGCCCACCGTCGACACCACGGTGCACGCCGTCGGCCTGAGCTGCGTGGCGCCGTCGGAGATCGACGCGACCGGGATGCTCACCGAGGTGCGCACCGCGATTGCCGGCGCGACCGCGCGCCGCGGCGCACACCCGGAGGCCGAGGTGGCGTTCAGCTACGCCGACTCGATGCCGAGCCTGATGGCATGTGAGGTCATCCCGGGGTTGGGTCACGCACTGAAGTTGCGTGCCTACCGCAGTGGCGACGTGCTCAACCTGGATTGGTGGTACGACACCCGCCGGTTCGAGGAGTACACGGTCGTGGAACTGACCGAGCAGTTCCCGCTGGCACTCATCGAGATCACCTCCGAGGCCGTGCCGTCGGCCGCCGACGCCGCCTGACGTAAACTCAGCTCGGCGTCGATCCGGCCATCACCGGGGAGCTTTCGGAAGAACGGCCAGCGGAATCCGATTCCGGCTGCTCAGTAGAACCGAACGGGTAGGCCCGTCATCGCCTGCAGTTGAGCGGCACACCCATGGCGGTGTGCAAGCGGGGTGGTACCGCGGAAGCTCGCGCACCTGCGCGAACGTTCGTCCCCGTGCCTGAACTTGGCACACAGGAGACGACGCTGCAGTGACTGCCAACTACCCGAAGCCGGCGGGCGGATCGCCCAACTTCCCGGCGCTGGAAACCGACGTCCTGGCGTACTGGGCCTCCGACGACACCTTCCGCGCCAGCATCGACCGACGTGACGGTGCCCCCGAATACGTCTTCTATGACGGCCCGCCGTTCGCCAACGGCCTGCCGCACTACGGCCACCTGCTGACGGGTTACGTCAAGGACATCGTCCCGCGCTACCGCACCATGCGCGGTTTCAAGGTGGACCGGCGATTCGGCTGGGACACCCACGGTCTGCCCGCCGAGCTCGAGGTGCAGCGTCAGCTCGGTATCGCCGACAAGGCCCAGATCGAGGAGATGGGGATCGGCGCGTTCAACGACGCGTGCCGGGCCTCGGTGCTCAAGTACACCGACGAATGGCGCGCCTACGTCACCCGTCAGGCCCGCTGGGTCGACTTCGACAACGACTACAAGACGCTGGACCTCGGCTTCATGGAGTCGGTCATCTGGGCGTTCAAGCAGTTGTGGGACAAGGGCCTGGCCTATGAGGGCAACCGGGTGCTGCCGTACTGCTGGAACGACGAGACGCCGCTGTCCAACCACGAGCTGCGGATGGACGACGACGTCTACCAGAGCCGCCAGGACCCGGCACTGACGGTCGGTTTCACGGCGATCGACGGTCCGGCCGCCGGCAATCACCTGCTCATCTGGACCACGACGCCGTGGACCCTGCCGTCCAACCAGGCCGTCGCCGTCAACCCCGAGGTCACCTACGTGGCGGTCGAGGGACCGGACGGGCATCGGTACGTGCTCGCCGAGGCCCGCCTCGGTGCCTACGCGCGCGAACTGGGTGAGGAACCGGTGGTCGTCGACACCTACACCGGTGAGCAGCTGCTGGGCACGCACTACACCCCGCCGTTCCCGTACTTCGTGGATTCGGAGCAGGCGCGGAACTCCTTCCAGGTGCTCGGGGCGGACTTCGTCAGCACCGAGGACGGCACCGGGCTGGTGCACATGGCGCCCGCCTACGGCGAGGACGACAAGGCCACCGCCGACATCGCCGACATCGTCGCCGTCACGCCGGTCGACTCCAAGGGCCGATTCGATGCGACGGTGCCCGACTACGCGGGCCGGCATGTGTTCGAGGCCAACGCGCAGATCATCCGGGACCTCAAGAACGGCACCGGGGCGGCGGCGATCGGTGGCGCGGTGCTGCTGCGCCAGGAGACCTACGACCACTCCTATCCGCACTGCTGGCGCTGCCGCAACCCGCTGATCTACCGGGCCGTGTCGTCGTGGTTCATCAAGGTCACCGAGTTCCGTGACCGGATGGTCGAGCTGAATCAGCAGATCACCTGGTATCCGGAGCACGTCAAGGACGGCCAGTTCGGCAAGTGGCTGTCCAACGCGCGGGACTGGTCGGTATCGCGAAACCGCTACTGGGGCAGCCCCATCCCGGTGTGGAAGTCCGACGATCCGGCCTATCCGCGTATCGATGTGTACGGCAGCCTGGACGAGCTGGAACGCGATTTCGGCGTGCGCCCGGACAATCTGCACCGGCCCTTCATCGACGAACTGACCCGGCCCAACCCCGACGACCCCACCGGCCGCTCGACGATGCGCCGCATCGAGGACGTGTTCGACGTGTGGTTCGACTCGGGCTCGATGCCGTATGCCCAGGTGCACTATCCGTTCGAGAATCAGGACTGGTTCGGCGGGGCCGGATCGCAGGAAGCGCACTTCCCCGGCGATTTCATCGTCGAGTACATCGGCCAGACCCGCGGCTGGTTCTACACCATGCACGTGCTGGCCACCGCGCTGTTCGACAAGCCGGCCTTCAAATCCTGTGTGGCGCACGGCATCGTGCTGGGCAATGACGGCGCCAAGATGAGCAAGTCGCTGCGCAACTACCCGGACGTGTCCGAGGTGTTCGACCGCGACGGATCCGACGCGATGCGCTGGTTCCTGATGGCCTCGCCGATCCTGCGGGGCGGCAACCTGATCGTCACCGAGCAGGGCATCCGCGAAGGTGTGCGGCAGGTGCAGTTGCCGTTCTGGAACGCCTATTCGTTCCTGACGCTGTACGCCCCGCAGCGCGGTACCTGGCGCACCGATTCGACGCATGTGCTGGATCGCTACATCCTGGCCAAGCTGGCCGTGCTGCGCGATGATCTGACCGATTCCCTTGACATGTGCGATATCTCGGGGGCCTGCGAACAACTGCGGCAGTTCACCGAGGCGTTGACGAACTGGTACGTGCGGCGATCGCGTCAGCGGTTCTGGGCTGAGGACACGGCCGCCATCGACACCCTGCACACCGTGCTGGAGGTGACCGGTCGGCTGGCGGCGCCGCTGCTGCCGCTTGTGTCCGAGGTCATCTGGCGTGGGGTGACGGGGGAGCGGTCGGTGCACCTGACCGACTGGCCCGAAGAAGGCCTGCTGCCCGCCGATCCGGAGTTGGTGGCCGCGATGGACCAGGTCCGTGAGGTCTGCTCCACCGGTTCGTCGTTGCGAAAGGCCAAGAAGCTGCGGGTGCGGCTGCCGCTGCCGAAACTGACCGTGGCGGTGGAGAATCCGTCGGCGCTGGCACCATTCACCGATCTGGTCGCCGACGAACTCAATGTGAAGTCGGTCGAGCTCACCGATGACATCGCCGCCTACGGCCGGTTCGAGCTCGCGGTCAATGCGCGGGTGGCGGGCCCACGGATCGGCAAGGACGTGCAGGCCGCGATCAAGGCCGTCAAGGCGGGCGACGGGGTGGTGAACGCCGACGGCACGCTCAGCGCTGGGCCCACCACCCTGCTGGCAACGGAGTACACCGCCAAACTGGTTGCCGCCGAACCGGAATGGACCGCAGCACTGCCCGACGGCGCGGGCCTGGTGGTGCTCGACGGCACCGTCACCCCCGAACTGGAGGCCGAAGGCTGGGCCAAGGACCGCATCCGGGAACTGCAGGAGCTGCGCAAGACCAGCGGCCTGGAGGTGTCCGACCGCATCGTCGTGGTGATGGCGGTGCCGGACCAGTTCGCCGACTGGGCGGCCACCCATCGCGATCTGATCGCCGGCGAGATCCTGGCCACCGGCTTCGAGTTCGGTGAACCGACCGACGGGACCGAGATCGGCGAAGGCGTGCGGGTCGCGATCGCGAAGGCCTGAGAGTTCAGGCCATCACTGAATCGACCCCTTTGCGACGCGTCAAAAGGAGGTCGTGTTTGATGCGCGGTGGCTTGTCCAGGCGCTTCGGGTACGACGGTCGCCAGCGTAGGTACCAGCCGTTGCGATATCGGTTGTCGATGGACCAAGCGGTGAATCCGGACGACTTCAGGCGATCGAACACGGCGCGGAACCGGGCCGGATCGTCCTGTGGGTTGGCCTCGATGATGAGGTCCATGTCGTCCGGGTAGTCGTCGAGGTGATTGAGAATGTCGGAGAGGATCGTCGGCTCGGCGCCTTCGACGTCCATCTTGATCAACCGGACTCGGGCCTTTTCGTCGGCGGTGAGGAGATCGCCGAGGGGAGCCGCGGCGACTGTGGCGCAACGTGTCCCTTGCCGGGACGCCAAGGTCGTGGTGGCGCCGATGTTGTGTCGCCCGAACTCGTAGAGGTCCAGCGTGCCTGACTGATCCGAGACGGCCACGTTCGCCGTCCGAATGGATTTGGAGAGGCCGGGATTGCGACGCAAATTGTGCTGCAGCACATCGTATGTCCGCGGCGAGGCCTCGATGGCGACGACCGCGCCACTGCTCCCGACGCACTGTGCCGCCAGCAGCGAGTCGTAACCGACATTCGCTCCGATGTCCACGAACACCTCGCCGGTGTGCAGGCTCTCCTCGATGAGCTTCGACACCCCAGGCTCCCACGCTTCGAACAGCAGGATCATGCGCTGGATGATGTCGGCCGGATCGCAGACCATGGTCGCGCCGAAGTAGGTGACACCGTCCTGCTTCGGTGCCCACTTGCCCAACGCCAGGCAATACCAATCGAGCATGCCCCCGCCGATTGCGCCTGGCAATCGCAGCTTTCGCAATGCCCGGACGATTCTCTCGTGCTTGTACTGGCTGTCCATTGCCCCCATGGATGGAGGGTATCGAGCCGATCCCAGTACCGTGATGAAACCGAAAAGCCTTACGGAAAGCCATGATTCGATTTCCACCAACTCGTAGCGCCGGGGTGATTCTGGCGAATATCTCAATGTTCGACGCCGCGGTGGTGCGGCGACATGCGCTGGAAGAAGGCTGACGCGGGGGTCGCGCGTGGTAGATCGAGCAAACAGTGCCGACGGGCAGTGCTACGTCACCGGTTCTCGGCCACCACTCGCGCGGACGCGTCGGCGAACGTCACCACATCGCCCGGGTGCAGCTGCCTGCCGCGCCGGGTGTCGACCTCGTCGTTGACGGTGACCAGCCCGTCGGCTATCGCGCCTTTGGCGTCGGCGCCGGTGTCGATCAACCCGGAGAGCTTGAGGAACTGCCCGAGGCGGATCGTGTCATCGCGGATGGGCACGTCGTTCATGGTCGTCACCCTATCGATCTAGCATCGACACCTGTGGAGCGCTGGGTCCTGCATCTCGATATGGATGCGTTCTTCGCGTCCGTCGAGCAGTTGACCCGGCCCACCCTGCATGGGCGGCCGGTGCTGGTCGGCGGGCTCGGGGGGCGCGGCGTGGTGGCCGGCGCCAGCTATGAGGCGCGGGTGTTCGGTGCGCGCTCGGCCATGCCCATGCACCAGGCGCGCCGCCTCGTCGGCTCCCCGGCCGTGGTGCTGCCGCCCCGCGGCGCCGTGTACGGAGTGGCCAGCGGGCGGGTGTTCGACACGGTGCGCTCGGTGGTCCCGGTATTGGAGCAGCTGTCCTTCGACGAGGCGTTCGGTGAACCCGACGAACTCGTGGGCGCGGCGGCCGCGGAGGTCGAGCGGTTCTGTGAAGCGTTGCGCGCCAAGGTATTGGAACGCACCGGGCTGATCGCCTCGGTGGGGGCGGGGTCGGGAAAGCAGGTCGCCAAGATCGCCTCGGGGCTGGCCAAGCCCGACGGCATCCGGGTGATCGATCGCAGCGGCGAGCGGTTACTGCTGGACGGACTGCCGGTGCGCAGCCTGTGGGGCATCGGCCCCGTCGCCGAGGAGCGGCTGAACCGGCTCGGCATCCACACCATCGGGGCGTTTGCGGCGCTGACCGACGGCGAGGTCGCCGACATCCTCGGCGGTACCGTCGGACCGGCCCTGCACCGGCTGGCCCGCGGTATCGACGACCGCCCCGTCGCCGAACGGGCCGAGGCCAAGCAGATCAGCGCCGAGTCGACGTTCGCCGAGGACCTGCGCACCCTGGATCAACTGCGTGATGCCACCGGCCCGATCGGTGAGCACGCGCATCGCCGGCTGACCAAGGACGGGAGGGGCGCGCGCACGGTCACCGTGAAACTGAAGAAGTCGGATATGAGCACCCTGACCCGGTCGGCCACCCTGCCGTACGCGACGACCGACGCGGCCATCCTCATCTCGACGGCCCGCCGGTTGCTGCTCGACCCGGTCGAGGTGGGACCCATTCGCCTTGTCGGCATAGGGTTTTCGGGATTGTCCCTGGTGCAGCAGGAGTCGCTGTTCCCCGACCTGGACCAGGTCGGCGACGAGGTGGCCGACCACCCCGCGACGGTCCCGGCGGCCGTCGCGGCCGCGCCGCCGGCGCCGTGGCGTATCGGCGACGACGTGGCCCACGGTCGCTACGGGCACGGCTGGGTGCAGGGCGCCGGCCACGGGGTGATGACGGTCCGGTTCGAGACACGGGGCAGCGGCCCGGGTGTGGCCAGGACCTTCTCCGACGACGATGACGAGATCACCCGCGCCGACCCGATCGACAGCCTGGACTGGCGGTCCTATCTGGACGGTCTCTACCAGAGCACCGAATAGGTGGCGGCCAGCGTGAAGCCGTGCCCGCCGTAGGTCGTGCAGGTCACGGTGCCCTGGTGGCCGACGCCGCAGCTTGCGCCCCAGTTCGCCAGCCGGTGCCCTTCGGGCAGCACGTCGACATCGCGGGTGAACGACGCGACGTCCGATCTGCGGTAGGAGGCCGGACCCCACGGGTTGACGACGGTCTGGTCATATCCGGTGACGTCGTAGGGCACCGCGTCGCAGCCGACAGGCCCGCCGTTCGGGCCGATTCCGCAGGCCCGCCCGTCCGGGGTCTTGAAGAACAGCCACGAGAAGTCGTCCGGTGAGGTGTAGTGCCCCTCGCTGACCGGATAGGTGTCGATGACGTCGGAACCGTCCGCAGGCTGCGCCCGGGCGGGGCCGACGGGCAGCACCGTGCACACCGCCAGCACCGTGCAGATGCGGCGAACAGGTCCCATGACCTCATGCATACCCGGTCGTTTGGGATGATGGACACGTGACTGACGAAAAAGCGGCCGTACCGGTGACCCCGGAGGGTGGAGCGGACGCTGCGGACAGTGCCGCACCGCGCCCGCGCAGGCGGATGCGGCTGCTGCTCTCGGTCGCCGGTGTGGTGCTGATACTGGACATCGTGAGCAAGGTGCTCGCCGTGCACCTGCTGACGCCGGGACAGCCGGTGTCCATCATCGGGGACACCGTGACCTGGACGCTGGTGCGCAATTCCGGCGCCGCATTCTCCATGGCCACCGGCTACACCTGGGTGCTGACGCTCGTCGCGGCGGGGGTGGTGATCGGCATCATCTGGATGGGCCGCCGACTCGTCTCGCCGTGGTGGGCGCTGGGCCTGGGCATGATCCTCGGGGGCGCGCTGGGCAATCTGGTGGACCGCTTCTTCCGCTCGCCGGGACCATTGCGCGGGCACGTGGTGGACTTCCTGTCGATCGGCTGGTGGCCGGTGTTCAACGTCGCCGACCCCGCGGTGGTCGGTGGGGCGATCCTCCTGGTGGTGCTCTCGCTCTTCGGCTTCGATTTCGACACCGACGGCCGGCGCAGGCCGGACGAACCCGGGCCGGAATCGGCGCCCGCGCCGGCGAAGGAGCCCGCATCCGCTGCCGGTGACGACGCCGAGTCGCCGGAGTGACGACCCGCTCGATGCCGGTGCCCGAGGGCCTGGCGGGAATGCGGGTCGACGCGGGGCTGGCGCGGCTGCTCGGGTTGTCGCGCACGGCGGCGGCCGCGATGGCCGAAGAGGGCGGCGTCGAACTGGACGGGATCGTCGCCGGGAAGTCGGACAAACTGGTGGCCGGCGCCTGGCTGGAGGTGCGCATCCCGGATGCGCCCGCACCGATCGAGAACACGCCCGTCGACATCGAGGGCATGACCATCCTGTACTCCGACGCCGACATCGTCGCCGTCGACAAACCGGCGGGAGTGGCAGCACACGCCTCCGTCGGCTGGACCGGGCCCACCGTGCTCGGCGGCCTGGCGGCGGCGGGTTACCGGATCACCACGTCGGGGGTGCACGAGCGGCAGGGCATCGTGCACCGGTTGGACGTGGGCACGTCGGGGGTCATGGTGGTGGCCATCTCGGAGCGGGCGTACACGCTGCTCAAACGCGCGTTCAAGGAACGTACCGTCGACAAGCGCTATCACGCGCTGGTGCAGGGCCATCCCGATCCGTCGAGCGGCACCATCGACGCTCCCATCGGCCGGCACCGCAGCAACGACTGGAAGTTCGCGGTCACCGAACAGGGCCGGCACAGCATCACCCACTACGACACCGCCGAGGCTTTTCAAGCGGCCAGCCTGCTCGACGTGCACCTGGAGACGGGCCGTACCCACCAGATCCGCGTGCACTTCTCGGCGCTGCATCATCCGTGCTGCGGAGACCTGACCTACGGGGCCGATCCGACCCTGGCCAAGAGATTGGGCTTGGAGCGGCAGTGGCTGCACGCGCGGTCGCTGGCGTTCGCCCATCCCGCCGACGGCAGATGGATCGAGATCACCAGCCCGTACCCGGCCGATCTACAGCACGCGCTCGACGTCCTGCGCAACCACGAGCACTGAGGTGACGGGTAGCGACCCGGGAAGACGTTCCGCGGGGCTGTTGTTCGGTGCCGGTGCGTATGGCATGTGGGGCCTGTTCCCGGCGTTCTTCCCGCTGCTCAAACCGGCGGGCGCGGCCGAGATCCTGGCGCACCGCATCGTGTGGAGCCTGGTTCTGATGGTCGGCGTGGTGGTCTTGGTCGGCCGGTTCAATGACCTGCGCACCATGACGGGCCACACCTGGTTGTTGTTGGCCTGCGCGTCGGCGTTGATCGCCGCCAACTGGGCCATCTACGTCTATGCCGTGAACAACGGGCACGTCGTCGACGCAGCGCTCGGGTATTTCATCAACCCGCTGGTGACGGTGGCACTGGGAGTGCTCATCTTCCGGGAGCGGCTGAACCGCGCGCAGTTCGCGGCGCTGGGCATCGCGGTGGCGGCGGTCGTCGTGCTGTCGGTGGAGATCGGGTCCCCGCCCTACATCGGGCTGGGTCTGGCGTTGTCCTTCGCGCTCTACGGGGCGGTGAAGAAGGCCGTGGACGCCGATCCGCGGGTCAGCGTCGGGGTGGAGGCCGGACTGGCCGCACCGTTTGCTGTGGCGTACCTCGTCGTGCTCCAGTCGTCGGGGCAGGGCACCTTCACGGGGCACGGGACGGCTCATGTCATGTTGATGGTGCTGTCCGGCGTGCTCACCGCAATCCCACTGTTGTTGTTCGCTGCCGCCGCTCAGCGCCTCCCGATGGTGACAATGGGGCTGCTGTTCTACCTGACGCCGATCATGCAAATGTCCTGGGGTGTGCTGGTAGGGCACGAGGCGATGCCCCCCGCGCGCTGGCTCGGGTTTGCGCTGATTTGGATCGCACTGGCGGTGTTCAGCGTCGATGCCGTCATCCGGGCGCGGTCAGCGCGCCGGACGATTTCTGAGAGCGGCAATGTATAAACAACCTGAGAAGATTGCTGAGCGGCCTGCTGATTCACCCCGGCGTGGTCAACTCAGCTGCGGAAACCTGTAGCCTGGTCCGCAATGTTCAAACGTCCCAAGGTGAGCGCGCACGCTTTATTAGCGGGCAGTGGCCGTCTCATCGTCCGCCACCCGGTGCTGATGATCGCCTCGTGGTTGGTCATCGCCGGCGCGTTGTTCGCTGCGCTGCCTCCGCTGGCGACCGTGGCGGCGCAACACCCGCCGGATTTCTGGCCCAAGGACGCTCCCGTGCTGGCCGCGGGAAAGCAGATGAAGGACGCGTTCAAGGAAGCCGGCGCCAGCAATATGGTCGCCGTCATCCTCGTGAACGACAACGGCCTGAGCAAAGACGACGAAGCCACCTATCGGACACTTGTCGACAAGTTGCGGGCGAACACCGACTCGGTGATCGGCACACAGGACTTCGTTCACATCCCCGAGCTTCGCCAGGCCATGACCAGCAAAGATGGCAAGGCATGGAACCTGCCGGTCAGCCTGTACGGGACCATGGGCACCGGCCGGGGCCAGAAGGCCTACCGCGACGCCATGAAGATCATCGATGAGGTGACAGCAAATACCACGCTGAAACCCAGCGTGGTGGGCGCCGCGGCGACCATGCAGGACGTCACCGGCATCGCCTTGCGCGATCAGCACATCATCGAGATCTCCACCGTCCTCACGGTGTTGCTGATCTTGATCATCGTGTACCGCAACATCGTCGCGATGCTCATCCCGCTGCTGACCATCGGCATTTCGCTGGCCACCGCACAGCAGGTGGTCGCCGGGCTGGGTCTGCTCGGGCTGGGTCTGGGCCCGCAGACCATCATGCTCATCACCGGCATGATGATCGGTGCCGGCATCGACTATTCCGTCTTCCTGTTCAGCCGATATCAGGAGTATCTGCGCGGCGGGATGGGCTCCGATGAGGCGGTCGTCGCCGCGCTGGTGTCCATCGGTGAGGTCATCGCCGCCTCGGCAGGCACCGTCGCGATCACCTTCATGTCGCTGCAGTTCACCCAGCTGGCCGTCTTCTCCACGATCGGCCCCGCCCTCGCGGTGACCATCTTCGTCGGTTTCATGGCCTCGGTGACGTTGCTGCCCGCGTTCATCGTGCTGGCGGGTCGGCGTGGTTGGGTCAACCCGCGCAAGGACATCACCGGCCGGTTCTGGCGGCTGTCCGGTGTCAACATCGTGCGGCGGCCCTGGCTCAACCTCATCTGCAGCCTGATCCTGCTGCTCGCACTCGCCAGCTGCGCGCTGCTGGTGGACTTCAACTTCGACGACCGCAAGAACCTTCCGGTGAAGTCGGCGAGCAACGATTCCTACGAGACGATGAACTCGCACTTCCCGGTCAGCAACTCGATGCAGCAGTTCATCGTCATCCACTCCGACAGCCAGGACCTGCGGTCGCCGCGCGCGCTGGCCGACATGGAACAGATGGCCGCGCGGGTGGCACAGTTGCCGAACATCGCCGCGGTCCGCGGGATCACCCGGCCCAACGGCGAGATGCTGACCGAGGCGAGGGCCACCCATCAGGCCGGTGAGGTCGGCGAGAAGATGGAAGAGGCCACCAATCTCATCTCGCAGAACGACAGCAACCTCACCGCGCTGACCGACGGCTCGCGCCAGCTCGCGGAAGCACTGAACAAGCTCAGGAACCAGGTGCTGGAGTCTGCCGGCCCACTGACGACGCTGCTGAACGCACTGGTCGAGATCGACAAGGACTACGGCGGCACCGGGACCATCAAACGGGCCAGTGCCAGCGCATCGCTGGTGGACGGGCTGCAGAGCCTCGGCAAGCAACTCGGGGTGGGCATCGACGGCGTCATCACCAACGTGGTGTGGCTGCAGCCGACGCTTCAGGTGCTCAACTCGATCCCGTGGTGCGCGATCGACCCGGCCTGCAAAGCGGTCAAGACCGATCTGACCAGCCTGCTCAACTCGTACGAAGACGGCACCATGGACCAACTCCGGCTCGCCGCCCATGATCTGGAGACCACCGACGACAAGACCCTGCACGAGAACCTGACGGGTATCGACGAGAACCTGAACACCGCGCTGACCGCTGCCGACCAACTCCAGGCCACCGATCCCGAGGCGCTCAAGACCCAGCTCGAGACATTGACCAAGGGTGCGAACCTGCTCGCCGACTCCAGCGACAAGTTGGCCCAGGGCGTCAAGGTGCTGGTCGATCAGACCAGGCAGATGGGCGGCGGCCTGGGCCAGGCGTCGGACTTCCTGCTGGCGATGAAGCGCGACGCCGCCGACCCGTCGATGTCGGGCTTCTACATCCCGCCGCAGATCCTCACCCGGCCGGAGTTCGAGAAGGCCGCGAAACTGTTCATCTCCCCGGACGGTCACACGGCGCGATATCTGGTGCAGACCGCGCTCGACCCGTTCGGCACCGAGGCCATGGACCAGATCGACGACATCATCGGGGCGGCCGAAAGTGCCCGTCCCAACACGACTTTGGCCGATGCGAACGTCACGATGGTCGGATTCACCCGTGGCCAGAACGACATCCGGAACTACTACAACTCCGATATCCGCTACATCGTCCTGGTGACACTGATCGTGGTGTTCATCATCTTGATGGTGTTGCTGCGGGCCATCCTGGCGCCGCTCTATCTGGTGCTGACGGTGGTGCTGTCCTACATGTCAGCACTCGGCATCACCGTCATCGTCTTCCAGTTCATCATGAAACAACCGATCTTCTGGAACACCCCTGGCGTGACGTTCCTGGTGCTCGTCGCGGTGGGCGCGGACTACAACTTGCTGCTGATCTCCCGGATCAAAGAAGAGGCGCATCGCGGTATGCGGGCGGCGGTGATCCGCACGGTCGGAGCCACCGGCGGCGTCATCACCTCGGCCGGCCTGATCTTCGCCGCCTCCATGTTGGCGCTGACGGTCAGTAGCATCGCGGCGATCGTGCAGACCGGATTCATCATCGGTATCGGCTTGCTGCTCGACACCTTCCTGGTCCGCACCATCACGGTGCCCGCCATCGCGGTGCTGCTGGGGGACAAGAACTGGTGGCCGTCGGCCCCGCCCGGGAAGAAGCCCGGTGTGAAGCGCAGGAGGCCCGTGCCGGTCGCTGCCGGTGCGGGTGCGGTTGCAGCCGGTTCCGGCCCGCGTGACAGCGACTGGTACGACGATTTCGACGGTGACGATGCCGACACCGATTTCGGTCAGGCCACCGCCAACGCCTCGATGGTGACCCGGGCCTTCCGGATCCAGTAGAACCGCGGGAATCCGCCTCGCGTGCAGGCTTTCCGGCTGCCGAGGAGATGTCGGCGTCCCGAAATCCGTGCTCGGTGCAGGCGGTGCTGCGGTGGCTGAAAACGTTGGATAGGGTTCGCCGTGATGAGGGCATTGCGGCAGCTGCGACCAGGCGTTCCCACACCGACTGTGTGTGGTGTACTTGCTACGACAACGCCGCGAGTGCCTTGGGAAACAAACACCGACTGCTAGCGCCTGGAGTTCAGCCACATGAAAATGAGCGTCATCGGAACGGGCTACCTGGGCGCCGTTCACGCCGCCTGCATGGCGCAGATCGGGCATGAGGTCGTCGCGTACGACACCGATGCCTCGAAGATCGCCCAGCTGGCGACGGGCACGTCGCCGTTCTTCGAGCCGGGATTCGACGAGCTGCTCCAGGAGGTGCTCGCCACCGGCCGGCTGCGGTTCAGCCAGTCCTTGCAGGAAGCGGTATCGGGCGCATCGGTGCACTTCGTCTGCGTCGGAACGCCGCAGTTGGCAGGCTCTGACGCGGCCAACATCGAATACGTCGACAGTGCTTTCCGTTCGGTCGCCGCCAGCGCCGATTGCGACGGGCTGATCGTCGGCAAGTCGACTGTCCCGGTCGGCACCGCCCAGCGCCTTTCTGCCGAGGTGGCGAAGACGGACTCGGCGCACCGTCTCGAAGTTGCGTGGAACCCGGAATTCCTCCGGGAGGGCAAGGCGATCGAGGACACCCTGGCGCCGGATCGCCTGGTGTTCGGGGTGACCTCCGAATACGCGGAGAAGACCCTGCAGCAGGTGTACGGCACCATGATCGACACCGGGACGCCGTACCTGACCGCAGACCTCCCGACATCGGAACTGGTCAAAGTTGCTGCCAATGCCTTTCTGGCGACCAAGATCTCGTTCATCAACGCGATGGCCGAGGTGTGTGAGATCGTCGACGCCGACGTCGTCATGCTCAGCCGCGCGCTCGGTTACGACGACCGCATCGGCAAGCGATTCCTCAACGCGGGCTTGGGTTTCGGCGGCGGATGCCTGCCCAAGGACATCCGCGCATTCAGCGCGCGGGCCGGTGAACTCGGAGCCTCCGACGCGCTGCGCTTCCTGCACGAGGTCGACAAGATCAACCTGCGTCGGCGCGAGAAGGCGGTCGCGGTCGCGCGGGCGCTCGTCGGCGGCGAATTCCTGGGCAAGAGCATCGCCGTGTTGGGCGCCGCGTTCAAGCCCAACAGTGACGACGTCCGGGATTCTCCTGCCTTGAATGTGGCCGCGGCCATGCACCTCAAGGGTGCCGACGTGCGCGTCCACGACCCGAAGGCCATCGCGAACGCCAAGGCGCGATTCCCGACGCTCGGTTATTTCGACAGCGCCGAGGACGCCTGCCGCAACGCCGATCTCATCGTGCTGGCCACCGAATGGGACGAGTACTGCGCCATCGATCCGGTGTCCTTCCGGTCCGTCGTCAAGGAGCCGCGTCTCCTCGACACCCGCAACGCGATCGATCGTGAGTACTGGACCGGTGCCGGCTGGCAGGTGTATGCCCTGGGCCGGAGTGGATTGAACGGCTGACCCATGTCACCGCAGACCATCGAGGTGATCATCCCGGTCCGGGACATGGCCGATCACCTGCCGAAGTTGCTCCAACCGTTACTCGACCAACTCGCCGAGGGTGACCGGGTCACCATCGTCGACGACGCGTCCACCGACGGCACCGAAAAGGTGGCGCGTTCTCTCGGCGCCAATGTGGTGACAGTGACGAACAGTCGCGGCCCGTACTACGCCCGCCAGCTGGCCGCGGGCAAGTCCACCGCCGACATCCTGCTCTTTGTCGACGGGCGCTGCCGCCCGCTGCCGGGTCTGCTGGAAGCTCACCGCGAACTTCAGGCGCGGCCTGGAGTTGCGTTGTCCTGCACCAATGTTCGGACCGTGTCCGGCCCCACGCTGGCCGCCCGGCTGGCAGCGAAGACACAGCCGTTCATGCTGCCGCGTGGCGGCGGGGCGATGAAGGCGACCATCGGCATGGTGCCGCCGCGGCCCGACTACTATCCGACCGCCAACCTCGGGATCAACAGGACCGCCTTCGTCACGGTGGGCGGTTTCCGGTCGATGCGTGGCGGTGGCGATCTCGACATCTGTTGGCGCATTCAGGAACAGTCGCTGGGCACCATAGCGACCGACACCCGGGTGTTGATGGAATGGGAGCCGCGCGCGTCGCTGCGGGACCTGGCCAGCCAGTGGAAACGGTACGGGCACAGCAACGCCTACATCCGGTGGGCGAACCGCGACGTCGGTATCGGTGCGAACGTCGGGGACGACGCCCCACGGCACTCACCGGTGGATGCGTGGGCGACCGTGCGCTCCGAATTGCGCAAGCCGCCGTCCGAACTGGCGGCGCACGCCGTGGTCGGTGTGGCGTTTCAGTACGGCTTCATCACCGGGTTGCTCAAGCAGTCGGAGTTCGAGATGCCCGCCACCTTCGAGGTGGGTCCGGGACCCGATTCCGCCTGACGGCTCAGCGGACTAACCGTCCGAAGGCCCGGCTTCGACAGCCGCCCGGTACCCGCGCACCGCGACGGGCACGAAGATGGCGCCGATCACCACGGCCCACAGCAGCGTCAGCAGGATCGGCTGCCAGAGATCGCCGCCCGAGGACAGCGCCCGCATGGCCGCGGCCGGCGGTGCGATGGGTTGGTACTCGGCCAGCGGACGCAGCAGTGCCGGCACCCGGTCGAGGGGGATCAGCGTGGCGAAGGCCAGCCCCATACACCCCGTCTGGGTCCAGGTCAGGATGATCCGGCCCTGGGGCCGCAGGGCGAGGGTGATCACGATGGTCGCGAAGAAGATGACGACGACCACCGGCATCAAGAGATAGACCAGCAACTCGAGCGCATTGCCGCCGAAGCGGAAACCCATGATCCAGCCGGTCGCCGCGACGAATGCCGAGGCGACGAACGTGCGGGCAGCCTCCGCGAGCAGCGCGCCGGACAGGGGTGACGTCCGGTGCACCGGCATGATCCACAGCCTGCTGAGCAGTCCACTGTTGCGGTCGTACGGGACGGCCAGTCCGGCACCGACCGCGCCGGACATGGCGCCGGCCAGGGTGCACACCGGGATCAGCAGATCCAGCCCGCTGTTGCCGGTGAGTCGCACCATCGACCGGCCCACCAGGGCGCCGTAGATGATGAGCAGCAGGGTGGGGAAGATCAGCGCCTGCATGGGGACCATGGGATACCGGCGCCATTGGACGAACAGCCGGCCCGCGAAGATCCAGCTCTCCGTGAGCAGCGAATTCTGATGTGGCGTAGCCGAAGTCACGATGTGCGCCCCTGAACCCGGATGGCGAGCGGTCCGAGCACGACCAGTAGCCCCACGCACCACGCCACGCTGACGGCGAGGTTGGCAGGCGACACATGCCCGGTGGTGAAACCGCGCATCGTCTCGGTGATCTGCGAGATCGGCTGGTACCGCACGAACGTGTGCAGCCAGGTCGGGAAGGCATCGACCGGTGCCAACCCGGTGGAGAGCAAGACGAGCAGCAGCTGCGGGATCAACAACAACTGGCTGGCCACCTCGGTGCGCTTGGCCTTGTTACCTGTGGCGTCCGCACCCAGGGACAGGGCCAGCGTCAGCGCCAGCGCCATCAGGACGAAGGCTGCGGTGTATCCGAACCCGCCGGTCATCCGGAGCCCGAAGAAGTACGCCGCCAGGAACGACGCGGCCAGCGCCAGCACACCCCGGATCTGGCAATAGGCCATGCGGGCCATCAGAGGTGCGTAGGGCGAGATGGGCAGCGTGCGCATCCGTGAGCTGAGTCCGCTGGACTTCTCCCAGGCCGCCCGGTCGGTGGTCGTGAGCGCACCACCCAACATCGCCTGGACGACGATCGCGGGCAGGATGTACTGGGCGTAGCTCATCCCGCCGGGGATGACGATCACGTCGCGCAGCAGGAACGTCAAACCGATCAGCCCGGACATCGGGACGACGCCGGAGAACGCGAGATCCATCCGGCCTTTCCGCACGACGCGGGCCGTCAGGAGGGCGACTGCCGTCACTTCGAGGTGACCGGGGTGGTGAGGTGCAGGAACACCTCGTCCAGCGACGGCCGGCGCAGCGAGATGTCGAGGAGCTCGACACCGAGACCGTCCATCCGCCGGAACACCTCCGACAGCGTCGCGACACCTTGCGGCGCCGGGATCGAGACCGAGCTCGTGTCGGCGTCGATCTCGACCTCGGCGAAATCGGCCAGCGCGTCCGCGATGCGCGACAGGTCGTCGGCATGGAGCGCCGTCATCTCGCAGTAGCTGGTGCCGGTCTGGCGCTTGAGCTCGTCGGCGGTGCCGCTGGCAACGATCTGCCCGGCGTTGAGGATGACGACGGAATCGCTGAGGAGGTCGGCCTCCTCGAGGTACTGGGTGGTCAGCAGGACGGTGATGTCCTGGGCCTTCATCGAGCTGACCAGGTTCCAGACGTCGCGGCGGCTGCGCGGGTCCAGGCCGGTGGTTGGTTCGTCCAGGAAGAGCACTTTCGGCGGGACCACCAGGGACACTGCGATGTCGATGCGCCGCCGCATGCCGCCGGAGTAACCGCTGACCTGACGGTCGGCCGCGTGCCCCATGTCGAACTGGGTGATGAGTTCCTCGGCCCGGGCGCGTGCCTCGGCGCGGCGCAGGCCGCGCAACCGGCCGAACAGGATGATGTTCTCCCGGCCGGTCAACCGCGGATCCAGCGCTGCGTCCTGGCCGGTGACACCGATGCTCTGCCGCACCTTGGCGGGTTCCTTGGCCACGTCGTATCCCGCGACGATGGCCTGGCCCGAGGTCGGCTTGAGCAACGTCGAGAGGATCTTGACCGTCGTCGTCTTTCCTGCGCCGTTGTGCCCCAGCAACGCGAGGACGGACCCGGTGGGCACCGAAAAGCTCACGTCGCGCAGGGCGGGAACACTACCGCCGAATGTCTTGGCGACATTGATGAGCTCGATCACGGAGTCATACGATACAGCCGAGCAGCGGTGCGCGAGTTCCGCCGCCTACGGGGTTGCGCCACACTTCGCGAATACGGTCGGCAGACACGAATGGCGACACGCCGAGAAGTGTCGGTGGGCACCAATACACTGGCGTCCCTATGAGCTCCGATTCCTTCGTGCACCTGCACAACCACACCGAATACTCGATGCTCGACGGTGCGGCGAAGGTCAAGCCGATGATCGCCGAGGCGCAGCGCCTGGAGATGCCCGCGATCGGCATGACCGACCACGGAAACATGTTCGGCGCCAGTGAGTTCTACAACATCGCCACCGACGCCGGCATCAAGCCGATCATCGGGATCGAGGCGTACATCGCCCCGGCGTCCCGCTTCAACACCAAGCGCGTCACGTGGGGTGACCCCAGCCAGAAGGGCGACGACGTCTCGGGCAGTGGTTCCTACACCCACATGACGATGGTCGCCGAGAACGCGACGGGCTTGCGCAACCTCTTCAAGCTGTCCTCGCTGGCCTCCTTCGAGGGCCAGCTCGGCAAGTGGTCGCGGATGGACGCCGAGCTGATCGCCGAGAATTCCGAGGGCATCATCGCCACCACGGGCTGCCCCTCTGGGGAGGTGCAGACCCGGTTGCGCCTGGGCCACGACAAGGAGGCGCTGGAGGCGGCCGCCAAGTGGCAGGACATCTTCGGTAAGGACAACTTCTTCCTCGAGTTGATGGACCACGGCATCGAGATCGAGCGCCGGGTCCGCGAGGGCCTGCTGGAGGTGGGCCGCAAGCTCGGCATCCGGCCGCTGGCCACCAATGACTGCCACTATGTGACGCGTGAGGCCTCGCTCAACCACGAGGCCCTGCTGTGTATCCAGACCGGTAAGACGCTCTCCGATCCGGCCAGGTTCAAGTTCGACGGGGACGGCTACTACCTGAAGTCTGCCGCCGACATGCGCGCACTGTGGGATCCCCAGGTGCCCGGCGCGTGTGATTCCACCCTGCTCATCGCCGAGCGCGTACAGTCCTACGCCGACGTGTGGACCCCGCGTGACCGGATGCCGATCTTCCCGGTGCCCGACGGGCACGATCAGGCCAGTTGGCTGCACCACGAGGTCAGGGCCGGGCTGGCCCGCCGGTTCCCCGACGGTGTGCCGCAGGAGTACATCGACCGTTCCGACTACGAGATCAAGGTCATCTGCGACAAGGGCTTCCCGTCGTACTTCCTGATCGTGGCCGACCTCATCAGCTATGCGCAGTCGGTGAACATCCGCGTCGGTCCCGGCCGTGGTTCGGCGGCCGGTTCGCTGGTCGCCTACTCCATGGGCATCACCAACATCGACCCGATACCGCACGGCCTGCTGTTCGAACGGTTCCTGAACCCCGAGCGCCCGTCGGCCCCCGATATCGACATCGACTTCGACGACCGCCGCCGCGGTGAGATGGTGCGCTATGCCTCGGACAAGTGGGGCAGTGACCGGGTGGCCCAGGTCATCACCTTCGGCACGATCAAAACGAAAGCGGCACTGAAGGACTCGGCCCGTGTGCACTACGGTCAGCCGGGCTTCGCGATCGCCGACCGGATCACCAAGGCGCTGCCCCCGCCGATCATGGCCAAGGACATCTCGGTGGCTGGCATCACCGACCCCAACCACGAGCGGTACAAGGAGGCCGCCGAGGTCCGCGGCCTGATCGACACCGACCCCGACGTGCGCACCATCTACGAGACGGCGCGGGGGTTGGAGGGCCTGGTCCGGAACGCGGGTGTGCACGCCTGTGCGGTCGTGATGAGCTCCGAGCCGCTCGTCGACGCGATCCCGATGTGGCGCCGTGCGCAGGACGGCGCGATCATCACCGGCTGGGACTACCCGTCGTGTGAGGCCATCGGCCTGCTCAAGATGGACTTCCTGGGCCTGCGAAACCTCACCGTCATCGGTGACGCCCTGGAGAACATCAAGGCCAACCGCGGTATCGACCTGGACATGGATCATCTGCCGCTCGACGATCCGGCTACCTACGAATTGCTTTCCCGCGGAGACACTCTGGGCGTGTTTCAGCTCGACGGTGGACCCATGCGGGACCTGCTGCGCCGGATGCAGCCCACCGGGTTCAACGACATCGTCGCCGTGCTGGCGCTGTATCGCCCAGGCCCGATGGGCATGAATGCGCACAACGACTACGCCGACCGCAAGAACAACCGCCAGCCGATCAAGCCGATTCACCCCGAGCTGGAGGAACCGCTCAAGGAGATCCTGTCCGAGACCTACGGGCTGATCGTCTATCAAGAGCAGATCATGTTCATCGCCCAGAAGGTGGCCTCCTACACCATGGGTAAGGCCGACGCGCTGCGTAAGGCCATGGGCAAGAAGAAGCTCGAGGTGCTCGAGGCCGAGTACAAGGGCTTCAAAGAGGGGATGACGGCCAACGGTTTCTCCGAGGCCGCGGTGAAGGCGTTGTGGGACACAATTCTTCCGTTCGCCGGTTACGCGTTCAACAAATCCCACGCCGCCGGTTACGGGCTGGTGTCGTTCTGGACGGCCTACCTCAAGGCGAACTATCAATCCGAGTACATGGCGGGCCTGCTCACCTCCGTCGGTGATGACAAGGACAAGGCTGCGGTGTACCTGTCGGACTGCCGCCGGCTCGGGATCACCGTTCTCCCACCGGATGTCAACGAATCGGTGCACAACTTCGCCTCGGTGGGCAAGGACATCCGCTACGGCCTCGGTGGCGTGCGCAACGTCGGCAGCAACGTGGTGCAGTCGATCATCAACGGCCGCAACGACAAGGGCAAGTACACCGACTTCTCGGACTACCTGAACAAGATCGACATCACCGCGTGCAACAAGAAGGTGACGGAGTCACTGGTCAAGGCGGGGGCGTTCGATTCACTCGGGCATCCGCGCAAGGGCCTGTTCCTGGTGCACGCCGACGCCGTGGACTCGGTGTTGGGCACCAAGAAGGCGGAGGCGATCGGGCAGTTCGACCTCTTCGGTGGCGGTGACGCGGATTCCGGGATGGAGTCGGTCTTCACCATCCCGGTGCCAGAGGGCGAGTGGGAGGACAAGCACAAGCTCGCCCTGGAGCGGGAAATGCTGGGCCTCTACGTGTCCGGGCATCCGCTCGACGGCGTCGCGCACTTGTTGGCGGCCCAGGTGGACACTCAGATCCCGGCGATCTTGGAAGGGGACATCGCCAACGACACTCAGGTGCGTATCGGTGGCATCCTGGCCTCGGTGAACCGTCGCGTCAACAAGAACGGATTGCCTTGGGCGTCGGCGCAATTGGAGGACCTCACCGGCGGTATCGAGGTGCTGTTCTTCCCGCAGACGTATTCGGCGTTCGGAGCCGATATCGCCGACGACGCCGTGGTGCTGGTCGGAGCCAAGGTCGCCATCCGCGATGACCGATTGTCGCTGATCGCCAATGACCTTGTGGTACCGGACTTTTCGAATGCGCAGGCCGACCGTCCGCTGGCACTGAGCCTGCCCACCCGGCAGTGCACTCAAGACAAGGTCACCGCACTCAAGCAGGTACTGGCACGGCACCCCGGTACGGCGCACGTGCACCTGCGGTTGATCAGCGGCGAACGTATCACCACCCTGGAGCTCGATCAGTCCCTGCGCGTCACGCCGTCGTCGGCGCTGATGGGGGACCTCAAAGCCCTCCTCGGCCCGGGTTGCCTCGGCGGCTGAGGGGCGAACCGACTGCTCCGCTCAGTCCGCTCCAAGGTGAGTGGACCGATGTTTGCTATCGCAATCGATACGTTCATATTGTCGCATTGCCGGGCGGCTGCTAAATTCACTCACCAAGGCGGTGCGACTGAATTGCTGGATTTGTTGAATCGGCAATAGATCGATCCGATTACCAGTCGCGCCACAGCCGATTACCAGGCAGTACCGTGACATTTGCGTGGTCACGGCGGCACCCGTGGGGGGAGCGGCTCAATGTTGCTGATCGTAGTCTGTGCTGCGGATGGCACATGAATCCGACGTCGCCGCGTACTGTGCGCATCATTTTTGTGGCCGCATTGCTGTGGATTGCTGTGTTGCAGTACGTCGTTTTTGCTGTTTGTCGCGCGGAGCCTTATCCGAGCCTGGCCCTGCCCGGATTTCCGGCCGAATGCCCGGGCTGCCCGCTGGAATCCGGGGAGCCGACATCCAAAGTGGCGACGTTGGCGACGCTGTTCGCAGACGGGCACACCCAAGAAGTTCCGCTCGAAACCCTCATGCCACAAGGGCCGCCGGTGCGTCTTGCGGTCATGTATGCGGCATTCGACCACGACCCGGTCCGAACGAATCCGGAGGCCGTGACATGGCTCCAGACCAGAGTTGATCAGCTCTTTCCCCTTGACCCACCGGTCGGGGTCGATATCCTCTGGCGCACGGCTACCTACCCGGCGGCCGACGAATCCAGGACACGATACGAGCCGATGCGGATGACGCATATCGCGTTCGGGCCGCCGGCATGAAAATCGCCGCGAAATTCGATCGGTGGATCGCAGACGGCCCGTTCACCTCCGCAGACCTGGGCATCTATCGCATCATTTACGCGCTGTGCGCGTTGTTCACGGCCCCCGATATCACCTGGCTGGCGCGGCAACCGGACTTTCTGTTCCATGCACCGCCGGGCCCATTGCGATTGTTCTCGGCGTTTCCCTCGATCACCACACTGATCGCACTGGAGGTGCTCCGGTCCGTCGCGCTGATTCTTCTCGGCCTGGGCCTCTGGACGAAGGCGGTATCGCTGTTCACTGCGGTGATCCTCGTGATCACCTATGGGTTGACGTATTGCATGGGCAACATCGACCACAACATCCTGGTGATCATCGTCCCTCTTGTCCTCGCCTTCGCCCATTGGGGAGATCGATTCTCACTCGACGCACTGCGGCATCGGCGTGCACCGATCCCGCAACAACAGTGGCCGCTGCGGCTGCTCGCGATCATGATCGGATGGGCGTGGTTCGGCGCCGCGCTCACGAAACTTCTGACGGGCTGGCTGTCGTTGTCGAGCGAAGCAGCCCGCGGCTACTTCGTGGTGAAGTACCTGACCGTCGGTCGCCAGTTCGGGCTGGCCGACGTGATCGCCGTTCACGACTGGCCGGTGGCGTGGGAGGCCTTGGACTGGGTGACGGTGTTCTTCGAGTTCTCGATACTTTTCGCGGTGCCGTGGTGGCGCGCGTTTCGCATCACCCTGGCCATCGCGACGATCTTTCATCTGAGTGTTTTGCTGATCATGAACATCGACTTCAATCATGCGGTGATCGCGTACGGCGCGTTCGTGTCGTGGGCCGCTGTCGGGCGACGAATGGGTCTGCCCCGGCTCTGCCAATCGTCGTCCATGGCCGGCCTCGGGAGCGCGGTGTCGTCCACCGCGCGCGCGTATCTGATCTTGATTCCGGCCGGGGTCACGGTCGGTGCCGTGGCATGGCTTCTGATGGTTCACCCCGTGGGGACGATGGCGACGGGACTGATCAGCGGAACCGTGATCATCGTGATCGGTGCGCTGGCAGGGGTGTGTTACCTGCTGGCCGAATCGCGTTCGGTCGTGGCTCTCGTTGCGCGAAGACCGTCAGGCTCGCCGCACCCGCCCTGATTCGTCGGCACTCACTTCAGCACATTGACCGCTCGCGCGATCACCAGCGCGAGCGTGGACATCGCCACCAAGGCCTGCACACTCATCAGGAGTTTGGCCCACCGGGACAGCGGCATGGTGTCGGTGGGGGAGAAGGCCACCACATTGGTGAAGCTGACGTACAGATAGTCGACAAACGTTGGGCGCCAACCGGGTTTGGCCTTGTCGGGGTCCGTCATCTGCGGGAAAAGGAAGTCCGGATAGGGGTTGTCCCCGGTGTGCCGGGCGAACGGCCCGCCGCGGTCCAGTTCCCAGTACCACAGGGCGAAGGCCAGCACATTGGTGATGTAGATGGCCCCACCGCTGCCGAGCAGCACGGCCGCGTCATTGCTCACGTCCCCGGTGAGGATGCGGTAGTCCAGCACCACGGCCGATGCCGTATTGGCGAACGTGATGGCGGCGGTCAGGGTCAGGCTGCCCCAGCGGGCCAGGGTGGTGCGTTTGGACAGTCGCAGCGGGTTGATCGCCACCAGTGCGATGACCAGGAGCAGCTCCATCGCCACCAGGGGCCAGCGCGGTAGCAGGGTGTAGCGCTCGGGCACGGCGCGCTGCAGCGCAACGGCGGCCAGGATGGCGAAGAGCACCGGCAGTCGGTTCTCCGGCTGCTCGGGGCGCAGCCACGACGGCACGCGGTGTTCGGCGCCGGAAGCTATGCGTTCGGCCCGCCTGACGAACGCTTCCACGGGCGTCTCAGGAGTGGGTTCCATCCGCCCAGTGTGCGGTCAGAACGACGCGGCCGAGGTGCGCCGCGCCGGGGTCAGCGCCGGCTGATGGCCAGAACGGCCCAGGTGACGGTGCTGATCGCGGCGCCGGTCAGCACGGCGGCAGGTGCACTCGCAGTGGCCACGCCGATGACGATCAGCGCCAGCACGCCCAGCAGCAGGGCGACCAGCTTGTACGTCGGCCACGGCACTCCGGCGATCCGTACTTCGGCTGGCGTGGTCATCGGACAACGATAGCTCGCAAACCAGAGTTCGGGCAACCGAAACCGTGGATCGGGACCGTCGTGTCGTGGGTCGGCCTACCCTGGCGCCATGCCGCTGAATGGAGAGTACGAACCCAGTACGTCGGACTGGGCACGAGCCAACGCCGAGGAGTACATCGCCTCCGGCGGAACCGAAGGCACCGAGATGAAGGGTCGCCCCGTGATCCTACTGACCACGGTGGGCGCGAAGACGGGAAAGATCCGCAAGACCCCGTTGATGCGGGTCGAGCACGACGGCGAATACGCCGTGGTCGCGTCGCTGGGCGGCGCCCCGAAGAACCCGGTCTGGTACTACAACATCAAGGCCAACCCGCGGGTCGAACTGCAGGACGGCGCCGTCGTCAACGACTACGACGCCCGCGAGGTGTCCGGGGACGAGAAGGCGCAGTGGTGGGAACGCGCGGTGGCCACCTGGCCCGACTACGCGGAATATCAGACCAAGACGGACCGCCAGATCCCGGTGTTCGTGCTCAAGCCCGTCGGATAACGATTTCCGCTGCCCAAGTGTGCAGTGGCACCATGAAGCGGTGTCTGCCGAACTGAGCCAGGAATCCCGAGTGACGCCGCTGACCGCACCGGTTTGCGCTGCCGATATCGACGAGGCCGCTCAGCGAATTTCCGGCGTCGTCACGGCGAGCCCCCTTCAGTTCAGCGAACGGCTGTCCACCCTGACGGGCGCCCAGGTGTACCTGAAGCGCGAGGATCTGCAGTCGGTGCGGTCCTACAAGCTGCGCGGCGCATACAACCTGCTCATGCAGCTTTCGCCGGAGGAGCTGGCGGCCGGCGTGGTGTGCTCGTCGGCCGGTAACCACGCCCAGGGCTTCGCGTTGGCCTGCCGCTCGATGGGGGTGCACGGCCGGGTGTACGTGCCCGCCAAGACGCCCAAGCAGAAGCGGGACCGGATCCGGTACCACGGCCGGGAGTTCATCGAGGTCATCGTCGGCGGTAAGACCTACGACCTGGCCGCGGAGGCGGCCCTGGAGGATGTCGCCCGTACCGGTGCCACCCTGGTGCCGCCGTATGACGATCCGCGCACCATCGCCGGGCAGGGCACCATCGCCGTGGAGATCCTGGAACAGCTGAACGCCGAACCTGATCTGGTGATCGTCCCCGTCGGCGGCGGCGGATGCATCTCGGGCATCACCACCTATCTGTCCGAGCGCACCGCAGGCACCGCAGTGCTGGGCGTGGAGCCCGGCGGGGCGGCGTCGATGATGGCCGCGCTGGCCGCCGGCGGCCCGGTGACCTTGGAGAACGTCGATCAGTTCGTCGACGGCGCGGCCGTCGCGCGGGCCGGCGTACACACCTACGCGGCGTTGGCCGCCGCGGGTGACATGGTCTCCATCACCGCTGCCGACGAGGGCGCCGTCTGCACCGCCATGCTGGATCTCTACCAGAACGAGGGCATCATCGCCGAGCCCGCGGGTGCGTTGTCGGTGGCGGCCCTGCACGAGATCGACATCGAGCCCGGCTCGACCGTGGTGTGCATCATCTCCGGCGGCAACAATGACGTATCCCGCTACGGCGAGGTGCTGGAGCGCTCCCTGGTGCATCTGGGCCTCAAGCACTACTTCCTGGTCGACTTCCCGCAGGAGCCGGGCGCGTTGCGCCGCTTCCTCGACGAGGTGCTCGGGCCCAATGACGACATCACCCTGTTCGAATACGTCAAGCGCAACAACCGCGAGACCGGTGAGGCGCTGGTGGGAATCCAGATGGGCTCGGCTGCCGAACTCGACGATCTGATGGCGCGGATGCGCACCTCGGAATGTCACGTGGAACTGCTCCAGCCCGGCACGCCGACGTACCGCTACCTCACCTAGTCGCACCGCAGGACGGCGAACGACTGCGCGGCCAGTCGGGTGCCCGCACCATCCGGTGTGGGGTTCTCCGACGCCAGCACCGGGGTCCCCGCGACAGCGACCGTGACCGGGTCGGTGCCCAGGTTGCAGGCCACCGCCAGTCCACCGCGGTACATGACCAGCCAGCGGGCGTCCTCGTCGTAGTCGACGCGCAGGTCACCCAGCCACGGGTCGGCGAAGTCGGGCTCGTTGTGCCGCAACGTGATCAGGCCACGGTAGAGCTCCAGCAGCCGGGCGTGTTCGCCGGCGGTCAACTCGTCCCAGTTCAATTTCGAGCGCTCGAAGGTCGCCGGGTCCTGCGGGTCGGGGATCTCGTCGGCGTCCCACCCGTGCGCGGCGAACTCGGCCTTGCGGCCCTCGGCGGTGGCGCGGCCCAACTCGGGTTCGGGGTGCGAGGTGAAGAACTGGAACGGACTGGACGAGCCCCATTCCTCGCCCATGAACAACATGGCGGTGTAGGGGGAGCCAAGTGCCAGAGCCGCTTTCACCGCGAGCTGACCGAAGGTCAGGTTCTGCGACGGCCGGTCCCCGACGGCGCGGTTGCCCACCTGATCGTGGGTCATGGTGTACGCGAGCAGTCGGGTGGCGGGAATGGTCGTGATGTCCAGCGGCCGCCCGTGCCTGCGATGCCGGAACGACGAATACGTGCCTGCGTGGAAGTAGCCGTGTGTCAGGGTCTGCGCCAGCGTCTGCAGCGAGCCGAAATCTCCGTAATACCCTTGCCGCTCACCGGAGACCGCGGTGTGGATCGCGTGGTGGATATCGTCGTCCCACTGCGCGGTCATGCCCAGTCCACCACGGTCCAGTGGGGTGATCAGCCGCGGGTCGTTCATGTCACTCTCGGCGATCAGCGACAATGGCCGGCCCAGTTCGGTTGCCAGCGTTTCGGTTTCGCCGGCCAACTCTTCGAGGATGTGGATCGCGGTGGTGTCCACCAGGGCGTGCACCGCATCGAGGCGCAGGCCGTCCGCGCCGAAATCGCGCATCCAGCGCAACGCGCAGTCCAGGATGTAGCGGCGCACCTCGTCGGCGTTGTCGTCGGCGATGTTGATCGATTCGCCCCAGGGATTGCTGCCGCGGGACAGGTAGGGCCCGAAGCGTGGCAGGTAGTTGCCCGACGGACCGAGGTGATTGAACACGGCGTCGATCAGCACACCCAGCCCGTGGGCGTGGCAGGCGTCGACGAACCGCAGCAGCCCGTCCGGGCCGCCGTAGGGTTCGTGTACCGCGTACCAGAGCACCCCGTCGTAACCCCAGCCGTGCGTGCCGCTGAAGGCGTTGACGGGCATCACCTCGACGAAATCCACGCCGAGATCGACAAGGTGGTCCAGTTTCTCGATCGCGGAGTCGAACGTCCCCTCGGTGGTGAAGGTGCCCACGTGCAGCTCGTAGATCACCGCGCCCTCGACGGACCGGCCGGCCCAGGGGGCGGGGGCGGCCCGCGGTTGCCACAGGGCCGAACGCGCGTGCACGCCATCGGGTTGGCGCGCCGACCGCGGGTCCGGCAGCACGGTCTCGTCCTTGTCGAGGACGAAGCCGTACCGGCTGTCGGGATCGGCGGCCACCTCGGCGCGCCACCAGTCGTCGGCGCCGCGGGTCATCGGGTGCAGCGTCCCGTCGACATCGAGGCGGACCACGTCGGGCCGCGGGGCCCACACCGAGAAGATCGTCACGACACGCGCTCCAGCAAGGTCACGGGCAACTCTTCGAACAGGTCGGCGGCGGCGACGGTGCCGGTGTACGTGCGCCCGCCGATCCGGTCGGTCCACGATCCCGCCGGCAGCGCGAGAGTGGTTTCGCCCCAACCGGTCTCGCCGAGCCGAATGCTCCAGCGGGTCACCGCCACCAGCACATCCTCGCCACGCCGGAACGCGATCACGTGCTCGGCCGCCGGGCCCTGTGCCTGCACCGGGTGGTGTGCTCCGGTCAGGAAGGTGTCGGGCTTCTCGCGGCGCAGTCGCAGCGCGGCCTGCACCACCCTGATCTTGGGGGCGCTTCCGTCCGACAGTGCGGTCCGCCGGGCCGCGTAGTCCACGATCCGGCGATTGTCCGGATCGACGAGGCTGTCGTCGGGCAACTCGGTGCCCTGGTAGATGTCGGGGATCCCGGGGACGGTCAGCGCCAGCAGCTTCTGGCCGAGCCCGTCGCCGGCTCCGTGCGGATCCAGTTGTGCCACGAGGGCGGTCAGCTCCGTCGCGACCGGCCCATCGATGATCGAATCCAGCCAGGAATGCACGGCCGATTCGAATTCGGTGTCCGGGTCGTTCCACGTCGTGTGGGTGGCGGCCTCGCGGATCGACTTCTCAGCGTAGGCGTGCAGCCGCGTGCGCAGTCCCTCGGACAACTCGCCGTCGGCCGGCCAGATGCCAAAGATGTTCTGCCACAAGAACGCAGCGGTGTGCTCGTCGGGCGCGATGACGACGCGCGACCAGCGTTGTACCCGCTCGGCCCACAACGCCGGCGCCTGCGACAGCACCCCGATCCGGGCCCGGACGTCCTCGCTGCGTTTGGTGTCGTGGGTCGACGTGGTGACCATGGTGTGCGGCCACAGCAACGCCCTGGTCGCGGCACGCACGTGGAACTCGGCGGCAGTGACACCGAACAGGTCGGGTTCGCCGCCGACCTCGTTCAGCGACACCAGTCGGGCGTCCCGGTAGAAAAGGCAGTCCTCCACGGACTTGGCGGTGACCGCACCACAGAGCTGCTGGATGCGCTTGGCGGCCTCGCCCCCATGCGCCAGTGCGGCGGCGATGAGCGCCAGCGGCTCGGCGAGTTCGGTTCGGTCCGAAGCGGTTTCGGCGATGGCGACCGGGCCGGTGGCGGCCAGGCTCGGATAGTCGAACCGGTACACCCCGACGTGGGTGAGCAGAGTGGTGATCGCCTCGGCCAGCAGCGGGTGATCGGTGCCCGCCTCCGCGACGATGGCGCGCCGTAGCCGGGCCAGCTCACTGCCCAGCGTGGTGGTGGCGGATGTGGCCTTGAGCGCGCGGGTCTGTTCGGCGGTGTCCGCGTGATACAGCTCGGTCAGCGCGGGTTCGCCCGCGGGATCGATGAAGACGCCGCCGATTTCGCGCAGCGCGTCATAGCCCGTGCCCCCGTCGACGGGAAGGGTGCCGTCCAGCGGTTCGCCGGGCGCCAGGATCTTCTCGATGACGATCCAGGCGTCGGGCCCGACGAGTTCGCGCAGCCACACCAGGTAGCCGGCCGGATCGGTCAGGCCGTCCGGGTGATCGATGCGTAAGCCGTCGACCAGACCCTCGGTGAACCACCGGCGCACCTCGACATGGGTCGCGGCGAAGACCTCGGGGTCCTCCTGGCGTAACCCGGCCAGTGAGGTGATGGAGAAGAATCGCCGGTATCCGCACAGGTTGTTCCGCCAGCCGATCAGCTCGTAATTCTGCCGGTCGTAAACCTCACGAGCGGTGCCGTCGCCAGTCCCCGGCGCGATCGGCCAGGTCCGGTCCCCGAGGCGCAGCGTCTGGCTGTCCCGGTCGACCAGCAGATCGTCGACGTCGGAGTCCTCGCCCAACACCGGCAGCACGACGCGCCCGCCACGCAGATCCCAGTCGATGTCGAAATAGGACGCATAGGCCGAATCTCGGCCGTGGGTCAGCACATCCCACCACCACGCGTTCTGGGTGGGATCGTCCACTCCCACGTGGTTGGGCACGATGTCGACGATCAGGCCGAGTCCACGCTCCCGCGCTGCGGCCGAAAGCCGTTGCAGCCCTTCGGCGCCGCCGAGCTCCGCGGAGACCGTGGTGGGATCGGTGACGTCGTAGCCGTGCGTGGATCCGGCGGCCGCGGTCAGGATGGGGGACAGGTACAGGTGGGAGACCCCGAGCTCGGCGACGTAGTCCAGCAGGTTCTCGGCGTCGGCGAAGGTGAACGAATCACCGCGCAGCTGAACACGGTACGTCGACAGAACAGGGGTCACGTCGTCTTCTTGAGCACCAGTAGGGACCGCGGTGCGATGTCGATCTTGTCGGCCGTCTTGACCACCAGGTCGGTGACACCCCGCGGATCGGTGGTGTCGATCACCCCGGTCCACTCTGTGGCGTAACCGTCTTCGGGCATCACGAATTCGATCGGGTTGCTGTGCGCGTTGAAGCACAGCAGGAACGAGTCGTCGACGACGCGTTCGCCGCGAGCGTTGGGGGCGGGGATCGCGTCGCCGTTGAGGAACATCGCCACGAATTTGAATCCCGAATCCCAGTCGTCGTGCGTCATCTCGGTGCCGGCGGTGGTCAGCCACGCGATGTCGCGGACCTGGTCGCCGGTACGGATCGGCGCGCCCTCGAAGAACCGGCGGCGCCGGAACACGGGGTGCGCGTTGCGCAGCGCAACCACCTTCTGGGTGAATGCGAGCAGGTCGGCGTTGGTCTCGCACATCGACCAGTCCACCCAGGCGATCGCGGAGTCCTGGCAGTACGTGTTGTTGTTGCCGCTCTGGGTGCGGCCGATCTCGTCCCCGTGACTGATCATCGGGGTGCCTTGCGACACCATCAGGGTGCTCAGGATGTTGCGCATCTGGCGGTGCCGCAGCTCGAGGATCTCGGGATCGTCGGTGGGGCCCTCGATGCCGCAGTTCCAGGACCGGTTGTGGCTTTCGCCGTCGCGGTTGTCCTCGCCGTTGGCCTCGTTGTGCTTCTCGTTGTAGGACACCAGGTCGTTCAGCGTGAAGCCGTCGTGACAGGTGACGAAGTTGATGCTCGCACTCGGGCGCCGTCCGGTCGCCTCGTACAGGTCCGAGGAACCGGTCAGCCGGGAGGCGAATTCGCCGAGGGTTGCGGGCTCGCCCCGCCAGTAGTCGCGCACAGTGTCGCGATACTTCCCGTTCCACTCGGTCCACAAACCTGGGAAGTTCCCTACCTGGTAGCCGCCTTCACCGATATCCCACGGTTCGGCGATCAACTTGACCTGACTGATCACCGGGTCCTGCTGCACCAGGTCGAAGAACGCGCTGAGGCGGTCCACGTCGTAGAACTCACGCGCCAGCGTGGAGGCCAGGTCGAACCGGAATCCGTCCACGTGCATGTCGAGCACCCAGTACCGCAGCGAGTCCATGATGAGCTGCAGGGTGTGCGGGTGCCGGGCGTTCAGGCTGTTCCCGGTACCGGTGAAATCCTTGTAGAACTGCTCCTGCCCGTCGAGCAACCGGTAGTAGGCGGCGTTGTCGATACCGCGGAAGTTGATGGTCGGGCCCAGATGGTTGCCCTCGGCGGTGTGGTTGTAGACGACGTCGAGGATGACCTCGATGCCGGCGTCGTGGAACGACCGCACCATCGCCTTGAACTCGGCGACGGCGCCGCCGGCGTGCTGGTTGGCCGCGTACTGGTAGTGCGGCGCCAGGAAGCCGAAAGTGTTGTAGCCCCAGTAGTTTCGCAGTCCGAGATCCATCAGCCGGTGATCATGCAGGAACTGGTGCACGGGCATCAGTTCGATGGCGGTGACGTTCAGTGACTTAAGGTGCTCGATGATCACCGGGTGCGCCAGGCCGGCATAGGTGCCGCGTTGCTCTTCGGGAATGCCCGGGTGCAGCTCGGTCATGCCCTTGACGTGCGCCTCGTAGATGACGGTCTCGTGGTACGGCGTGTTGGGCGCCCGGTCGGATCCCCAATTGAAGAACGGGTTGATCACCACGCTGGTCATGGTGTGGCCCAGGGAGTCGACTCCGGGGGGAGGCCCGATGTCCTCGGGGTCCTCGGCGGTCAGATCGTAGGAGAACAGCGCCTGGCTGAACTCGAAGTCGCCGTGGAACGACTTGCCGTACGGGTCGAGCAGGAGCTTGCTCGCATCGCAGCGGTGACCGTTGGCAGGGTCCCACGGTCCGTGCACCCGGAAGCCGTAGCGTTGGCCCGGGCTGACGGTCGGCAGGTAGGCGTGCCACACATAGCCGTCGACCTCGTCGAGCGGAATGCGTTCCTCGGTGCCGTCCTTGGCGATCAGGCAGAGTTCGACCTTCTCGGCGACTTCGGAGAACAGCGAAAAGTTCGTTCCCGCACCGTCGTACGTCGCTCCGAGCGGGTATGCGGTTCCCGGCCACACTGTGCTGACCATCTCACCACCAGCCGGTCGCGGCGGCCATCTGGCGTCCTAGCTCGTTGGTCATGGTCCGCATATACGTCGTCGATATGTGGTGAGAGTCGTGGTACATCAACACATTTCCCTCCACAACTCGACAGATGTCTGCTCGGCACACCGCGTCACTCAGGTCGAGTGGTTTGAGATTCGGAAACTGCTGGACAAAATCGAGGGTGGGGTTGTGGTCGGACAGTACCTCAGCCCGCTTCATGCCGCAGGAGATGGAATCGCCCCCGTCGGCCAGACAATCCGCGGCGAAATAGGGCTTGCCGTCACGCACCAGCCATGGTGTGTCGCGCATCGCGAGCACTTTGATTCCGGCGTCGGCGAAGGTCTGCCAGATGCCGATGTAGAACCCGGGCATCACGTCACCGTCCTTGATGTTCCACGGCCGTGTGGAGGTGGTGAACACGTAGTCGGGGTGGTCGGCGAGCAGCTTCGGCATCACCTTCTGATTCCACTCCCGGCAGTTCGGGTATGGCCGGTTGTCGCCCATCACCAGAGGTTTCTCCTCGGTGGTCAACGGACACCCCATTTTCAGGTAGGTGACGATCTTGAAGTGGTGGATCCGGCCCAGCAGGTCCAGTGCAGTGATCCAGTGCTCGGCGTGCGAGCCCCCGGCCAGCGCGATGGTTCGCGGCGAATCCTTGTCCCCGTAGGTGCAATTGCGGATGTCGACGCTGTCGAAGTCGGCGATGCAGCCGTCGTCGGTGGTTTCGGGCAGGTCGTTCTTGGCCTCCAGAACTGTGGGCCGCATCGGCAGCTTGGGCACCTTGGCGTTGTTGAGCAACGCCCGCGCGCCGGGGTAGTCGCGCGACGACAGTCCCGCGAGTTCCTTACCGTTGGCCCGCTGCACGGTGACGTGCTCGCGCCAGGTGAACGACGTCGCCGTCAGCGCCACACCGAGGAGGGTGACCACCGAACCGAGGGCGATGGTGGGCCTGCGCAGCCGGGTGCGCCATGGCACCGAGACGGTGACGGTGGTGCGCTGCGCGGGTGCCCGGTAACGCAGCGGCGTTTCCACGTAGCGCGTCGTCAACCAGGCCAAAACCCCGGACACCAGCAGCACGACGGAGCCGTCCAGCAGCGTCGCGTGCGAGCCGCCGCTGTAGGCCAACCAGAAGATCAGCAGTGGCCAATGCCACAGATACAGCGCATACGCCATCGACCCCAGCGAGACGAAGGGTTTGGTGGCGAGCAGCCGGTTCGGGGCGGGCAGCGGATGCTCGCCGCGGTTGGCCGCCGACAGGATGAACAGCACGGTGGCCCCGACCGGGACCAGGGCCCACGGGCCGGGGAACTCCCGCACCCCGTCGATGAGGGCGCCGCAGCTCACGATGGCGGCCAGCGCGACAGTCGCGACGATGGTGCGCAGCCACATCGGCCAGTGCACCCGCGGTACCAGGGCACCCGCCAGCACACCGGCCGTCATCTCCCAGCCGCGGGCGAAACTGTCGTAGTAGGCGGTGGCCTGGTCGGCGTTGTGGGCGAAGATCGCGTACACGAACGACGCGATGGTCAGCGCCGCGATGAGGACGATGAACGCGGCCCGCAGGCGGCGGCGCATGCGGTTGCGGAACAGAAAGGCGAACCCGAACACCAGCGCCAGGAACGCGATGTAGAACTGCCCCTGGACCGACATCGACCAGATGTGCTGCAGCGGGCTGACGGCCTCACCGGCGCGAAGGTAGTTCGATGCCGAGTCGGCCAACTCCCAGTTCTGGAAGTAACCCAGGCTGGCCAGGCTCTGGTCGGCAAAGGTCTCCCAGCGGGTCTCGGGTTGCACCAGGATGGTCAGCACCGCCGCAGCAGCCAGGACGACCACCAGTGCCGGCAGCAGTCGGCGCACCAGCCGGATGACCTCCGGGGTCGGCCGCAGGGAGGCCCCGGGGCGCAGCGCGGTCCGCAGCAGGCGGCCGCCGAAGAAGAAGCCCGACAACGCCAGAAACACGTCCACACCACCGGAAACACGGCCGAACCAGACGTGGAACACCGCCACCAGGGCGATGGCGATCCCACGCAAGCCATCCAGGTCGTGCCGATAGAAACCTGATGCGCGGGTGCCCATTCCGGTGCGGGCGGCGGCACCGGACTGGGAAACGGAACCAGGCCGGTTGGTGGCGGGGGTCTTCATGGTCGGTGACTCAATCTACCTAAGAACCCTGCAACGCTCAGGTCGCGGGCGTCGAGTCACAGTCTGCGAGCAAAGCGATAGTCTCGGATCCCATGCCCGCGTTGACGCCATCCGAGATCAGCGCGATCGATACGGCGCACGTCTGGCACCCCTACAGCACCATCGGTGCCGAAGCGCCGGCACCCGTGGTCGCCCTCGCTGCCAAGGGGGCGTGGCTGACGCTGATGCACGACGGCCGGCCCGTCCAGGCACTGGACGCGATGAGTTCGTGGTGGACCGCGGTGCACGGGCACGGCCACCCGGTGCTCGACGCGGCCATCACCGCTCAGTTGGCCACCATGAACCACGTGATGTTCGGCGGCCTGACCCATGAGCCCGCGGCGCGGCTGGCGCAGCTGCTGGTCCAGATCACGCCCACCGGTCTGGAGACGGTGTTCTTCAGCGATTCCGGGTCGGTCGCCGTGGAGGTGGCCGCCAAGATGGCGCTGCAGTACTGGCGCAGCCTGGGCAACCCGGCCAAACACCGGCTGATGACGTGGCGGGGCGGCTATCACGGCGACACCTTCACCCCGATGAGCGTGTGCGATCCCGACGGCGGCATGCACGACCTGTGGACCGACGTCCTGACGCCTCAGATCTTCGCCCCCCAGGTGCCGAGCGAGTACGACGCCGCCTACAGCGCCGCGTTCGAAGCGCAACTGGCCGAGCATGCCGACGAGTTGGCGGCCGTCATCGTCGAGCCGGTGGTGCAAGGTGCGGGCGGTATGCGCTTCCACGATCCGCGGTACCTGACCGACCTGCGGGCCGCCTGCGACCGGCATGGGGTGCTGCTGATCTTCGACGAGATCGCCACAGGTTTCGGCCGCACCGGCGCCCTGTTCGCCGCCGACCACGCCGGCGTCACGCCCGACATCATGTGTGTCGGCAAGGCGCTGACCGGCGGTTACGTCACCCTCGCGGCGACGCTCTGCACGTCGGCGCTGGCGCAGACCATCAGCGCGGGGGAGCCCGGCGCGCTGATGCACGGCCCGACGTTCATGGCCAACGCTCTGGCGTGTGCGGTGTCGGTGGCCTCGGTGGAGCTGTTGCTCGGCAGCGACTGGCAGGCCCGGGTCACCGAGATCGAGGCCGGCCTACGCGAGGGCCTGGCCCCGGCCTGGGGACTCGCCGGCGTCGCCGACGTCCGGGTGCTCGGCGCGATCGGGGTGATCGAGATGGTGGACCCGGTCGACATGGCGGTCGCGACCGAGGCGGCGTTGCGGCACGGCGTGTGGCTTCGGCCGTTCGGCAGGCTCGTCTACGCCATGCCGCCGTTCATCTGCACGCAGGACGAGGTGGCCCAGATCGGTTCGGCGATGGTGGCCGTCGCCGATGCATTAACCTGAACGGTGTTCAAGTCATTCAAGGAGCTGTAGTGACGCGCACCGGACTCTCACCGCTGGCCTGGCTGGCCGGTGTCGAACAGCAACGCCGCGAGGCCGGTCTGCGGCGCGTGCTGCGGGTCCGGCCGCCCGTCGGCGCTGAACTCGACCTGGCCTCCAACGACTACCTCGGCTTGTCGCAGCACCCCGCGGTGCTGGACGGCGGTGTCGAAGCCCTGCGCACTTGGGGTGCAGGCGCGGGCGGATCCCGCCTGGTCACCGGCAACACCGAACTGCACGAAGAGTTCGAGACCGAACTGGCGCAGTTCACCGGCGCGGAGTCGGCGCTGGTGTTCTCCTCTGGCTACACCGCCAACCTCGGTGCGCTGGTCGCACTGTCCGGGCCGGGGTCGCTCATCGTCTCCGATGCGCTGTCGCACGCGTCGCTCGTCGACGCCTGCCGGCTGTCGCGGGCGCGTGTCACGGTCGCCCCGCATCGCGATGTCGCCGCCGTCGAGGCGGCACTGGCCACGCGGTCCGAAGAGCGCGCCGTGGTGGTCACCGAGTCCGTCTTCTCCACCGATGGTGTGCTGGCGCCACTGCGCGCACTCCACGACGTGTGCCGCAGGCACGGTGCGCTGCTGTTGGTGGACGAGGCGCACGGGCTCGGGGTACGCGGCACCGGCGGGCAGGGCCTGCTGCATGAGACCGGACTGGCCGGCGCGGCCGATGTGGTCATGACGACGACGCTGTCCAAGGCGCTGGGCTCGCAGGGCGGAGTGGTGCTGGGCCCGGAGGTGGTGCGCGCGCACCTGATCGACGCGGCCCGTCCCTTCATCTTCGACACCGGGCTGGCACCTGCGGCGGTGGGCGCGGCTCTGGCGGCGTTGCGGGTGCTGATCGCGGAGCCCCGGCGCGCCGGGGCAGTCCTGACGCGCGCCGCCGAGCTCGCCCGCATCTGCGGGGTGGCCGAGGATCCCACCTCCGCGGTGGTGTCGGTCATCCTCGGCGAACCCGACGTGGCGGTCGCCGCGGCTGCAGCCTGCCTGGACCGCGGGGTGCGGGTCGGCTGTTTCCGCCCGCCGACCGTGCCCGCCGGCACCTCCCGGTTGCGCCTGACGGCACGGGCCTCGCTCACCGATGACGAAATGGAGCTGGCGGGGACCGTGCTCACCGAGGTCCTGGCCGTCACCCGGTGAGCCTGCTGCTGGTGACCGGCACCGATACCGGTGTCGGCAAGACGGTGACCACCGCGGCACTGGCGTCCGCGGCCCGGCAGGCCGGGCTGGACGTCGCGGTGAGCAAGCCGGTGCAGACCGGCACGATCGACGGGGATGACGACCTCGGCGAGGTGCGCAGGCTTTCCGGCGTCACCGCGCTGCACGGCGGCTGGCGTTACCCCGAGGCGCTGGCGCCGGTGGCCGCGGCGTACCGGGCGGACATGGTTCTGCCGACCCGGGCCGAGTTGGTGGCGTCGGTGCGCGTTGCGGACGAACCCGGACGCCTCACGCTGGTCGAGGGTGCGGGCGGACTGTTGGTCGAGCTCGGCGCCGATGGGGTGACCCTGCGCGACCTGGCCATCGATCTGGGTGCGCCGGTGCTTCTCGTCGTGTCGCCGGGGCTGGGCACCTTGAACCACACCGCCTTGACGCTGGAATCCCTTGCTGCCCAAGATGTTCCATGTGCAGGCTTGGTCATCGGCGCGTGGCCGCGCGATCCCGGCGTCGCCGAGCAGGGCAACCGAGACGCACTGGCGGAGCTGGCTCCGGTCCGCGCCGTGCTGCCGGCCGGCGCCGCCGCCGGTACGGATTTCGAGACGATCAGCGCTGGCGCGTTCGACCCGGACTGGCTGGCAGGCCTGGTGTAGCGATGGCCCACTCGGTCGAGTTGCTGTTGGATCCCGACGCCGACCGCGCCATCCGCGGCGTATGGGACATCCTGGCCGAGGCGGGAGTGCGCAGCCAGGCCGCGCACCGCGCGCCGAGTAACCGGCCGCACGTCACGATGACGGTGTCCGCAGCGATCTCCGGCGTCGTCGATGCCGAGTTGGCCGAGGCGGCGGCTACGCTTCCGCTGCCGTGCCGGATCGGGGCACCGATCCTGTTCGGGAGTGGCCCGTTCACCCTGGCGCGGCTGGTGGTGCCCTCTGCCGAGCTGCTCCGGCTGCACGCCCAGATCTACCGGATCTGCTTGCCGCACATGCCTTCCGGGGCTTTCGCGCATGCTGAGCCCGGTCATTGGACCCCGCACGTCACCCTGGCCCGGCGACTGGATGCCGCGCTGCTGGAAAAGGCGATGCCGTTGGCCGGCGTGGAGATCGACGGGACGTTCGCGGGCCTACGGCGCTGGGATGGCGACGCCAGGCACGAATACAGGTTCGACGTCTGAGGTCACGGGTGTGGCTGCGCGAGCCGCCCGGAGACGATGTCGTTCAGCGCGGCGATGTGCCCGGTGAAGGCCCGCCGGCCGGTGTCCGTCAGTCGGGCGCGCAGCTTGTGCCTACTGCCCTCGAGTCGGCGTTCGGTGCTGAGGTAGCCGGCGTCCTCGAGCGCGGCGAGCTGTTTGGACAGCGCCGAATCGGACAACCCGACCCGGTCTTTGAGAAAGCTGAACTCGGCCCAGTCCGCGGCGGCCAGAGTGGCCACCAGGGTCAGCCGGGTGCTCGGGTGGATCAGTTCGTCGAACCGCGCGGGATCAGGCATGCACCCACCGGCGGGTGCAGCGCAGGATCTCAGGGCCCCCGAATCCGACGACGGCGGCGGCCAGCACGGAGGCCCAGGTGCCTGCATGCCGGACTCCGTCCGCGTGCAGGGCCAGCGCCGCGGCGATGGTCAGTACGACCAGGGTGATAAGGATGCCGACCACCACCAGTGCCACCCGGCGTCCGGCGGTTTCCGCGCTGACCTGGAGTCGGTCCGACCGCCGACGGCCGTCGAGCAGCCGCGACGCGAGTACCGCATGGCCGAGGGAGAAACCGACCGTCGCCACCGTGGCCAGCCAGCGCGGTCCGACGTCGCCGAGGACGCCCAACGTCACCCAGCCGGCTGCCATTGCCCACCAATAGCCGCGGGGGAGGCCGACCTCGTCTGCGACCCGGCCGCGGGCCCGCTCGGCCGCCTCGAGTGCATTCTTGGCCCCGTCGCGGGTGATCTCGTCCATGCCGCCCTCCCTTTCCTTGGTGGAAACAAGGCTTCACTTTCCGGCCTGGAAAGTCAAGCCTGCGTCTGGAATGCTGGGCTCATGGACCGCGCTGCGATCATCCGCGCCGAATCCGACCGCCTCGCAGCGGTGCTCACCGCCGTCGCCCCGGAGGCTCCGTGTCCGACGTGTCCGGGGTGGAATGCGTCAGATCTACTGTGGCACCTGACCGAGGTGCACTGGTTCTGGTCCCAGGTGCTCGCGCGCGACGCCCGTACCGCTGCCGACATCGGTGCGATAGAAGGCGCGAAACCGTCGAGGCCGACGGCTGTCGGCGACCTGCTTGCGCTGCGCGAGCGCAGTACCGGGCACCTGTTGGAGCAGTTGACAGTGCTGGCGGACGGCGATCAGCGATGGTCCTGGTGGGAGTCGGATCAGACGGTCGGCTTCACCCGCAGGATGCAGACCTACGAGGCGACCATGCACCGGGTCGACGCCGAACTGACGGCCGGCGTGCCCGTCGGTCCGATCGCACCCGAGGTCGCTGCCGGCGCCCTCGATCATGCCGTCGACGTCATGTGGGGCTGGCTGCCGGACGACGCGCGCTACGAGCCGCTGGCCACCGCTGAATTCGTCGCCTCGGATCTGGATCGGCGCTGGCTTGTCGAGGTCGGCCGGTGGACCGCCGCGTCCGGAGCGAGTGAGCCCCGCGCCCAGCGAGCAACCCCAGGACCTGCGAGCGTCGTGGTGACGGCGCCCGCCGAGGAGTTGGCGCTGTGGGCGTGGACGCGCGGCGGTTCGGTCTCGGTGACGGGGGAGCCGTCAGCCGAGGCGGCGCTGCGCGAGGTCGTCGGCAACGGCATGCAATGACCCGGTGTCGCCGTGCGCGGCCAAGCCGTCGATCAGCACCGTTAGGCCGAACGCGAAGCGCCGGGACGGTTCGGCGGTGAGGACGGACTGCCCGTCGGGCAGGGTCGCGCCCGCGGCATCCCATTGCAGCCGGGATTGCTCGTCGGCGGTGAAGCCCAGCACGTAATAGACCACGGTGCGGGCCGCCAGGTCGGAATCCGGACCCGCCACCCCGGCGTCCGCGGCGGCGGCCGACAGACGCGACACGATCTCGGTCATGGCTTCCGATTGCCCGGCCGCGAAGCTGGCGGACACCAGTTCGGCGCCGTCGGTGTGCGACAAAAGGGCGTCGCGGAGCCGGTGGCAGGCGTCGACGATCTGGTCGCGCCAGCCGGGCCTGCGGTGTGGCTCCAGTGCGGGTTGCAGAATGCGGTCGGCCACCGCGCCCAGCAGCTCCTGCTTGTTCGCGAAATGCCAGTACAGCGCTCCGGGAGTGACGGTCAGTTCGCGCGCCAGCCTGCGCATGGTCAGGTCTGCCATCCCGAAGTTGTCCAGGATCGCCGTCGCGGCATCTACTACGTCACGTTTGTGCAGCTGCACACGGTTACTCTAACCTGAACACTGTTCAACAGTCGGCATGGTTAGGGAGCGCATCGGGTGAGCGACATTCTGGTTCAGGCACGCGAGCAGGTACTCGACCGTGGCGTGGGCCTCGATCAGGATCAGACCCTGCAGGTGCTCCAACTGCCCGACGATCAACTCGACGACCTGCTGGCGCTGGCCCACGACGTGCGGATGAAGTGGTGCGGACCCGAGGTCGAGGTCGAGGGCATCATCAGCCTCAAGACCGGCGGTTGCCCCGAGGATTGCCACTTCTGTTCGCAGTCAGGGCTTTTCGCCTCGCCCGTGCGCAGCGCCTGGCTGGACATCCCGAGCCTGGTTGAGGCCGCCAAGCAGACCGCCAAGAGCGGCGCCACCGAATTCTGCATCGTGGCCGCTGTCCGTGGCCCGGACGAGCGCCTGCTGGCCCAGGTGGCCGCCGGCATCGAAGCCATCCGCAACGAGGTCGACATCCAGATCGCCTGCTCGCTGGGCATGCTGACCCAGGAGCAGGTGGACCGCCTCAAGGACATGGGCGTGCACCGCTACAACCACAACCTGGAGACCGCTCAGTCGTACTTCCCGAACGTCGTCACCACCCACTCGTGGGAGGAGCGCTGGGGCACGCTGGAAATGGTGCGCGAAGCCGGCATGGAGGTCTGCTGCGGCGGCATCCTCGGCATGGGCGAGACGTTGGAACAGCGGGCCGAGTTCGCCGCCAATCTGGCCGAACTCAACCCGCACGAGGTTCCGCTGAACTTCCTGAACCCGCGTCCAGGCACGCCGTTCGGTGACCTGGAGGTGCTGCCGGCCGCAGACGCGCTGCGGGCCGTCGCCGCGTTCCGGCTGGCGTTGCCGCGCACCATGCTGCGGTTCGCCGGTGGCCGCGAGATCACCCTCGGTGACCTCGGCGCAAAGCAGGGCATCCTGGGCGGGATCAACGCCGTCATCGTTGGCAACTACCTCACCACGCTGGGCCGGCCCGCCGAATCCGACCTGGAACTGCTCGTCGATCTGCAGATGCCGATCAAGGCACTCAACGCCACCCTGTAGAACGTGGTGGTGATGCTGAACGAAGGTGCCGCCCTGCCCACCCCCGTGGGTGCGGGGGTCTACAACGTGTACACCGGGGGCCCGGCGGGCAGCTCCGTGCCGACCGCGGCCCAGCTGGGTCTGGAACCGCCGCGGTTCTGCGCCGAGTGCGGGCGGCGGATGATCGTCCAGGTGCGTCCGGACGGCTGGTGGGCCAAGTGCTCGCGCCACGGTCAGGTCGACTCCAAGGACCTGGATACCAGGCGATGACGGCGTTGGAAGCGAATGTTGCTGGCGCTCCCAAGGTTTCGCGGATCGCCGCCGCCATCCGGGTCGCCGTCGGCGTCGCGCTGGCCGGGGTGCTCGTAGGTGCCTTGTGGGCCTGGTTGGCACCGCCGATTCACGGGGTGATCGCCCTGACCAAGAGCGGCAACCGGGTGACGGCGTATCTGGGCAACGAGTCCGACAACTTCTTCCTCGGCGAATTCCTGCTCGTCGGTATGCTGACGGCCCTGACGGTGGTGGCGGCAGTCCTGGTGTGGCAGTGGCGCCCGCACCGCGGGCCGGTGCTGCTGGCCGCGTTGACCCTGGGCGCGGCGGGTGCGGCCGGTGTTGCGGCGGGAATCGGCGCGGTGCTGGTTCGTTGGCGCTACGGCGTGGTCGACATCGCTGCGGCGCCGGTGACCCCCGAGCACCGGATCCACTACGTCACCGAAGCGCCCGCGGTGTTCTTCGGCCACGGTGTGCTGCAGATCGCCGCGACGATCTTGTTGCCGGCGGCGGTGGCGGCTCTGGTCTACACGCTCGCCGCGCTGTCCACCCCGCGCGACGACCTGGGTGCATGGCCGCCGGTGGAGTATGCCGGGGTATACCCACCGATTCCGGTGGCGGTCAGCGCGGCGGGCGTCGGTATCGACCCTCCCGCGGCACCCGGAACAGCGTCCTAACTGGACTTATGTCCGGGTAGTGCAGATACCGCAAACGTAGCCCCCACAAAGCACGTGCACATAGGTAAATTGACGCGCGCAAAGCTGATTCACAGCAAACAGCATTCGCGTCATTTATCTACAGTGAGGTCTTGTTCATGCGCATCGTGTCCTTCGGATTCCAGACATGGGGAGTGAAGACACTTCAGGCATTGGTCGATCTGGGGCACGAGGTGACGCTCGCCGTCACCCACCCGGCGAGCGACGACTCCTACAAGGGCATCTTCTCCGACTCGGTCGAGGAACTGGCCGAGAGTCTCGGCATCCCGGTGCACCTCACCGAGCGGGTGGGGAACGACACCATCGACCTGGTCAAGCGTGCCGAGCCCGACGTGATCGTGGTCAACAGCTGGTACACGTGGATGCCGCCGGAGCTTTATGAGCTCCCGCCGCACGGAACCCTGAACCTGCACGACTCGCTGCTGCCCAAGGGCACCGGGTTCTCGCCGGTGCTGTGGTCGCTGATCAGCGGCGAGTCGCAGATCGGGCTGACGATCCACCGGATGGACGAGAACCTCGACACCGGGGACATCTTGGTCCAGCACGCGCTGCCGATCGGCCCCCGTGACACGGGCACCGAACTGGTGGAGCGCGGCATCGCGCTGATTCCCGGCGCACTCAAGGAGGCGCTGACGGCGCTGGAGTCCGGCACGCCGGCATGGCGGCCGCAGAACAAGGCCGAGCGGACCTACTTCCACAAGCGTTCCGAACGGGACAGCCTGCTCGACTGGACCTGGCCCGCCGAGGTGCTCGAGCGGTTGGTGCGCGCCCTCTCCGAGCCCTACCCGCCGGCGTTCACGTTCTATCGGGGCGAACGCATCGAGGTCCTCGAGGCGAAGCTCTCGGAGGTCCGGTACGGCGGCACCCCGGGGCGGGTGATCGTCCAGGAGGACGGCGGCGCCGTGGTGTCCGGCCCGGAGTCCTATCTCGGCGGCAATCGCGGGCTGGTCATCACCAAGGTCCGTTCCGCCGACGGTGCCGAGCACAGCGGGGACAAGTTCTTCCGCCGCGGCGGCTACCTCACCGCGCAGGCCTGATCTCATGCCGATGCTGGAGTACAAGGCGACGCCACCCTGGCTGCGCGCCGCCCGCCGCCGGATGATCGCGCTGATCCCCATTCGGTTGATGCGCCACGTTTTCTATGTGCTGATGATTCGCAAGCGGGGCAATTTCACCGAGCCGGTGACCTTCAACGAGAAGGTGAACTGGCGGATCTTCAACGATCGTCGGGACCGGATCGTCAAGGCCTGCGACAAGATGTGGATGAAGGAGATGGCCAGGGCCGCATACCCGGGCGCCGACCTGCGCATCCCGGCGACCTACTGGTCCGGTACCGACTTGCGCGACGCCCCCGATCTGATGACGCTGCCACCCTGGGTGCTCAAGCCCAATCACAGCAGCGGGCATGCGGTGTTCGGTCCCGATCCCCAGACCGATCTGGCGGACCTGCGCGCGCGGACCCAGATCTGGTTCGAGGAGACGCCGCTGGAACTCGGCGAGTGGGGGTACAGCGAAGCCCGGCCGCAGCTGCTCCTCGAGGAGCGCATCCCGACCCCCGACGGCAACCCGCCGGTGGACTACAAGTTCTTCGTCTTCGACGGCCGCGTGGAGATGATCCAGGTGAACAGGGGCCGGTTCGGAACCCATCAGACCGCGACGTTTCTGGATGCGGCGTGGCGGCGGCTGCCGGTGCGATGGCGGATCCAGCCGGTGGCCGACGAGCAGCGGCCGGCCGAGCTCGACAAGATGATGGAGATCGCCGGCATCCTCGGGGCCGACTGGGACTTCATCCGGATCGACCTGTACGCCGTCGACGGCGAAGTGTGGTTCGGCGAATACACGCCCTACCCGGGCAGTGGCCTGTTGCGATATCAGCCGATGACCTTCGACGTTGAGCAGGGACGACACTGGTCACTGCCGTCCTTGGCGGACGTGCAACGCGGCCAATTCTGAGAAGAGTCTCAGTTAACTTAGCGTCTGCTACCCTCGCAAGGCCCGGGTTATTAACGCCCGGGGAAAATAGCCGGTGCACGGAGCCTGGCTTGCAACGTTGCGAGGTGACTGTGTCATGGCGTCCCTGACCTACCGGAAAACCCCGACGTGGTTGGCCGCCCCGCGGCGGGCGTTGATCGCGGCGGTTCCGCTTCCGGCGCTACGGCACGGGTTGTTCCTCTCGACGATGGGCAAGCGAGGAAATTTCACCGAGCCGGAGACCTTCAACGAGAAGGTGAACTGGCGGATCTTCAACGATCGCCGGGACCGGATCGTCAAGGCCTGCGACAAGATCTGGATGAAGGAGATGGCCCGCGACGCCCATCCCGGTGACAACCTGCGCATCCCGGCGACCTACTGGTCCGGTACCGACCTGCGCGACGCGCCTGACCTGATGACGCTGCCGCCGTGGGTGCTCAAGCCCAATCACAGCAGCGGGCACGCGTTGTTCGGGCCCGATCCGCAGACCGACCTGGCCGACCTGCGCCGACGGACCAGGAGCTGGTTCGACGAGACACCACTGGAGATGGGCGAGTGGGGTTACGGCGTGGCGCGCCCGCAGTTGCTACTCGAAGAGCGCATCCCGACGCCCGACGACCGCCTGCCGGTGGACTACAAGTTCTTCGTCTTCGACGGCCGCGTGAAGATGATCCAGGTGAACCGCAATCGGTATGGCACCAACCAGACCGCGACCTTCGTCGACGCGGACTGGCGCCGACTGCCGGTGCGATGGACCAATCAGTCGGTGGCCGATGAGCGGCGGCCGGCCGAGCTGGACAAGATGCTGGAGGTCGCCGGCATTCTGGGTGCAGGGTGGGACTTCGTCCGCATCGACTTGTACGCCGTCGACGGCGACGTCTGGTTCGGCGAATACACCCCCTACCCGGGCGGCGGTCTACGCCGATTCAAACCGGAGACGTTCGACCGCGAATTGGGTGCGCACTGGCAGCTGCCGACGCCGGCGCAGGTGCGCCGCGGGATGCCCTGATCGCGTCAGCGGTCGAAGACCGACAACGGTAGATGGCGAATTCGTTGGCCGGTCAGCACTTTCGCCGTGATGACGGCCAGCCGGGCCATTCCGCGATACGTCGACGGGTTCAGCAGGGTCGGCCACTTGGTGCGCCGCAGATTGGCATCCAGCGGGCGCCCGGCGAACCGGTCTGACAGCCAGCGCAGCGCCATCGGGGCTGACATCGGGTGCAGCAGCAGGTGCTCACTGAACATGTCCCGGTGATAGGTCACCTGCGCGCCGCCGGAAGAGTACGTCTCGGCGAGTTCGTCGATGCCCTCGACGGAGATGATCTCGTCGTGCACGGCCTGGATGATGAGCACCGGTGGGGTCGGCACCGCGGCCCCGAGCTTGATCTCGTCGAAGACGTGCCGCACTTCCGGCGTCGACAGGATCTGTTCCAGGGGCTGATCCAGCATGTCGCCCATGTCGGTGCGCATCAGGCGCAGCACGGCTTCCACGGTGGTCATGTGGTGCAGCCGCTCCAGAAGGTCGCGGCCGTCGGGATTGGCGTGCTCATCGATGATGCGGCGCAGACCGGGATAGACGTCGGCCAGGGCCGCGACCACCAGGGCGGGCAGCGCCGAGGCGAAGGTGCCGTTGAGCCGGCGGAAGGTATGCCCCAGATCACCGACCGGCGAGCCGAGGACGGCACCGACGATGTTGAGCTCGGGCGCGTAGCTGCCGCACACCTCCGCGGCCCACGCGGTCGCCAGGCCGCCTCCCGAATAACCCCACAGGCCGATGGGCGCTTCGGACGAGAGCTTCAGGCGCTCGCATCCGACGGCGGCACGCAGCCCGTCGAGAATCCGGTAGCCCGGCTCATACGGGGTGCCCCAGGTGCCGTCGCGGCCCTCGTGATCGGGCACCGAGACCGCCCAGCCCTCGGCGATCGCCGCCGCGATCAGCAGCAGTTCGAACTGCGGCACCGCGCCGGGGGCCACCGACCTTCGGCGCAGTGCGTACGACGGGAAGCATCGAGAGGTGATGGCGTCGATGGCGCACTGATAGGAGATCAGGGGAGCGGTGCCCGCATGTTCGCGGTCGGCGGGCAGCAGGATGGTCGTGGCGGCGGCGTCGGGGCGGCCGTTCATGTCGGTGGTCCGGTACAGCAGCTGCACGGCGCGCACCTGTTGCGGGATCAACCCGAGGAAGGCGACCTCGACATCCCTGCTGCGCAGCACGGTGCCGGCCTCGGCGTGCTGGAAGCCGGTCGGGGCGTCGTAGAACGGGTCGTCGCTGGGCAGCACGGGACGGGCGCCGCGTTCGAGCGCCTGGTGGGGGACACGACCGATCCATTCGGCACCGGTCGCGCTGGCCGCACTGCCCAAGTCCATCCAGGCATTGTTGCTTAAGAAGGGTCTAAGAAGCCAGTCGACTCACCCAGGAGGTCGCAACGCGGCGAATTCGTCGGTGACGCGATAGCGCGACTCGGTGAACCGGTAGAGCGCCGCAGGACGGCCGCCGCTGCGGCCGGACCGGGCCGTGGTGCCCGTCCTGGTGATGACATGCCTGCGCTCCAGGACGCGCTGCAGGTTGGTCGCGTCGACGGGGTGTCCGAAGGCGGCGCTGTAGATGTCGCGCAAGGTCGAGAGTGCGAATTCTTTTGGTGCCAAGCCGAATCCGATATTCGTGTAGGACAGTTTCGCGATCAGGCGGGCGTGCGCATTGAGCACCATCTGGCCATGGTCGAAAGCCATCGGCGGCAGTGCCGACACGGGGTGCCAGCGGGTGTCCGGTGGGAGCTCGGGGGTGGCAGGGGAGGGCACCAGGCCCAGGAAGGTGGACGCGATGGTGCGTGGACCTGGCACCCGTGCAGGGTCGGAGAACACCGCGAGTTGCTCCAGATGGGTCAATTCGCGCAGGTCGACCTTCTCGGCAAGTTGACGCCGGACTGAACTGATCATGTCTTCGTCGTGACGCAGCCGGCCGCCGGGCAGTGCCCATGCGCCACGCTGCGGTTCCATCGCGCGTTCCCACAGCAGAACGCTGAGCTGCGGCTTTTTCGTCGACAGCTGGCGCACCTGGAACACGACGGCAAGCACCTCGTGGTCGGTGCTAGTATGTGGCATGTTTTCGATTATAAGTCGAAAACCTGGCTTGGCACAAAGGAGAAGGCCATGACGGTCCTGGATCTCACCGCGCAACGGTCGAGCGTGCTGGCGTCGCGCATCGTCGACGGTCCCGGAGGCTACAGCGGCGTCATCGGAGATGGTGAGTGGGCGGCGGAAATCCGCAGACTGGCCGATCTGCGCAATGCGACGGTGCTGGCGCACAACTACCAGTTGCCCGAGATCCAGGACGTGGCCGACCACGTCGGCGACTCGCTCGCGTTGTCCCGGATCGCGGCCGAGGCCGCCGAGGACACCATCGTGTTCTGCGGCGTGCACTTCATGGCCGAGACCGCCAAGATCCTGTCGCCGGAGAAGACGGTGCTGATCCCGGATCAGCGGGCCGGGTGCTCGCTGGCCGACTCGATCACCGCCGACGATCTGCGGGCGTGGAAGGACGAGTTCCCCGACGCGGTCGTCGTCTCCTACGTCAACACCACCGCCGCCGTGAAGGCGCTCACCGACATCTGCTGCACCTCGTCCAACGCGGTCGAGGTGGTCGCCTCCATTCCAGAAGATCGCACCGTGCTGTTCTGCCCCGACCAGTTCCTCGGCGCCCACGTGCGCCGGGTCACCGGGCGCAAGAATCTGCACATCTGGGCCGGCGAATGCCACGTGCACGCCGGCATCAACGGCGACGAACTGGCCGCGCAGGCGCGTTCGCACCCCGACGCCGAACTGTTCGTGCACCCCGAATGTGGTTGTGCCACCTCGGCGTTGTATCTGGCAGGCGAGGGTGCGGTGCCGGAGGACCGGGTCAAGATCCTGTCCACCGGTGGCATGCTCGACGCCGCCCGGGAGACCAACGCGCGCCAGGTCCTGGTCGCCACCGAGGTCGGCATGCTGCACCAGTTGCGCCGTGCCGCACCGGATGTCGATTTTCTGGCGGTCAACGACCGCGCGTCGTGCGGGTACATGAAGATGATCACCCCCGCGGCGCTGCTGCGCTGCCTGGTCGAGGGCGCCGACGAGGTGCACGTCGATCTGGATGTAGCGGCGGCCGCCAGCAAGAGTGTGCAGCGCATGATCGAGATCGGGCAGCCCGGCGGCGGGGAATGAACGTCCCTGGGGGCAGGAGCACAGCGACCCGGGGGATCAACGCAGCGTGCGGCGGCGGCGCGTGGCAACAGCGCGCTGACGTCGTCGTCATCGGCACCGGGGTGGCCGGTCTGGTCGCCGCGCTTTCGGCGGTCCGGGCGGGCCGCAAGGTCATCGTGCTGAGCAAGGTCGCCGAAACAGCGACGTTCTACGCCCAGGGCGGCATCGCGGTGGTCCTGCCCGACGCCTTTCGCGCGGACGGCGATTCGGTCGACGCTCATGTCGCCGACACCGTCGCCGCCGGCGGCGGCCTGTGCGACGCCGAGGCGGTGCGCTCCATCGTCGCCGACGGCTACGCGGCGGTCGCCGACCTGGTGGCCGACGGCGCCCGCTTCGACGAGGCGGCGCCCGGGCATTGGTCGCTGACCCGCGAGGGCGGCCACACCCGGCGGCGGATCATCCACGCCGGCGGGGACGCGACCGGGGCCGAAGTGCAGCGCGCGCTCAACCTTGCGGCCACCCATCTCGACATCCGCCGCAACCATGTGGCGCTGCAGATCTGCCATGACGGCGACCAGGTGACCGGCGTGCTGGTGCACAGCGCCGACGGTCTGGGTCTGGTGCACGCGCCGTCCGTCATTCTGGCCACCGGCGGGCTGGGGCATCTGTATGCGGCCACCACCAACCCGGACGGATCGACCGGCGACGGCGTGGCACTGGCCCTGCAGGCCGGCCTCGCGGTCAGCGATCTGGAGTTCATCCAGTTCCACCCGACCATGTTGTACACCGGTGCCGCCGCGGGCCGCCGGCCGCTGGTCACCGAGGCCATCCGTGGTGAGGGTGCGATCCTGATCGACAGCCGTGGCGACTCGGTGACCGCCGGCGTCCACCCGATGGGTGATCTGGCCCCGCGCGACGTGGTGGCGGCGGCCATCGACGACCGGCTGCGGGCGACCGGCGAACCGTGCGTGTACCTCGATGCCACCCGGGTTCCCGATGTGGCGCAACGATTCCCGACGGTCACAGCGGCCTGCCTGGCGGCCGGTATCGACCCCGCTCGCCGGCCGATCCCGGTGGTGCCCGGCGCGCATTACAGTTGCGGCGGCGTCGTCACCGACGTGTACGGCCGTACCGATCTGCCCGGCCTGTTCGCCGCGGGCGAGGTTGCGCGCACCGGCATGCACGGGGCCAACCGGCTCGCCTCCAACAGCCTGCTGGAGGGTCTCGTCGTCGGTGGGCGGGCCGGCACCGCGGCCGCTGCCCACGCCGCCGCCTCGGGTCCTGTCCGCGCCCAGGTTCCCGACAGCCCACGCCGCCCCGCGCTGGACCGCGCCACGCTGCAACAGGCGATGAGCCGGGACGCGTCGGTGGTCCGCGACGCCGACGGTCTGCACCGACTGTCCGGCGTGCTGGCCGCGGCGAGCCCGCACACCGTCACCAACCGCACCGATTTCGAGGATGTCGCCTTGACCATGACCGCACGCGCAGTGGCCGCGGCCGCCGCCGAACGTACCGAATCGCGGGGGTGCCACCACCGCGCGGACTTCGCGGAAAGCGACGCGACCCAGGCGAAGAGCATCGTTGTGCGGGTAAACGACGCCGGCGTGCCCGCCGTCGTCGCACCGGCGGGTGCACGGTGAAACTGTCCGCCGACGAACTCGCCGAGGGCCGCGCCGTCATCGCTCGCGGCCTGGACGAGGACCTGCGGTACGGCCCCGACGTCACCACGGCGTCCACCGTGTCCGCGGATGCCGTCACGGTGGCGTCGATGGCCACCCGCGAGCCGGGCGTCGTCGCCGGTATCGAACTCGCCCTGCTGGTGCTCGATGAGGTGCTGGGGCCCGACGGCTACACCGTGACCGACCGGGTAGAGGACGGGGCGCGGCTGGCCGCCGGACAGTCTCTGCTGACGTTGCGCGCACCCGCGCAGGGTCTGCTGACCGCCGAGCGGACCATGCTGAACCTGGTCTGTCACCTGTCCGGCATCGCGACCGCCACCGCTCACTGGGTCGACGCGGTCGAGGGCACGCACGCGAAGATCCGGGACACCCGAAAGACGTTGCCCGGCTTACGCGCCCTGCAGAAGTACGCGGTGCGCGTCGGCGGGGGAGTCAATCACCGGATGGGCCTCGGTGATGCCGCGTTGATCAAGGACAACCACGTCGCGGCGGCGGGATCCGTGCTGGCGGCGCTCGAGGCGGTCCGGGCCGCCGCACCCGAGCTGCCCTGTGAGGTCGAGGTCGACTCCCTGGAGCAACTCGACGACGTGCTGGGCGCCGATGTGGAACTGGTATTGCTGGACAACTTTCCGGTGTGGCAGACCCAGATTGCCGTGCAGCGCCGCGACAGTCGTTCCCCGGCAACCAAACTCGAATCCTCGGGCGGGCTGTCCCTGGAATCCGCGGCCACCTACGCCGCGACCGGGGTGGACTACCTGGCCGTCGGTGCGCTGACCCATTCGGTGCGTGTGCTCGATATCGGGCTGGATACCTAGCCGCGGTCCAGCAACACCCGCGCCGCGGACTTGGCGGCGATCAGCGCACTGGGTTCGCCCGACACCCGAGACAGCATCAGGGCGCCTTCGATCAGTGAGATGACCGCTCGCGCAGTCTCTTCCGCGTCAGCGCCGGACCGGCCGTCGGCGCGCAGCCGGTCGGCGACCGCTTCGATCCAGCCGCCGAACGCGCGTGCCGAGGCTGCCCGCAGGACCGGGCTCGCCGTCACCGACTCGGTGGCAATGGGCTCGATGGGGCAGCCGTCCCGTTCATCGGCCGTGAGATTAACGGCCATCACGTCCACCCAGCGGTCCACGATGTCGGCGGCCGGCTCCTGCGCGGCCAGCAGCGTGCTCAGCAGCGCGCCGATGCCGCCGCCGACCGTGTCCACCACGGCAGCCGCCAGTTCGGCCTTCCCATCGGGGAAGTGGTGGTACAGCGAACCGGCGCGGACCTGCGCGACCTCGAGGATCTGGTTGACCCCGGTGGCCGAATATCCCTGCCTGCGGAACAGCACTGCCGCGGTGTTCAGCAGGGCGGCGCGGCTACGGTCCGGGCGAGGCATGGGCACATGCTACTTGCGGTTCTGGAAAGAACGCTCAAGAATACTTGAAAGACCGTTAAAGAAGGGGATGTCCGTGCAACAACTGGTGTTCGAAGATGTCGGTCGGTACGCCTGGCAGGAAGCGGCCGAACCGCAACTCACCGATCCTCGTCAAGCGCTGGTCCGGCCCGTCGCGGTGGCGTGCTGCGACCTCGACGTGGGCGTGGCCCAGGGCCTGCTGCCCGTGCCGCCCGGCCACGCCGTCGGCCACGAAGGTGTCGCCGAGGTGGTCGCCGTGGGTGATGCCGTCACCGCCGTGCGGGTCGGAGACCGGGTGGTGGTGCCCTTCCAGATCAACTGCGGCACGTGCGCGACGTGCCGGCGCGGAGCGACCGGATCATGCGCCGAGCTGCCGCTGATGGCGATGTACGGGATGGCGCCGCTCGCCGGGATGGACGGCGGCGGTTTCCTGGCCGACGTGGTGCTGGTGCCCTTCGCCGACGCCATGCTGATCCCGCTGCCCGCGACGCTCGATCCGGTCGCGGTGGCGTCATTGTCGGACAACATTCCCGACGGCTGGCGCTGCGTCGGGCCCTATCGGGACGAACTCGCGGCCCTCGACGAGGGCGACCGCCGGGTCCTGGTCGTGGGTCGGCTGTCCATCGGGTTGTACGCCGCCGGGTTGGCCGCGGGTCTGGGTCTGCACGTCGACTACGTGGACACCGACCCCGCCCGCCTGGCCGCAGCGGAGGGCCTCGGCGCCACGGTGCACGACCGCGTCGACCCGGACCGGCGCTGGACGCCGTATCCGGTCACGGTGCACACCTCGATGAACCCGGAGCTACTGGTCAAGACGTTGCGGGCGACGTGGCCGGACGGGGTGTGCACCGACACCGGCATCTACTTCCAGGACGCCGTCGGGATGCCGCTGTTGCCGATGTACACCAGGGGCGTCCGATTCGTCACCGGCCGGGTGAACGCCCGGGCGCTCATCCCCGACATCCTCGATGTGCTGACCGCCGGTGTCGATGCCGCTCGGGTGACCGATCGGGTGGTGCCGTGGGAGGACGCACCGCAGGTGTGGCCGGCGATGACCGGCAAGACGGTGTTCAGCCGGGTCTAGGCGGCGACACCGCGGCGCACGAAGGACAGCACCACCGCCGCGGTCGCGAACAGCCCCGAGAACACCCGGTTCAGGATGGTCTGCTGGCGCGGGGTGTGCAGCCAATCCACCAGCCGCACCGCCAGACCGGTGTAGAGGCCCATCACCACGATGTCGACGATGATCATGGTTGCCCCGATGGCGAGGTATTGCGGCAGCAGCGGCGCGGTGGGTACGACGAACTGCGGCAACACCGCGAGGAAGAACACCAGGCCCTTCGGGTTGGTGGCATTCACCAGGAACCCGCGGACGGTGAGCGCGAGGCGCCCGCCCGCGCCGTCCTTCTGGGTCCTGCTCATCTGGTCCCGCAGATCGACGGTAGCGGCACGCCATTGCTTGATCGCCAGGTACGCCAGATACCCGACGCCGATCCACTTGATCACGGTGAAGGCGATGACCGACCGCGTGACCACCGCGCCCAGACCGGCGGCGACCAGCGCCAGCTGCAGCATCAGCCCGATCTCGAGGCCCAGGATGCTCCAGTAGCCGCGGCGCAGGCCGTGGGTCATCCCGGTCGCCATCGACTGCACCGCACCGGCGCCGGGGGACACACTGATCGCAATCGCGGCGCCCAGGAACGCCAGCCACACCTGCCAGGTCATGTGCTCAGTCTCTCAAGGATGATTCCCCGGTCGCTACGCTCCTGCCCGCCGAACCGGTCAACTGATATCCGCGACGAATACGCCGGTCTTGCGGACGACCAGGCGGGCGATGCGCGGCAGCGACGGGTCATCGGTGCCCGCGGGCAGCACCCGCGGGTTGGTGATGTGCACGTCCCCGCTGAACAGGTGCACGTCGGCCTCGCCCGCGGCGAGAACGTTCTTCACCCAGTTGGTCTTGCCGTGGATGAGGCCGATGGCCAGCGTGTTGCCTTTGCGGAAGGAGTTGACCGTCGTCTCGTACGGAGTGCCGGATTTGCGGCCGCGATGCTTGACGATGGTGAACCCGGGCAGCCGCTTGGCCAGGGGCGCAATGATCGGATTGATGTAGCGGATCTGGAAATTCTCCAGCGCGGGCGGTACCAACATCGGTACCCCTGGCGCGTGGTTGGGGTGTGAAACACGTGAAGACATGATGGCTCCCGAATTCGATTTGGCCTGCTCTGGGACAATAGTCCGGTGACAGCACCGCAACCCTTCATGGCCCGCATCGATCTGCGGGGCACCGAACTGTCGACGGCCCGCCTGCGGACCGTACTTCCCCGCGGTGGTGTCGACGTCGATTCCGTGCTGCCCAAGGTCCGGCCCATCGTCACCGACGTCGCCGAGCGCGGCGCGGTCGCGGCCCTGGAATACGGGGCGACCTTCGACGGAGTGCGCCCCGACACCGTCCGCGTGCCCACCCGCGACATCGCTGCGGCGTTGTCGACGCTGCCCGCCGACGTCCGGATCGCCCTCGAGGTGGCCATCGAGCGCACCCGCGCCGTACACGCCGATCAGCGCCGGACCGACACCACCACCACGCTCGGCCCCGGGGCCACCGTCACCGAGCGCTGGGTACCGGTGGAGCGCGTGGGTCTGTATGTGCCGGGCGGCAATGCCGTCTACCCGTCCAGCGTGGTGATGAACGTGGTGCCGGCGCAGACCGCCGGGGTGGACTCACTGGTGATCGCCAGCCCGCCCCAGGCCGATTTCGGTGGCCGGCCGCACCCGACCATCTTGGCGGCCGCCGCCCTGCTCGGTGTGGACGAGGTGTGGGCCGTCGGCGGCGCGCAGGCCGTCGCACTGCTGGCCTACGGCGGCACCGACACCGACTACGCCGAACTCGCGCCGGTGGACATGATCACCGGCCCCGGCAACATCTACGTCACCGCCGCCAAGCGCATCTGCCGCTCGCAGGTCGGTATCGACGCCGAGGCCGGCCCCACCGAGATCGCCATCCTGGCCGACCACACCGCCGACCCGGTACACATCGCGGCCGACCTGATCAGCCAGGCCGAACACGACGAGATGGCCGCCAGCGTGTTGGTCACCGACAGCGCGGCCCTGGCCGAGGCGTCCGATGCCGAAGTGCTGCACCAACTGACCACCACCGTGCACCGCGAGCGGGTGACCGCCGCGCTCACCGGCAAACAGTCGGCGATCGTGCTGGTCGACGACATCGACGCCGGGATCAAGGTGGTCAACGCCTATGCGGCCGAACACCTGGAGATCCAGACCGTCGACGCCTCCGGGGTGGCCGGCCGGATCCGTTCCGCCGGAGCCATTTTCGTCGGTGCGTGGTCGCCGGTGAGCCTCGGTGACTACTGCGCTGGATCCAACCACGTGCTGCCCACCGCGGGCTGTGCGCGGCACTCCAGCGGGCTGTCGGTGCAGACCTTCCTGCGCGGCATTCACGTCGTCGAGTACGACGAGGCCGCCCTCAAAGACGTGTCAGGGCATGTGATCACGCTGTCTCAGGCAGAGAATCTGCCCGCTCACGGCGAGGCAGTCCGACGGAGGTTCGAGCGATGACGTCGCGCATCAGTCTCGACGATCTGCCGCTACGGGAAAACCTGCGCGGTAAGACCCCGTACGGCGCACCGCAACTGCACGTTCCGGTCCGGCTCAACACCAACGAGAACCCACATCCGCCGAGCCAGGCCCTGGTCGACGACGTCGCGGCCTCGGTGCGCGACGCCGCCTCGGATCTGCACCGCTATCCCGACCGCGACGTCGTCGGCCTGCGCACCGAACTGGCGGCGTATTTGACCGGCCAGACCGGCGTCCAGGTCGACACCGAGAATGTCTGGGCGGCAAACGGTTCCAACGAAATCCTGCAGCAGCTGCTGCAGGCGTTCGGCGGCCCGGGGCGCAGCGCCATCGGATTCGTGCCGTCGTATTCGATGCACCCGATCATCGCCGACGGCACCCAGACCGAGTGGCTGCACGCCGCCCGCGGCGAGGACTTCGGGCTGGACACGGCCGTCGCGGTCGCGGCAGTCAAGGAGCACCAGCCCGACGTGGTGTTCCTGGCCAGCCCCAACAACCCGTCCGGTCAGAGCATCACCATCGACGAACTGCGCCAGTTGCTCGAGGCGGCGCCCGGAGTCGTCATCGTCGACGAGGCCTACGGCGAGTTCTCCAGCCGGCCCAGCGCCATCGGGCTGATCGCGGAGTACCCGGCCAAGCTCATCGTCACCCGAACGATGAGCAAGGCGTTCGCCTTCGCCGGCGGCCGGCTGGGCTACCTGGTCGCCGATCCCGCGGTCATCGACGCCCTGCTGCTGGTGCGCCTGCCCTACCACCTGTCCTCGCTGACCCAGGCCGCCGCCCGGGCCGCGCTGCGCCACGCCGAAGACACCCTCGGCAGCGTCGCGCTGCTCATCGACGAACGCAACCGCGTCTCGAAGGCCTTGTCCGAGATGGGCTTCCGCGTCATCCCCAGTGATGCGAACTTCGTGCTCTACGGCGAGTTCGCCGACGCTCCCGCAGTATGGCAGCGCTACCTGGACGCCGGCGTGCTCATTCGCGACGTCGGTATCCCCGGATACCTGCGCGCCACCGTCGGCCTCGCCGAGGAAAACGACACTCTGCTCGACGTGAGCGCCGAGATCGCCGAATCCGTATTCCCTTCCCGAGGAGCCTCATGAGCCGCCGCGCCAAGGTCGAACGCAAGACCAGGGAGTCCGATATCACCGTCGAGATCGACCTCGACGGCTCGGGCAAAACCGACATCAGCACCGGAGTGCCGTTCTTCGACCACATGCTGACGGCGCTGGGCAGTCACGCCAGCTTCGACCTGACGGTGCACGCCAAGGGTGACGTCGAGATCGAGGGCCACCACACCGTCGAGGACACCGCGATCGTGCTGGGCCAGGCGCTCGGGCAGGCGCTGGGCGACAAGAAGGGCATCCGCCGTTTCGGCGACGCCTTCATCCCGATGGACGAGACGCTGGCCCACGCCGCCGTGGACGTGTCGGGCCGCCCGTATTTCGTGCACACCGGAGAGCCGGATTACATGGTGGAGTTCACCATTGCCGGATCCAGCACGCCCTATCACACGGTGATCAACCGGCACGTGTTCGAGTCGCTGGCGTTCAATGCCCGTATCGCACTGCATGTGCGCACCCTCTACGGTCGCGACCCGCACCACATCACGGAAGCCGAATTCAAGGCCGTTGCCCGCGCGCTGCGCCAGGCCGTCGAGTTCGATCCCCGCGTCAGCGGGGTGCCGTCCACCAAGGGCACGCTGTAGACGTGCGACGGTCGAAGAAAGTCATAGTGCTGGACTACGGGTCCGGCAACCTGCGCTCGGCGCAGCGCGCCGTACAACGCACCGGCGCCGACGTCGAGGTGACCGCCGACGCGTCGGCCGCATACGAGGCCGACGGCCTGGTGGTGCCCGGAGTCGGCGCCTACGAGGCATGCATGGTGGGCCTGCGTGGCATCGACGGCGAGCAGATCATCGAGAAGCGCCTGGCCGCGGGCCGCCCCGTGCTGGGGGTCTGCGTGGGCATGCAGATCCTGTTCGCCCGCGGTGTCGAGTTCGGGGTCGAATCCACCGGGTGCGGCCAGTGGCCCGGCGCGGTCACCCGGATCGACGCCCCGGTGGTCCCGCACATGGGCTGGAATGTGGTCGACGCGCCCGCGGGCAGTACCTTGTTCGCAGGCCTGGACGCCGATACCCGCTTCTACTTCGTGCATTCCTATGCTGCGCAGGAGTGGCAGGGCCGGCCCGAGGCGCTGGTCACCTGGGCGACACATCACGTGCCGTTCATCGCGGCCGTCGAGGACGGCCCGTTGTCGGCGACACAATTTCATCCGGAGAAGAGCGGCGACGCAGGTGCGGCGCTGCTAGCGAATTGGGTTGAGGGACTGTGAGTTTGATTCTTTTGCCGGCCGTCGACGTGGTCGAGGGTAAAGCGGTGCGCCTGGTGCAGGGCAAGGCGGGCAGCGAAACCGACTACGGGTCTGCGTTGGAGGCCGCCGAGGCCTGGCAGCGTGACGGTGCCGAATGGATCCACCTGGTGGACCTGGACGCCGCCTTCGGTCGCGGTTCCAACCGCGAACTGCTCGCCGAGGTCGTCGGCAAGCTCGATGTCGCCGTGGAACTCTCGGGCGGTATCCGTGACGACGAGTCACTGAAGGCGGCGTTGGCCACCGGCTGCGCCCGGGTGAACATCGGCACTGCGGCGCTGGAGAATCCGACGTGGTGCGCCGCCGCGATCGCCGAGTACGGCGACAAGGTGGCCGTCGGCCTGGACGTGCAGCTGGAGTCTGGTTCCTACCGGCTTCGTGGGCGCGGCTGGGAGACCGACGGCGGGGACCTGTGGCAGGTGCTGGAACGGCTTGAGCGCGAAGGCTGCTCCCGTTACGTCGTCACCGACGTCACCAAGGACGGCACGCTGACCGGACCGAATCTGGAACTGCTGGGCGAGGTCGCCGACCGCAGCGGTGTCCCGGTGATCGCGTCCGGCGGGGTGTCCAGCATCGAGGACCTGCGCGCCATCTCCACCCTGACCGGTCGGGGCGTCGAGGGATCCATCGTCGGAAAGGCCTTGTACGCGGGCCGTTTCACGCTGCCCGAGGCGCTGGCCGCGGTCAGCGGATAACGGTCATGGACCCCATCCGGCTCGCCGCGCTGGTCGCCACCGCTACCGAGATCCTCGATGCGGCCGCCGGCCCGTTCGTCGCGGGTCACCGAGCCGATTCCGCCGTCCGCAAGCAGGGCAACGACTTCGCCACCGAGGTCGACCTGGCCATCGAACGGCAGGTGGTGGCCGCGCTCCGCGAGCAGACCGGCATCGGGGTGCACGGCGAGGAATTCGGCGGCGAACCGATCGACTCCGAACTGGTCTGGGTGCTCGACCCGATCGACGGCACCTTCAACTACGCCGCCGGTTCGCCGATGGCGGCCATCCTGCTGGCCCTGCTGCACAACGGAGTACCGGTCGCCGGGCTGACCTGGCTGCCCTTCATGGGCCAGCGCTACACGGCGCTGACCGGCGGCCCGCTGCGCGACGGCGATGTGGACCTGCCCGCGCTGGAGACGACGGAGCTGGCCGATTCGATCGTCGGGATCCAGACCTTCAACATCGATTCGCGCGGCCGCTTCCCCGGCCGGTACCGGGCCGCGGTGCTGGCCAATCTGAGCCGTGAGTGTTCCCGGGTGCGGATGCACGGCGCCACCGGGGTGGACCTGGCCTATGTGGCCTCCGGAACCCTCGCTGCGGCCATCAGTTTCGGGCACCACATCTGGGACCACGCGGCCGGTGTGGCGCTGGTACGCTCCGCCGGCGGCATTGTCACCGACCTGTCCGGGGCGCCCTGGACGGCCGAGTCGAAATCGGCGCTGGCCGCCGCGCCCGGTGCGCACGCACGCATGCTCGAGATCGTCGCCTCGGCGGGCAGTCCGGAGGATCACCTGTGACCAGTGATGTCGCCACCCGTGTCATCCCCTGCCTCGACGTCGACGCCGGCCGGGTGGTCAAGGGTGTAAACTTCGAAAACCTCAGGGATGCAGGCGATCCCGTCGAATTGGCGGCCGCCTACGATGCCGAAGGCGCCGATGAGCTGACCTTCCTGGACGTCACCGCATCCTCCTCGGGCCGGTCCACCATGCTGGAGGTGGTGCGCCGCACCGCCGAGCAGGTGTTCATCCCGCTGACCGTCGGTGGCGGTGTGCGTTCGATCGACGATGTGGACACCCTGTTGCGGGCCGGTGCGGACAAGGTGTCAGTGAACACCGCGGCCATCGCCCGCCCGGAGCTGCTGGCCGAGTTGGCGCGCCAGTTCGGTTCGCAGTGCATCGTGCTGAGCGTGGACGCCCGCACCGTCCCGGTGGGTTCGGCACCGACACCGTCGGGCTGGGAGGTCACCACTCACGGTGGTCGGCGCGGCACCGGTATCGACGCCGTCGAATGGGCCAGGCGCGGAGCCGAACTCGGGGTGGGGGAGATCCTGCTGAACTCGATGGACGCCGACGGCACCAAGACCGGTTTCGATCTGGCGATGCTGCGGGCGGTGCGGGCCGCGGTCACCGTTCCGGTGATCGCCAGTGGCGGCGCCGGTGCGGTCGATCATTTCGCGCCCGCCGTCGCAGCCGGCGCCGATGCGGTACTGGCAGCCAGCGTGTTCCATTTCCGGGAGCTGACCATCGGTCAGGTGAAGGAAGCGATGGCTCGCGAGGGGATAACCGTCCGATGAGCGAAGCGAAGAGGACAAATCGGGGTGGGGTCCGATGAGCGAAGCGAAGAGGACACATCGGGGTGGTGTGCGCTGATGAGCCTCAACCCTGAGATCGCCGCCCGCCTCAAGCGCAATGCCGACGGGCTGTTCACCGCCGTCGTGCAGGAACACGGCACGGGCGACGTGCTGATGGTCGCCTGGATGGACGACGCCGCGCTGGCTCGCACGCTGGAAACCCGTGAGGCCACCTACTTCTCCCGTTCTCGGGGCGAACAGTGGATCAAGGGCGCCACCTCCGGTCACACCCAGCACGTGCATTCGGTGCGCCTGGACTGCGACGGTGACACCGTGCTGCTGGAGGTCGACCAGGTCGGGGGCGCCTGCCACACCGGGGATCACACCTGCTTCGACGCCGACCTGCTGTTGCCGCCACAGGCCTAGCGGAAGTCGAGTACCCGACTACTCCACCACCGGGCCGGTGGCGCTTCGACAATCGGGTCATGTACGCGACGAAGAACCGGCTGAACCAGGTGCTGACGGCACCCGCCATGCTCGCGCTATGGGGCGCCGCCGCGACTGCCTTGACAGCCTGGCGCGTGCAGGGCTATCAGCTGGGCTTCTCGGTGCCGGTCACGGCCGTGGCCGCGGTGGCAGCCGGTGTCCTGGCGGTGCTGATCGTGCGGAGACCGTTGCCCGGCAACCTGATTCGGGTGCTGGCCTATGTCTGCGCCGTCGCGGCGACTCAGGTGGACGGGGTGTTCAACGCCGTCGTGGCGATGACGCCGGGCCTCCCATACGTGCCGAGGAATCTCGGGGTCGGGGCACTTCTCGGGGAAGTGCTGGGCGCAGCCGCGATCTCGGTGTGGACCTTCTTCCTGGTGCGTGCCTGGATGATCGATCAACTGCCCCGGCGCTCGGACACCCGAAGCAGGTTCCACCGGATCAGTGTGGGCTGCGCCGCGGCGACCGCCGCTCTGCTGGTGCTGTTCGCCTCGAACATCGCCTACAACACTCTCGTCGTGGCCTTCGCCGTGCCGGATGTCGACTACCCGATGTTCGCGCGTGGTGCTGGACAGTGGTTGGTCCTGGGGCTGTCGCTCGCGCTGGCGGGGGTGGTGGAGGAGCCGGTGTTCGTTGGCGTCGCGTTGTTGTTGTGGCCCCGGCTGGCGGGTCGCACCGCCGTCGCGGTGTGGGTGCTGACCTCACTGGCCCGGGCGGGCATCCATCTGTACTACGCCGCCGGTGCCGGCGCCGCGACGGGTGCCGCGGTCATCCTCGTCATCCTGTGGTGCGCCGCGTGGTCCGGGTTCAACCTGTTCCTGGTGTATCGCACCCGCCGGCTCTGGCCGGTGATGCTGGCCCATGGCCTGCAGAACAGCATCGGATTCGCCGCCGCGCTGTCCATCTCCTACGTCAGCTTCGCCGACCAGTTGCTGCTCAGCGGCGCCACCGGGCTGATCATGGGCACGGTGCTGTTCCTGGTGTCAGGAAGCGTGTGCTTCCTGGTTCTCGGGGTGCGCCGAATCTGGTTCGGCCGCACGCACACCGATCAGCTGAACGGCAAGAACTGCCCGTTGATCCAGACGCCCCAGTGGCCGCCGGAGCCCCAGTCCCACCACACCATCGGGTGACCCTGCCACGCCTCGGCGGGCTTGCGCGGTGCGTTGGCCGGCGCTTCGAGTGCCGGGCCGCCCGCATCGACGGGCGGCTGGGCGACGGCGGTCCCCATGCCGAGGGCCGATCCGAGGATTGCGCCTGCCGCCACCATCGCGGCCATCACTGACTTGGACATGCCAAAAGCTTAGCCAATCGAATCGATTCGTGGGCTGTCGGCCCGGCGCGACGGCGTGGTCCTGCGCCGACTTGTCGGTGTGGTCGGACAGAATGACCAGCGTGATCGATTCCGTCGGGGCCCGTAAAGCGCGTGGTGCGTTTTTCACCCCACCGGAGATCACCCGCTACCTGACCCAGTGGGSGGKCCGCGACCGCGCGGACCGCGTGTTCGAGCCGTCGGCAGGTGAGGCGGCCTTCCTGGTCGCCGCGGCCCGCCGGCTCACCGACCTCGGTGCGGCCGCGCCCGTGCTCGACGGCGTCGAGATCCATCCGGCCAGCGCCCGCGCCGCCCGCAAGCGGGTGGCCGAGGCCGGCGGCACCGCGCGCGTCCGCACCGCCGACTTCTTCGCCGTCGACCCGCAACCGTCCTACACGGCGGTGATCGGCAATCCGCCCTACATCCGCTATCAGGACTTCCGGGGACAGGCCCGCGCCCAGTCGCGGCGTGCCGCCCTGACGGCCGGTGTCAGCCTGTCCGGTCTGGCATCAAGCTGGGCGGCGTTCACCGTGCATGCGGCGCTGTTCCTGCGGCCCGGTGGGCGGCTCGCGCTGGTGCTGCCCGCCGAGTTGCTCAGCGTCAACTACGCGGCACCGGTGCGTAAGTTCCTGTTCGACCGGTTCGCCACGGTCGAGCTGGTGATGTTCGACGAGCAGGTGTTCCCCGAGGCCGAGGCGGATGTGGTGCTCCTGCTCGCCGACGGCTTCGACGGTGGACCGTCGGGGCACGCCGTCATCCACCGTGCGCGCAACGCGCGCTCGCTGACATCCGCTCTGGCGCAACGCCAGTGGGCGCCCCGTGATCCGGCGGACAAATGGGTCAGCGGTCTGGTGGGCGCGGCACCGGTGGAACAGCTGCACGCACTGCACGACACCGGCCGCTTCAGCACGCTGGACCAGTGGGGTGACACCACGCTGGGCATGGTGACCGGGAACAACGGATATTTCGCGCTGTCGCCGAGCAGGGTGCATGAGCTCGGGCTGCGGTCCGCCGACCTGCTGCCGCTCTCGCCGCCGGGTAGCGCACACCTGCGCGGGCTGACCCTCACCGCGGCGCAACTACGCAAGCTGGGGGAGGACGGTAAGTCGATCCACCTGTTCCGGCCGGACGGCGCCGCGTCGGGGGCCGCGCAGCGCTACATCGATGCCGGCCACGCCGCCGGGGTGCATCTGGCCTACAAGTGCCGGGTCCGCAAGCCGTGGTTCCGGGTGCCGCTGCTGGCCCCCGCTGATCTCCTGCTCACCTGCATGAACGCCGACACCCCGCGGCTTGTCACCAATCGCGTTGCGGCGCATCACCTGAACTCCGTGCACGGGGTCTATCTGCGTGACGAGCTGACCGTACTCGGGCAGGATCTGCTGCCGCTGGCGTCGTTGAACTCGGCGACGGTGCTGCACGCCGAGATCGTCGGGCGGTCCTACGGCGGCGGGATTCTCAAGCTGGAGCCCCGCGAGGCGGATCGGTGGCTGGTGCCGTCCGCGGACCTGATCGGCGACCGCGCCGCGCAGCTGCGCGCCGCCCGGCGCACCGTGGCGGGCCTGCTCACGCGGGGACGGCTGCTCGACGCCGTGCAGACAATCGACACCGCCCTGGGACTCGACGACGTGGATTCGATTCGCGCAGCGCGTGATTCACTGGCCACCCGGCGGGCGGTAAGGTCGCGGCGTGCCCGCTGAACCATCGACGAAAGCCACCGCGTGGGCCATCTTCGACCGGATCGTCGCTGAGGCGGCACCACACGGGCAGCACACCAACCCGTGGTTGCGCACCGACGATTCACCGGTCTATCAGCCCGACTTCCGGGTGCTTCGGCGGCTGCTCGGGGTTCCGCTGTACCTGGACGCGCCGTCGACCACCGGGGTGCCCGCCCTGGCGCTCGATGTCTGGTTGTCCTACGAGCTGCGGCGCGCCGGTTTCGACGCCAATGCCGTGTGGCCGCGGGCCACCGAACCGCGCATCATGCCCAGCGCCATCGCCAACCTCCTGGAAGCACTGCCCATCAAGGAGCGGCTTCTCATCGAGAATCGGCTGCAGCGCTCGATGAAGGGTGTCTCAGGCGCCAGTGCCAGCGTCCTGGGCAAGCACTACATGAAACAGGTCGACATCGTGATGTCGGACTGGGACACCGGGCCCGAACTGCTCATCAGCACCAAACGGATGGACTCGAGTTTCGGCAAGAACGCCGCAAACCGCGTCGAGGAAAGTTACGGCGACGCCAAGAATCTACGGTTGCGCCACCCGCTGGCCGCACTCGGGTTCGTCTACGGTCTGCGCTCGACCATCCTGACCACAGAGCCGGACAAGGCCGAGTGGCTCATCGATCTGCTTGCCAAGCTAGGCACCGAGGATGACGCGTACCACGCAGTGGCACTCGTCATGATCGACTACGAGAGCGATGGTGCCCCGCCCGCCGGAGACGAGGTCGACAGCATCGAAAAGGCAGACCCTGACGTACTTTTCGAGATTGTCGACGTGGAGACGGCGGCGGTCGACGAAGCCCTCGCAGCGTTGCCGCAGGTGGTGATCCGCCACGACACCGTGCCGCCGGCGCTGCAACCCGCCCGCTTCCTGGCGGCCATGGTGAACCGGGTGCTGGACACCACCCCGGTCACCCGGCACCGCGAAGCCCGGCGGCGGCGCCGCGAGGTTTAACGCACCCGCGAGCTCGCCTTGGCCCGCGCCGTCCACCGGCCGTCCTCGAAACCGACGGTCACCGGGTGCTCGAATGCCGCCGTCACATGGTCGGTGGTGACGGTCTTGCGGGCGGGCCCGCTGGCCACGGTGCGGCCGGCACCGATCAACAGCGCGTGCGTGGTGGATGTCGGCAGCTCCTCCAGATGATGGGTCACCAGGATGGACGCCATCTCCGGGTGCGAATGATCGAGTGTGTCAAGGGTTTCGAGGAGCTGCTCGCGGGCTGCCACGTCCAGGCCGGTGGTCGGTTCGTCCAGCAGCAGCAGGCGCGGATCGGCGATCAGTGCGCGGGCGATCAGGGTGCGGCCCCGCTCACCTTGGGACAGGGTCGGCCACACCGAGTCGGCCCGGGCCGACAACCCGACGGTGTCGATCAACTCGTCGGCGCGGGCCACCTGTGCGGAGGTGGGGGTCCAGCGCGCCGCCGTGTCGATGGTGGCGGTGACGCCGGTGAGCACCACGTCGCGCACCGTCAGCGGATACTGCAGGCGGTGCCGCGGGTTCACATGGCCGATGTTGCGCCGCAGCACTGACAGGTCGGTCTTGCCCATCTGGTTGCCGAGTACCCGCACGGTGCCGCTGGTCGGAAAGATCACGGCCGCACAGAAACCCAGCAGTGTGCTCTTGCCCGCACCGTTGGGTCCGAGCAGCGCCCAGTGCTCACCGGCCTGCACCGTCAGCGAGATGCCGTCGATGATCTGTTTGCCCTCACGGCGGAAGGTGACGTCGGTGATGTCCAGAACGGGGGTCATGAGAAGGACTCCATCAATGCGGTCAAATGGGTTCGGCTGGCCGAGGCGGCGGCCTCGGGGGAGCGCGCGGCGATGGCGTCGACGAGCTCCTGATGGCATGCGTGATCGGATTCTTCGGACTTCACCGGTGCGATCCTGAGCATGTCGATCATCGCCGTGCGAAGCCGAGGCAGGAACGCGTCGAAGAGCTGGATCAGCACGTCGTTGTGCGCCGCGGCGATCACCGCGCGGTGAAACGCCATGTCGGCGTCGACGTGCTCGGGTACCGATTGGCCCACTACCCCGCGGGCCGCGAGGGCCCGGCGGATGTCCCGCAGGTCGGCGGGGGTACGGCGGCGTGCGGCCAGCGCCGCGGCTTCGGCCTCGATGGCGATGCGTGCCTCGACGACCGAGGCGATGGTGGTGCGCCGCAGCACCGCATCCCAGTCCTCGGTGGCATCGAGTGCGGTGACGAACACCCCCGCGCCCTGCCGACTTTCCAGCACACCCCTGCCTGCCAGTTCGCGAATGGCTTCACGCAGGGTGGAACGGCCGACGCCGAGCTGGGCGGCCAGTGTCGTCTCACCCGGTATCCGATGGCCCAGCGGCCATTCGCCGTCCCGGATCCGGGTCAGCAACAGCTGTGCGGCCTGGGCGGCCAAAGGGTGCCGCTGAACTTGGGTGACCATGCCAACCTCTCTACTTGTCTGAGGAGTTGTGTACAGTCTAACCATCATGACGAGCCAGCTTCTCCTTCGCCGCCTCGGCAGGGCCTGACCGACCGGCCCCCTGCCGTGGGGTCGTGTTGAGCCGGTCGAATCCCCTCGACCGAAGGACTCACCGATGAACTGGAACCGTCAACAGCCCTCACCGATGCCGTGGCATCGTTACGGGAACATCTACGAACGTGTGGATGTGCCTTTACAACAACGTCATTGGCCGCAAGCCCGGCTGACGGCGGCGCCGCTGTGGGTGCCCGTGGACCTGCGCGACGGCAATCAGGCACTCGCCGAACCGATGGACCCCGACCGCAAGAAGGAGTTCTTCGAGCTGCTGGTGACCATGGGCTACAAGGAGATCGAGGTCGGCTACCCGTCTGCCTCGCAGGCCGACTACGACTTCGTCCGGCTCATCGCCGAATCCGACATCGCCCCGGACGACGTCACGATCGTGGTGTTCACCCCGGCCCGGCGCGACCTGATCGAGCGCACCGTCGAATCGATCGACGGCATCACCAACGATGTCGTCGTGCACATGTACACCGCGACCGCGCCGACATGGCGGGACACGGTGCTGGGCAAGGGTCGCGACGAGCTGCGCGAGTTGATCCTGGCGGGCGGCCGCGACGTGCTGGAACTGGCAGGTGACCGGCCGAATGTGCGGTTCGAGTTCTCGCCGGAGGTCTTCAACCTCACCGAACCGGACTACGTCCTGGAGGTATGCGACGCCATGACGCAGCTGTGGCAGGCCTGCCCGCAACGTCCCGTCATCCTCAACCTGCCCGCCACTGTCGAGGTCGCCACCCCGAATGTCTATGCCGACCAGATCGAGTACATGCACCGGAATCTGGCCCGCCGCGACAGCGTCATCCTGTCGGTGCATCCGCACAATGACCGGGGCACCGGCGTGGCCTGCGCCGAACTGGCGGTACTCGCCGGGGCGCAACGGGTGGAGGGTTGCGTCTTCGGCAACGGCGAACGCACCGGCAACGTCGACATCGCCACCCTGGCGCTCAACCTGTACGCCCAGGGCGTCGACCCGAAGATCGACTTCTCCGATATCGACCGGATCGCTCGCACCGTCGCCCACTGCACCCGGGTGCCCATCCACGACCGGCACCCCTACGTCGGGACGCTGGTGCACACCGCGTTCTCCGGCACGCACCAGGACGCCATCAAGAAGGGCCTGGCCGAACATCGGGCGCGGGCCGTTGCAGCTGCGCTGCCGGAGCGCGAGATCGATTGGCGGGTGCCGTATCTGCCTATCGATCCGGCCGACCTCGGCCGTACCTACGAGGCGGTGATCCGGGTCAACTCACAGTCCGGCAAGGGCGGGGTCGCCTACCTGCTGCAGACCGAGTACGGGCTGGAGCTGCCGCGGTGGCAGCAGGTCGAATTCGCGCGCGTCGTGCAGCAGCGCACCGACGCGAGCGGTGCTGAGATGACCGCAGCCGAACTGTTCGAGTTGTTCCGGGCGACCTACGGCCTCAGCGCGCCCTGAGCACCTCGAGGGCCTTGTCGGCGTGGGTGTCCATGCTGAACTCGCTGGCGATCACCGACAGGACGGTGCGATCGGTGTCGATGACGAACGTGGTCCGCTTGACCGGCATCAGCTTGCCGAGCAGGCCGCGCTTCACCCCGAACTGGGTGGCCACCACGCCCTCGGTGTCCGACAGCAGTGGGTAGTCGAAGTTCTGCTGGTCGGCGAACTTGGCCTGCTTGGCCACCGCGTCGGCGCTGATGCCCACCCGGGAGGCGCCGGCCGCGGTGAACTCGCCGGCGAGGTCGCGAAAGTGGCAGGCCTCCTTGGTGCAGCCCGGCGTCATGGCAGCCGGGTAGAAGAACAGCACCACGGGTCCGTCGGCCAACAGACCGGTCAAGCTGCGCAGTGTGCCCGTCTGATCGGGCAATTCGAAGTCGGCCACTTTGTCGCCAGGTTTCATATCTGCACACGCTACTGGGGTGAGCGAAGCGACGGGGGACATGCACGCCGGACCTGCTCCGGCCGTCTGGGAGGATTGCCTGCGTGCAGACCCTCGCATCAACCACCTCCCGTGCAGACTTCCGGGCGCTGGCGGCCGAGCACCGGGTCGTCCCGGTGACCCGGAAGGTGCTCGCCGACAGCGAGACCCCCCTGTCGGCTTACCGGAAGCTCGCTGCCAACCGGCCGGGCACCTTCCTGTTGGAGTCCGCCGAGAACGGCCGGTCCTGGTCGCGCTGGTCGTTCATCGGTGCCGGCGCCCCGTCAGCGCTGACCGTGCGCGACGGCGAGGCGGTCTGGCTGGGGAGCACCCCGCAGGGCGCCCCGTCGGGCGGCGACCCGCTGCAGGCGCTGCGCACCACGCTGGACGTGCTGGGCACCGCGACGGTGCCGGGCCTGCCGCCGCTGTCGTCGGGCCTGGTCGGCTTCTTCGCCTACGACATGGTGCGGCGCCTGGAGCGGCTGCCCGAACTGACCGTCGACGACCTGCACCTGCCGGACATGCTGCTGCTGCTGGCCACCGATATCGCGGCGGTGGACCACCACGAGGGCACCATCACGCTGATCGCCAATGCGGTGAACTGGAACGGCACCGACGAGCGCGTGGACTGGGCCTACGACGACGCGGTGGCCCGCCTGGACGTCATGACGGCAGCACTGGGGGAGCCCTTGCACTCTTCGGTGGCCACGTTCGCGCGACCCACGCCCGAGCACCGTGCGCAGCGCACCGTCGCCGAGTACACCGCGATCGTCGACGGTCTGGTCGAGGAGATCAAGGCAGGCGAGGCGTTCCAGGTGGTGCCGTCACAGCGTTTCGAGATGACCACCGCCGCCGACCCGATCGACGTCTACCGGATGCTGCGGGTGACCAACCCCAGCCCGTACATGTACCTCTTCAACGCGCCCAATGCAGAAGGGGGACTGGACTTCTCGATCGTCGGGTCGAGTCCCGAAGCCCTGGTGACGGTGCAGGACGGTAAGGCCACCACCCACCCGATCGCTGGAACCCGGTGGCGCGGTGACACCGAAGAGGAAGACGTCCTGCTGGAGAAGGAACTGCTCGCCGACGACAAGGAACGCGCCGAGCACCTCATGCTCGTCGATCTGGGCCGCAACGATCTGGGTCGGGTGTGTGAGCCGGGCACCGTGCGGGTCGAGGACTACAGCCACATCGAGCGCTACAGCCACGTCATGCATCTGGTGTCGACGGTGACCGGGCACCTGACCGAGGGCAGCACCGCGCTGGACGCGGTGACCGCATGTTTCCCGGCCGGCACGTTGTCGGGCGCCCCGAAGGTACGGGCGATGGAGTTGATCGAACAGGTCGAATTGACGAGGCGCGGCCTGTACGGCGGGGTGCTGGGTTACCTGGATTTCGCGGGCAACGCCGACTTCGCCATCGCCATCCGCACTGCCCTGATGCGCGACGGCGTCGCATATGTGCAGGCCGGCGGCGGTGTGGTCGCCGACTCCAACGGGCCGTACGAGTACAACGAGTCGGCCAACAAGGCCAAGGCGGTACTGGCCGCCGTGGCGGCCGCCGAGACGATACAGACGCCGTGATCCGCATTTCACAGGCACTCCTCGCGGTGGCCGCGTTGGCGTTGTGGGGAGCGTCGCGGCTGACGTGGGTGGTCGTGGAGTCCTTCGACGGACTCGGGCAGCCCAAGACGTTGACGTTGACGGGTGGCCAGTGGTCCACGGCGCTGGTGCCGTTGGCGCTGGTCCTGCTGGCCGCGGCGGTCGCCGCTCTGGCGGTCCGGGGCTGGGCCCTGCGGCTGCTGGCCGTGCTGGTGGCCTTGTGCAGTGCCGCGATCGCGTATCTGGGCATCAGCCTCTGGGTGATCCGCGATATCGCCGTGCGGGCCGCCGACCTGGCTCAGGTACCGGTGGCGACGCTGGGCGGCACCCTCGGTCGTCACTACCTGGGCGCCGGCATCACCGTGGGTGCCGCGGTGCTCACCCTGGCCGCCGCGGTGCTGCTGATCCGGTCGGCCTCCACCACGCGCGGCACCGGCACCAAGTACGTGGCGCCGGCCGCCCGCCGCGAAGCGGTGACCGGTGACAACGCAGCCGACGGGATGTCCGAGCGGATGATCTGGGATGCCCTCGACGAGGGGGCGGACCCGACGGATCCGGACGCCGATTCTGACTCCAAGGGTCGGTGACGGGCGGTGCAGCGTCGGCGACTAACCTCTAACCCAACGACAGGGTCGAGACTGACCCATCCGGGTCTCTCCCGGCAGACGGAAATGGACGGTGGCTCATGAGTTCGGGGACCGTGCTCGACTCCATCATCGAAGGAGTTCGCGCCGACGTTGCCGCTCGTGAAGCCGCGGTTCCGTTTGCCGACATCAAACAACGCGCCAAGGATGCGCGCCCGCCGCTGGATGTGATGGCGGCGCTGCGTGCACCGGGCATCGGCGTCATCGCCGAGGTCAAGCGCGCCAGCCCGTCGCGCGGCGAACTCGCATCCATCGCCGACCCGGCGAAGCTGGCCAGTGCCTACGAGGCCGGCGGCGCCCGCGTGATCAGCGTGCTCACCGAGGAACGCCGCTTCCACGGCTCACTCGACGATCTGGACGCCGTCCGCGCCGCCGTGTCGATTCCGGTGTTGCGCAAGGACTTCATCGTCGGGCCGTATCAGATTCACGAGGCCCGCGCCCACGGCGCCGACATGCTGCTACTCATCGTCGCCGCCCTGGAACAACAGGCGCTGGAGTCGATGCTCGATCGCACCGAGTCGTTGGGGATGACCGCGCTCGTCGAGGTGCACACCGAGGAAGAGGCCGACCGTGCGCTGCAGGCCGGTGCCACGCTGATCGGCGTCAACGCCCGCGACCTCAAGACCCTCGAGGTCGACCGCGACTGCTTCGCCCGGATCGCCCCCGGTCTGCCCAGCAGCATCATCCGCGTGGCCGAATCCGGCGTGCGCGGTACCGCCGACCTGCTGGCCTACGCCGGTGCGGGTGCGGACGCGGTGCTCGTCGGCGAAGGACTGGTCACCAGCGGTGACCCGCGCAGCGCCGTCGCAGACCTGGTCACCGCGGGTGCCCATCCGTCCTGCCCCAAACCCGCCCGGTAGATGGCGGATATCTCCGGTCCACAACTGCCTCGCATGAGCGCGGCGGTGGCCGAACCCACCAGCCATGATCCAGACGCCAAGGGCCATTTCGGCGCCTACGGCGGACGTCTGGTTCCCGAAGCACTGATGGCCGTCATCGAAGAGGTCACCGCCGCGTACGACAAGGTGCGTCGCGACCAGGCCTTCCTCGACGAGCTCGATCGGCTGCAGCGGCACTACACCGGCCGTCCGTCGCCGCTGTATGAGGCGGCTCGGCTCGCGGAGCATGCCGGTGGCGCACGACTGTTCCTCAAGCGTGAAGACCTCAACCACACCGGATCGCACAAGATCAACAATGTGCTCGGGCAGGCGCTGCTGGCCAAGCAGATGGGCAAGACCCGCGTCATCGCCGAAACCGGCGCCGGACAACACGGGGTCGCCACCGCCACCGCGTGCGCGTTGATGGGGCTGGACTGCGTCATCTACATGGGTGCGGTCGACACCGCGCGCCAGGCGCTCAACGTCGCCCGGATGCGGCTGCTGGGTGCCCAGGTGGTCTCGGTGGAGTCCGGCTCCAAAACGCTCAAAGACGCGATCAACGAGACGTTCCGGGACTGGGTCGCGCACGCCGACGACACCTACTACGCCTTCGGCACCGCAGCGGGCCCACATCCGTTCCCGCTGATGGTGCGCGATTTCCAGCGGATCATCGGCTTGGAGGCGCGGGCCCAGATCCTCGAACAGGCCGGCCGGCTGCCCGACGCCGTGACGGCGTGCGTGGGCGGCGGATCCAACGCCATCGGTGTGTTCCACGCCTTCATCGACGACCCGGGTGTGCGACTGGTCGGGTTCGAGGCCGCCGGCGACGGTGTGGAGACGGGCCGGCACGCCGCGACCTTCACCGGTGGTTCGCCGGGCGCCTTCCAGGGTTCGTTCTCCTACCTGCTGCAGGACGAGGACGGCCAGACCATCGAATCGCATTCCATCTCAGCGGGTTTGGACTATCCGGGAGTGGGACCGGAGCACGCGCTGCTCAAGGATGTCGGCCGGGCCGAGTACCGGCCGGTCACCGATACCGAGGCGATGGACGCGTTCTCGCTGCTGTGCCGGACCGAGGGCATCATCCCCGCGATCGAGTCCGCGCACGCGGTGGCCGGTGCGCTGAAGCTCGGTGTCGAACTCGGCCCGTCCTCGGTGATCGTGGTGAACCTGTCCGGTCGGGGCGACAAGGACGTCGAGACCGCAGGTAAATGGTTCGGGCTACTGGACGGTGATTCGTGAGCCGATTGGGGCCTCTGTTCGACACGTGTCGTGCCGAGGGGCGTTCCGCACTGATCGGCTACCTCCCGACCGGTTATCCGGATGTGCAGACTTCCATCTCGGCGATGACCGCTCTCGTCGAATCCGGTTGCGACATCGTGGAAGTCGGGGTCGCATACTCCGATCCCGGGATGGACGGACCGACGATCGCGCGGGCGACCGAGACCGCGCTGGCCGGCGGCGTGCGGGTGCGCGATGCGCTGCGTGCCGTCGAGGCGATCAGCAATGCCGGCGGGCGCGCCGTGGTGATGACGTACTGGAATCCGGTGTTGCGTTGGGGCGTGGATGCTTTCGCCCGCGACCTCGCAGCGGCCGGCGGGTTGGGATTGATCACGCCGGATCTGATTCCGGACGAGGCAGGGGACTGGGTGGCAGCGTCGGAGAAACACGATCTCGATCGGATTTTCCTGGTGGCGCCGTCGTCCACCCCGGAGCGGCTGGCCGCCACGGTGCAGGCCTCCAGTGGATTCGTGTACGCGGCGTCGACCATGGGTGTGACCGGCGCGCGCGAAGCGGTGTCGAACATGGCGCCCGAGTTGGTGCGACGGATCCGGGAGATCTCCGACATTCCGGTCGGGGTCGGCTTGGGTGTGCGCTCGCGGGCGCAGGCGGCCGAGATCGGTGCCTACGCGGACGGCGTCATCGTCGGGTCGGCCCTGGTGTCGGCTCTCGATGAGGGGATCCCGGCTGTGCGGGCGTTGACCACCGAGCTTTCCGAGGGCGTGCGGCAGGGGATTCCGGCATGACCGAGACGATCCTCGCCTTCATCCCCAGCCCGTCGCAGGGTGTGTGGCATATCGGGCCGGTGCCCATTCGCGCCTATGCGCTGTGCATCATCGCCGGCATCGTCGCCGCGCTGATCATCGGTGACCGCCGGTGGGTGGCGCGCGGTGGCGAGCAGGGCGTCATCTACGACATCGCATTGCTGGCAGTGCCCTTCGGCTTGGTCGGTGGGCGCCTGTATCACGTGATGACCGACTGGAAGACGTACTTCGGTGACGGTGGTGCCGGGCTCGGGGCGGCGTTCCGGATCTGGGATGGTGGCCTCGGGATCTGGGGCGCGGTGGCGCTCGGTGCCGTCGGCGCCTGGATCGGCTGCCGGATGCGCGGAATTCCGTTGCCCGCGTTCGGCGATGCGATCGCGCCCGGGATCATCCTGGCGCAGGCGATCGGTCGGCTCGGCAACTATTTCAACCAGGAACTGTACGGTCGCGAGACGACGGTGCCGTGGGGTCTGGAGATCTACGAACGTCGCGATGCCAGCGGTGCGCTCAACACGCTGAACGGCGTTTCCGATGGGCAGCTGGTCGGAATCGTGCACCCGACGTTCCTGTACGAGTTGTTGTGGAACCTGCTGATCTTCGCGTTGCTGTTGTGGATCGACAAGCGCTTCAACATGGGTCACGGGCGGTTGTTCGCGCTGTACGTGGCCGGCTATTGCGTGGGCCGGTTCTGGATCGAACTGATGCGCAGCGACCCGGCATCCATGCCCGTCGACGGTATTCGGGTGAACACGTTCACCTCGACGTTCGTCTTCATCGCTGCGGTGGTCTACATCATGGTCGCGCCGAAGGGTCGGGAAGACCCGGAGTCGCTGGCCGGCAAGCAGGATGACGGTTCTCCCCTCGAAGACTCGCTGGCCAAGGAATTGGCGGCGGTTGGCGCGGGCACCGGAGTGGTGGCGGCCGCGACCGTGGCGGGAGCGGCCGAATCCGAGGATGCGGCGGCGGTCGGTGATGTCGAGGGTGACGTGGATGTCGCCGAAGAAGCCGAGGCCGCAGACGAGGCCGAAGAACCCGTTGATGCCGACACCCTCGTGGTGGCAGGCGAGGAGCCGGACGCCGAGGCTGAGGCTGAGGCTGAGTCGGAGGGTGACGCTGGAGCCGAGGCTGCAGCGGACGTTGCGGTCGAATCCGAGCCCGAGACTTCTGACGTCGGTTCAGAGCCGGAGTCCGTGGAGCCGACTGAATCTGCCGTTACGGATGAGCCGGAGACCGAAGTCGAAGCCGAGGCCGACGATCCTGCCGAGGCCGAGATCGAAGCCGAGGAGGCGGAGGGCGAGTCGGTAGAGGAGCCTGCTGCCGAGGAGTCGTCCGTCGAGGCTTCCGACGTGGGTGCGGAGTTGGAAGCGGCATCGGAATCGCTGGCGGCTGCGGGGTCGACAGACTCCACTGGTGAGGATCTGCCGGAGGCTGAGGCTGAAGGTGAAGAGTCTGATGAAGCTTCGGCGGGTGACGATGAGCCTGAGGCTGCCGAAGGCGACTCGGTTGAGGCGGAAACCGAAACTGAGGTTGCCGCTGTTGTAGATGAGCCCGCTGCGGACGAATCTGTCGAGGCTGCGCTCAGTGACGCCGCTGAACCAGAGACCGAGACCGCGGGTGCTGCTGAGGAAGAGTCCGCTGCTGACGGGTCCGTCGAAGCTGCCGATGAGGCTCAGGCGGAAGCCGAGTCCGAGGTCGTTGAGGGCGATTCGGCTGAGGTCGACTCTGACGAGGAATCCGCCGACGTTGAATCTGTTGAAGAAGCGGAAGGTGCGGCCGGTGACGACGAGCCCGATCCTGAGGGCGAGGCTGCCCCGAGCGACGATGCAGCAAGCGAATCTGTAGAAGAAGCAGAAACGTCGGCTGAGATCGATGAGCCTGAGCCTGAGGCCGAGGTCGCCGAGGGCGATTCGGTTGAAGCGGAAACCGACACTGAGGTCGTAGAACGCGATTCGACCGGCGATGACGATGCCGAAGAAGAGCCTGACGCGAACGACTCTGCGAAAGCCGACACTCCTGCCGAAGTGCCCGCCGAGGCGAAGGCGAAGCCAGAACCGGCTCCATTGGCACCCATGGCATCCGAGTCAGCCCGCAAGCCCCGCTGGTGGCGTCGAAACCGCTGACGAAGCGGCAACGCAGGTAGACCATCACGGATCATCGCCGTCCTCTTCATTTTCGGGTGGGTTGAGGAGTTCTTCGGGGTGGAAGTGGTGGTTGGTGTGGTCTTGGCCGACGTCCAGTAGTGGTGGTGGGATCCATTCGGCGCGACCGGTGGCCGGGTTGAGGTGGGTGCTCCAGCCGGTTTCGTAGGCGAGGCGGTTGTCGGGTCCGCAGCCCAGGATGATGGTGTCGGCATCGGTTGTGCCGCCGGTGGCCCAGTCGTGGACGTGGTTGGCCTGGCAGTGGTCGGCGGGGGCGAAGCACCCGGGTCGGGTGCAGCCACGGTCGCGTGCGATCGCCACCAGG